>NZ_CP031188.1:2505000-2790000 GCF_003344925.1 Flavobacterium arcticum | reverse complement strand
ATTCATTTACTATTGAGTTTTTGAGTTTTCCTGACGAGTTTGACCCAGTACTATTTAACCCAAATGTAAATGGTACTTTTACAGATGGACATGTTGAGTTTGGAGATTCATCTAGTCCTGTTCCTTTTGGTAATTATGTAGTGAGTATAACTGATGCATGTGGTCGTACTATAACAGAATCTATTTTTTTAGAGTTACAAATTCCTGATCCGAATGTTATAGTAAGAAATAATGGTTGTTTTTCTGAGCTTGGAAAGATAAGAATTAGCGTAACTGATTCTGAATTAGCTTCTGCAACTATAATTTCTGCGCCTACTACTTATAGTAATACTTTGCCTTACGATGTGACTCCAAATATAAATAGCTTAGGTACTTTAGTATTAAACAATCTTCCTTTAGGTATCTATACTATCCAATTTGTAGATGATTGTGGTTTTTTTAGAGAAGAAGTTATGGAAGTTCCTGAATTTGTTGAGAAAATTTTTGCTGATGCAACATTACCATCGTGTGATACAGGATATGGTTCTGTACGTTTAAGGAGTGGTAATGGTCATTTAACAGAGGTAATTATTATTAATGCACCTGTAAGTTTTGGGCAATCGACTCCTTATGATGTTAGTTTTAATATAGAGTCAGGCAAGTTTTACATGAGCGATCTTCCTGAAGGCGATTATATATTTAAAGCGACGGATATTTGTGGTATAATGCATGATATGCCTGTATATATAGAAGGATATAATTTTTCTGATCAAAATAATTTTGATTTTATACCTAATTGCGGTTCTTTCTCAGTAAAAATGACCGATACTAGTAATGGAACAGAAGGTGCAAATTATTGGTTGCAAAAACTTGATATCGGAACGGGAAATTGGGTACATCCGCAAACTAGTGCTATTTATACTGAGGGTAGCGTACCCAATAGTACAACTGGAATAAAACTAGTTAATAACATTACTAAAAATAATTTAGCATATTCAGGTACATTTAGAATACTTAAAAAGTTTGAAACATTTAGCAATGGTACAGCCGTAAATACTATATGTATAAGCGATTTAGGTCAGTTTAGTTATGATCATGGATTGTCTATAGGTAGTGCTTATGCTATGGCATGTGTAGGGGAACCTAATGACGTGTATCTTGAATTTACAGGATATCCTATATCATTCAAAATTATTGAGAAAGATGGTGTGTCAGTTATGATAGATAATGGAGCAAATAATATATTTAGAGAGTTAGAACCTGCTGTATATGTTTTTAGTTTAGAGGATGCTTGTGGTAATATAGTTACCCAATGGTTTAATTTTCAAGAACTACCATCTATTGCTGCTGCAAGTCAGCCTAATGATATGTTAGTATGTGCAGAGCCTAGATCTTTAACAAACTCTGAATTTCATTTAACAGACCAGAATGAGCAAATTCTAGGACCTCTTTTTAGTGCTATGTACACAATTACTTATCACTTATCACAAGAAGATGCTGATAATAATGATAACCCATTACCAGAGTACTATACTAATATAAGTAATGGTCAAACTATATATGTTAGACTAGTACATAATGAAATAGATATTTGTCATGGTACTACATCATTCCGATTATTTACTGGAGATTATCAAGAGCCACAAATTACTACTACAGGTACTGTGTGCGATGATATTGAGTTGGCATTAACAGCAGAAGCTGGATATAGTAATTACTTATGGTCTACTGGAGAAACTACAAGAACTATTTATATAAACGAGCCAGGAACATACTCAGTTATAGTAGAAAAGTATTATGGTACAGAAGTTTGTGATGGTTTTACTGAGATAGAAGTTAAGGCTTCTGAAAAACCAGAGATTGTTAAGGTAGAGACTACAGACTGGACACAAGATGATAATACTATTACAGTTCATGTTGACGGAAATGGAAGTTATGAATATTCTATTGATGGTATGAACTACCAAGAGAGTAATGTTTTTGAAAATTTAGAAACAGGTGTATATAATGTACTTGTACGAGATATGTATGGCTGTGGTAATGATAGTAAAGAAGTTGTATTAATGTATTACCCTAAATTCTTTACCCCAAATGGCGATGGTGTAAATGAAAAATGGTATATAAAGCATGCCATTGTAGAGCCTAATTTTAACGTTGCTATTTATGATCGTTATGGTAAATTTATAACATCTTTAAACGCTACAAGTGACGGATGGGACGGTACTATGCAAGGAGCAAGTCTGCCTTCTACAGATTATTGGTTTGTAGTAACACGTGAAGATGGTAGAGAATTACGCGGACATTTTTCTATGATTCGATAATGTAATATAGATAAATTTTACTCTAATAAAAAGACCACCCTTTCACTAGTGAAAGGGTGGTCTTTTTATTAGGTATTAATTTCAAGGTCTCTAATATAATCTTCATACTCATAGAAAAAGCGTTCAAAGGCATCCATTTTTTCATTAAAGAAATCAAAAATAGTATTCCACGATGCTTTATTATATAGACTAATTCCTGTTTTTTCTATCCATATTCGGCTTATTGCTTTACCATTTTCTAGATAATAATCACGTTCTATAATTGCATCGGGCAAAAAATCATCGAGCAATATCGTTTTTAGAGATTCTATTTTTTCAAAATATATTTTTCGCTTATCATCTTCCTTCGGTTCGATATCTAAAAGCACCATTGCCTTTTTGTTATCTACATAAAATTTAAAGGATACATCTTTTATACGCGTATCATATAAAATCCATTTTCGAGGATAAGTGTCTGCAAATGTTGTCCAAAATTCTTTTTTTATTTGCTGTGCTTCGGCTTTACTAAACATGTATAATTTTTAGGATGCTATTTTTTAAAGTATCTTTAGCGGTAATTTACAACGAATGAAGTTTACCGATTTTATAAAATATATTCCAAAAATACAAAAAGAACAGCTACCAGCTGCTCTTGCTCATATTAAAATGGCACCTCTAGGAAGAGAGGTTACTCAATCGCCAGAATACTACGCAGCGAGAGAACCTAAAAAATCAGCAGTAATGATGCTTTTTTATCCTAAAGATGGAGTTACTCATCTTACACTTATAAAACGTAATACTTATCCAGGTGTGCACTCGGCACAAATTTCTTTTCCTGGCGGAAAGGTAGAACTAGAGGATAAAAGCCTTGAAGCTACAGCAGTAAGAGAAACATGTGAAGAGGTGGGGGTTAGCTCTTCGGAGATTGAAGTTATTATGCCGTTTTCTGAAATTTATATACCACCAAGTAATTTTCTTGTATATCCATTTTTAGGACTGGCAGTAAATACTCCTAACTTTAAACCTGATATTGTAGAGGTTGCCGAAATTATCGCATTGCCTTTATCGGAATTTCTTGATGATTCAATTATTATGGATACCGAGATGAAAACATCATATGCACCCAATATTAAGGTACCAGGATTTAAAATACAAGAACATTTTGTATGGGGGGCTACCGCCATGATAATGAGTGAGCTTAAAGAAACGATAAAAAGCGTGCTATAAAGGCACAGTTTTTGTAAATTTGCTTATAGATTTAATACTAAAAATGGGATTATTTAAAAGAAATCCTTTCGGACATATACTTTTCCTTAAAAAATGGCTAATACGCTCTTTTGGTATGATTACCCATAGGCGATATAGAGGCTTTAATGAATTGAATATAGAAGGGTCTGAAATTATACGATCATTACCAGATAGAAATGTACTGTTTATATCTAACCATCAAACATATTTTGCTGATGTAGTAGCCATGTTTCATGTGTTTAACGCTAGTTTAAAAGGACGTGAAGACACTATTAAAAACATAGGCTATATATGGAACCCTAAACTGAATATATATTATGTAGCCGCTAAAGAAACAATGAAAGCAGGGTTACTACCAAGGATACTTGCTTATGCTGGTGCTATAACTGTAGAGCGCACTTGGCGTGCTAAGGGTAAAGAGGTACAACGTGAAGTGAACCCTAATGATACCGAAAATATAAGAGAAGCTCTAGAAGATGGTTGGGTGATAACTTTCCCACAAGGTACTACCAAACCTTTTAAACCTATCAGGAAAGGGACGGCACATATTATAAAGCAACATAAACCTATAGTAGTACCTATTGTTATAGATGGTTTTCGTCGTTCTTTTGACAAGAAAGGACTTAGGATGAAAAAGAAGGGAATATTACAATCGTTTATTATAAAAGAACCACTAGATATTGACTATGATAATGAAAGTATCGAGTCTATTGTAGAGAAAGTAGAATATGCTATAGAACAGCACCCGTCTTTCTTGAAAGTAATACCTACCGAGGTACTCGAAGCACAAGAAGAGTTAAACAAAAAACGACAATGGGAATATTAATATAATAATTATTGTGTCGTAACAAAAAAAGAGGCTTTAAGCCTCTTTTTTTGTTGTAAATTGTTTTCTTTAATAAGAAAAATAATATGTTTATGTTTTATTAACACTTAAGTGTGTTGTATTATCTAGATTTATAGAAATAAAAACAGTAACCAATTTTAAATTATATAATTATGAAAACGAAGTTTTTTTTAGCAGCAGGGCTATTAGTTACTGCTTTTGGGTATTCTCAGACAACCAGCTATTTTTTTCCGACATCTGGTACTACTTTAGCTAATACTCCAGGTACTGTAGGTTCTGCCGGTACATACATAGGTGCTGGGACTGGACATTCTGTAACTGCACAAACAAATTGGAGTACTTTTGTAGGTTTTCGAGCAGGGTATAATACATCGGGTAACTCTACAATGAATGAGTTAGCATTTGCAAATACATTTGTTGGAGCATATGCAGGTAATGAAAATACTATTGGCTATGATAATGTTTATATAGGTGCTGTTGCTGGGAGAGAAAATAGGGAAGGTATCCATAATGTTTGTATTGGTTCTGAAGCTGCGGTTGATAATACTGATGGCAGTAGCAATGTTATTGTTGGTGCTGCGGCTGGGGCACAGAGTATTGGGAGTTCAAATATTTTTATAGGTAAACAGGCAGGGTTTAATAATCAAGGCAATCAAAGTGTATTTATAGGTCATTTAGCAGGAAGTAATGAAGTCCTTGGACATAGGCTATATATAGCTAATAGTAATACTCCAAACCCTTTGATTTATGGAGAATTTGATAATAATATATTAAAGTTTAATGCTCAAAAAGTGGGTATTGGCTTTGAAAATGGAGGTTTTGGAGATTTCCCTACTAATACATTAGTAGATTATACTGATTATAGACTTTTTGTACGTGGTGGAATATTAGCTGAAGAGGTTAGAGTAAGGCTTCAAGCTGTTTGGGCTGATTATGTTTTTGCAAATGATTATGAACTTATGCCACTTAATGAAGTAGAGCAATATATAACAGATAATGGGCATTTACCAAATATGCCAAGTGCTGAGGAAGTAGAAGAAGATGGAATAGCATTAGGTAATATGGTGAAATTACAACAAGAAAAAATTGAAGAGCTTACATTACACCTTATAGCGCAAGAAAAAGAAATGAAAGAGCTTAAAGCTCAAGTTCAGCTATTACTTAACAAGCAATAGGTATGAGAAAGTTAATAACTATACTCGCGATAACCATAACTATGGGAGCATTTGCTCAAAGACCATGTGTAAATGGTAGTTTTGAATATGTTTGGGGCATTTATCAGGATTCAGAAGCATTTAATGATTCTCAATTTAATTTTACATACGAATCTGGTGTTGAATCAGTAGATTGTAATTATGATGTCATAAGCGACGATAATTCGGGGATTGATGTGCTATTTTCAGAAGTAGAATACAACAATTTCAACACTAAAGTTTCAGTAGTTGATGATGGCTTAGAGCCTAATCTATTTGCGGAATCTGTCTCTATACCTAGAGTTTATGAAGGTAATCAGGCTATAAAATTAAATGATAGTTTAAATAATAGTAGTGTTACCTCAATGGGGTTTGCATTTGAAGTAACACGACCCGTTATTAGTTTTAAGTATTTGCTTGTTGCAAATAACCCTGTGGGGGTAAGTTCGGGAAATTTACCTCACTTTATTGTAAATTTATTTGATGATTCAAATATACTACTTGATACCTTTTGCGTTATAATTGAAGTAAATGATCCTGATTTTCAGAGTACAGGTACATCTGCATCAGATTTTTTATATAGTGGGTGGCAATGTCTTGAATTTGGAATTGATACTACTTTAACAGCGAGGGCAAGACTTCAGTTTATTGTAGCTGATGATACTGAAAATGTAGGTTTTCATACTGCTTATATAGATAATATTTGTGATGAACCATGCTGCCTTGAGTGCCCTGATATTATAACACCTGTAGGAACAGGTATGATTGATGAAGAAGAGGCTGAAATTTGTATATATGCAAGTAATTCTATAACAGGAACAGGTTCCGCAATATACCATGCTGGAACAGAAGTGGTGCTTGAAGATGGATTTGAAGCCTTGTATGGAACCATAGATAGATTTTATATCGAAGGTTGTTCTGGTAATTTTGCAGCACGACCTGCGAATCCTAATAATGAAGATAAAGTCGAGAATAATCTAGAAGAAATTAATAATAGTTTAGATAAAGGATTTATAGTATATCCTAACCCAGTTCTAAACGAACTTAATATAGTAACTGTTCAGGATGTTGTTATAACTAAAGTAAGTTTATATGCCATAGACGGTAAATTGATACTACAGGCTATGCCAAACGGTAGTGCTAAAACAAATACTATTGATATCAGTTCAGTATCTAAAGGTATTTATGTACTTTCCGTTGAAACGAATGATGGCAAAGTAACATCAACAAAAGTTTTAAAGAATTAAGTTTTATTTTTTATTGTAAAATGAAAAGCGAGGCAAATGCCTCGCTTTTTTAGTTTCCAATACTGTTTTCTCCTTGTTTTATATCATCGTTTAAGATATTGCCTTCTTCTTTTGCTAATTTATTTTTAGAAGGTATTTTGTAGCTTAATGAAAAACCGACTCTTCTAGAATCGTAACTACTATTATATATAAAGTCAGTTTCTACAATACTAAATTTTTGTTTATTGGTATTGAGTATATCATTTACATACAGCGAAACTGATAAATTATCGGATAAGAATTTCTTAGAAAATGTTAAGTCTAGGCGTTCATTAATTGGTCTTTCCGATTTATAGTAATAGTGATTCCCTCCTACATTACTAGTATTGTAACTTGCTACAAACTTAATTTTTTTAGGTAAAATAATTTGCGACATCAAGTTTATATTCCAAATGCTTTTTGTGTCAACGTTTGGTATATTATGCATTTGATTTCCTACATATACATATAAGAAGTTAATCTCGTCAGGGTTAAAATCGAATTGTAGCGTTTTTTTAAGTCCCTTTGTAAAAAGCATATAAGGGATAGGAATACCAAAATTAAAATTACGGATAGTAGCATCAGGTATATTTTCAGAAATACTGGCAGCACCATTTTCAGTACTGATTACTCTATCAGTAATTTGATTGTTAGCATTGGTTATAGAGTATCCTATAAAGAAATATTCATAAGCATTTACTTCAATTTCATAATTATTGAAAATGGTTGGTTCTAGGTTCGGATTACCAAAGTATCCTATATTAGGGTTTTGGTAGCGTGTATTATTAGGGTTTAGTGAAGCAGTGTTAGGTAAGCTTATTTTCTTATTATAGTTTGTCTTAAAATAAATTTGTGATGTCAGCTTGTACTGAATTGTTGCGTTAGGAAAAAAGCGAGTCTGATTGAAAGGAATCAAATTATCTGTATCGGTATTTCCCTCAATGTCATACGATTCTAATCGTCCACCCACTATAAATTCAAATTGCTTGTAGAGTGCTTGCACTTCAGTATAGGCAGCTAAAGATGTTCTTGTATACTCTAGGTTTTTTATATTAAAACTTGTTGCATCAAAATCTAAACGATCGGCTAATGCTCCAGCACTAATTTTTGTATTATCTAAGAAATCTATTTGTTGAGAATAATCTGTTTTAAATTGATAGAAGTCTTGATTGCTATTATTGTCTAAAACAGGATTCTGGTTAATTCTAGAATTTAGGTTAAAGTCGCTATCGTTATTATTATAATTGAAACGAAAGTTTAATTTTTTAAAAGGGTCATCAAAACGTTTTTGATAGGTAAGCATTACATCATGATAGTAGCCTTTTGATTTACTTTTATCATTTGAGGTAAAACCCGAACCACTAGCATCTACATCAGTACGATTATTGTTTGTATTGATGTCGTAGTTAACTAATAAGCGGTCTTTTCTAAAATCAAATTTTAATCCTGTCTTTAAATAATAAAAACGATTAGTTCTATCAGAATAATTTTCCGAAAGTATTGCATCAGTACTAGTAAATTTACTTTTACGATAACTTTCGGTATAGCTTTGTCCAGCCTGTATTTGCCAGCTAAATAATTTATTTGCTGCACTTAGGGTAAGACTATTATTAAACCGGTGTCTTGATTTATCATAATTTGTATAACTGTACCCGTTAGAATAAGTAGCGCTTAAATATTTTTTTGCCTTTTTAGAAGAGATGATATTAATAATAGCACCGCCTGACGTAGCTGGAAATTCTGCTCCTGGGTTTGTAATGATTTCTACTTTTTCTATAGCATTGGCAGGCAACCCTTCTAAATAAGTATTAAGTTCGTTAGAGTAGATATTCAACGGACGTCCGTCCATATATACCTGTAGTTGCTTTCCCTGATATAACATTCCTGCTACATCTGAGATTATGAGTCCTGGTAGTTTTTTAAGTCCTTCAAGTAAAGATCCTGAGTTTAAATAGGCTTGTTCAGAAAAATCGAAGATGGTTCTGTCAGCTTTACGTTCTACTGCTTGTTTCTTTTTTTCTAGTACTAATACATCTAGTTCGGTATTCATCTCTTTAATACTATCGTTAACAGTTTCATTTTGAGAAAATAGTGTAAATGAACTAACTAGGAAAAGAACAGAAAAACAGTATTTCATTATAGTGTTTTTAGGACTTAATGACTACATAGCAGTATATAGTGATAAGTTATTAGATATTTTATATTTTATATTTTTTGAACAGCTATAAAGATAAAAATTATTTTATAGCCTCTACTTTATAACCTTTTTTTCGCAATAGATTTATAACACCGTTTTCGCCTGGTAGGTGCGCTGCACCTACGCCAAAAAAGGTTGGTGTGGTTTTGGCAGCTTCCTCTATTTTAGCAATCCAGTTTTTATTTCGGTTGTCTAACATTATATCGCTGTGGTCGTCATACATTTTATTTTCTTCTTCTTTCATAAATGCCATAATAGCATTTAAGTCTTTGCTGTTGTATATGGCTAGCATTCG
The DNA here is from genome assembly GCF_003344925.1 of Flavobacterium arcticum. Classification (NCBI taxonomy): domain Bacteria; kingdom Pseudomonadati; phylum Bacteroidota; class Flavobacteriia; order Flavobacteriales; family Flavobacteriaceae; genus Flavobacterium; species Flavobacterium arcticum. The sequence continues at coordinate 2,780,676 of NZ_CP031188.1, read as the reverse complement.
CTTGTATTTCTCTTTATCTGCAGCCATATCATCTTTAGCGCTTTTTACTAGCTCTTCTATTTGTTCTTCATAGGGAATAGCATCAAATATAGCCATTTGTGCCGCTACTGTTTCTAGTCCGTATATCTCTTCGCCTTGTTCGGCAGTAACTTTCATTAGCTCTCCTTCTATAGATTGCATAGGGCAATCTATCATTTTTGGTAGTAGCATCATGCTTATCATCATAGGTTTAAAATTATCTACCATTTTTGCCGACATTCCTACATTTTTTGTCAGCAGCTTATCTATCGCATCAAAATCTTCGACACTTACTAGTTGACTCATTTTTTTACCATCTTTCATCATCATGTCGCCCATCATTTTTGTTTGCATTGTAGGGTCGTCCATATCTATTTCAAGATAAAGTTGCTGGGTAGCATCTAGTGCTGCAAGTACATTATTATCCAATGTAGCATCGCAGGTTATATGTATAGTGCCATATAAATAAGATGGCTCACTAAGCCCATTACCAGATATTTTCCAGAGTAAACTATTTTCTGTTTTTTGTGAAAATCCAAGTACTGTTACTAAAAGAGTAACTCCTGTAATTATTAATTTCAGCATAATGTTTTTATTTAAAAGTCTAGTTTTTTTAGTTCGTTATAATTTCTTTTCAAACGCTTAAGGAGTGTACCATATATTAGTTTATAAAGTAACCATACTATGAATATGAATACTCCTAAAAGGAGAATTGTAAGTCCAAAGTATACTAGATAGAATTTCATTGTGTCTCCATTTTCTTCAGACTGGTGTAGCGCATTAATAAGACTAGGATCGTAATAAAAGAATAAAACAAGTATTAATAATGAGCCTATCATCATATAGGCTAAGTTTATAAAAATATAATTAGATACTGCTTTTCTTGTTTTTAATATATTTACCATAAGTGTCTTGGCATTATCGGTAGCATTTATCTTTTTGTAATTGAGATAAAAAACAACGGCAAAATAAATTATTATACCATAACTCAATATTGTCATAGGTATAGTAATGTAATCAATATGCATATTGTTAATTCTTTGCGATCCTTGACTGTCTTTCATTAAAAACGAAAGTCCTATCCAGAATATAAATTCAAGAATACTGATTATGAGTATCCACTTTACAATAGATGATGAACCTTTATGTAGCATGGCATAAATTTCTTTTTCAGAAAATTTAGGATACTTACCTCCGTTTTTCTTCCAGTCGTTTTTTAATTTATCTAATGGTTCCATAGTCCTGTTACGGATTTAATATTTTTTTCAATTTCCCTTTTATTCTGTTCATTTTTACCCTAGCATTAACTTCGCTAATACCTAAGGTTTCGGCAATTTCACTATAGTCTTTATCTTCCAAGTACATAAACACTAATGCCTTGTCTATATCGTTTAGCTGTTGTACAGCTTGATATAGCAGTCTTAAATGCTCTTCCTCTTCATAATTATATTCTTCTTGGTTTATTTTGTGTAGCGTGTTGTCAAATTCTATAGTATTTACCGTTCGACTCTTCTTTCGGTATAGTGTAATAGCGGTGTTAAGCCCTACGCGATATGCCCAAGTGGTAAACTTAGAGTCGCCTCTAAATTTTGGATAGGCTTTCCAGAGTTGTATGGTGATTTCTTGGAAAAGGTCTTTGTGAGCATCTTCACCATTAGTGTAGAGCCTACATATTTTATGTATCAGGTTTTGATTTTCCTGAAGTTGCTGTACGAAAGATTTCTCCATTACTGAGTCCATACTGCATAAGTGTACTAAAGTTGTAAAATGTTACAACTGTTTTTTATAAATCTTTATCAGAATAATAATTTACTAGTAATCCCACAAACTTACTGTAGGTTTCCAGTCCGTCTTTTTGATGATTTAGCTTAAGGTAATTATCATAAAAGTATTTAAAGAAAGTTTCTATGAATGATTGATATTGCTCTCTAAAATGGTCACTTTCTTCAAAATTTAGTAGCACCCCTTTATTAATGAGAGGTAAAAGGCTTTCCATTTTATCCTCATCAATTTTCTTGATACTACGTAGGCAGTATTTTAATGCAAACGAATAGCCCGAATATTGAAAATAAATATCTTTATTTTTTATTGAGGTCATAAAACCTATAAAATTAGCTTCACTCTCTGAAGCATACCCTAGCTGATGCGACATTTCGTGGCAAGATGTTGTGGGTAGGTTATATAAAGGTAAGTTATAGTTTACTTGAGCCTCGTTAGTAAAAGGATTTAAATAACCCCCAAACCCCATATAGGATAAAGGTGTACTTATTAAAGATGATTTAAGGCTCTCTCTTTTAAAATTGAAATAAGAAAACTGTTTTGAGAGTTCTTTATATCCGTTGGGTGATAATGTATATATCTCTTCAACAGAGTAGGGAGTTACAACTTTTAAGCTATCATTATGCATTATTTGTAGCTGTAAAGCATTAGTCTTATCGATAAGTTTTTTTGTAAAAGAAATTAATTCTTCGGGTGTATATTTCTTGTCAATACCCATTTTTTCGTTTAATGGCACTCTATGATAATTTACAGCCCATAAAAAATAGAATAAAAAATAAAATATAGATAGGCCACTACCTACGGTAAGTAAGTTAACTTTCCATTGTTTGCGCCATGTTTTTCGTTTGCGCCATAGCCAACGTATTATCATAATAATAACAATACCATATATAATATCGCCTATAGAGAACCCGAAAATACCAAATATGGCTCTCGATGTAGCAGCGATATAAGGGTAGAGCCCGTTACTATAATACTTTTCTACAAAATCAGGGAATAAAGAGAGAATGTTTACAATTATAATCTGTGCTATAAAAAACAGCGTTAGTATTTTCTTTTTCTTCATCGGATAAATCAATAGTGATTGTAAATATAAGTAGTATTTTTGTATTGAAACTTTATAGTTTATGTCTGATTTTCGACTAAAAGTATTTTATACGGTAGCCAAAAGGCTAAATTTTACTAAAGCTGCCGCAGAGCTGTTTATAACTCAACCAGCGGTAACAAAGCACATACATGAATTAGAGAAACAGTTTGGAGTAAAATTATTCGAAAGAAACGGATCTAGAATATCACTTACTCCCGCAGGAGAGCTTTTACTGCAACACGCTACCAAAATATTTGCTGCCTATCGTGATATGGATTATGAGATGGCTTCGTTATCTCATAGATATAGTGGAATGTTTCGAATAGGAGCGAGTACTACTATTGCACAATATGTATTACCAAGTATTTTGGCACAGTTTAATAAACGCTATGCTGATATACGTTTAGAAATGGGAATTAGTAATACAGAACAGGTTGAGCAAGCTTTGGCAGCTGACACTATTGATTTAGGAGTAATAGAAGGACATACTAAGAATAATTTATTTAAATATACTCGTTTTATAAAAGATGAACTCGTTTTGGTAGTTAAGGCAGGACACCCTTTAGTCCGAAAACAGGCTATTACAATTAATGAGTTAGTAAAACAGCCCTTATTGCTTCGGGAACCAGGGTCGGGTACGCTAGAAGTATTATCGCATGCGCTAAAACCAAAGGGAATAAGTCTTTCTGATCTGAATATAGAAATGCAGTTAGGCAGTACAGAGAGTATGAAGCTATATATACAAAATGCTGATGTAGCGGCTTTTTTATCTGTTCATTCTATTTTTCATGAACTACAACAAAATCGTTTTTCTATTATTGATGTTAATGGACTAAGTATCGAGCGTTATTTTTATTTTATTCAAAAAAAAGGACAGGAAGGAGGTCTTTCAGAATTATTTGCCGATTTTGCATTTAGCTATAACTTCAGGTAATCGGTAATAGGAATAAATGATTTAATAGCGCACGTATTTATTAGGAAATTTGCGTAGTAAAATAATTAATAATTATAACTATGCAAATAATTAATAAAAATGAAAAGTTAGCGAAAATACTTTTTATTGTTCTAGTGTTTTTATGTCTCACATCTTTTGTATCACCACCTTTGGCGTTGATTTTAGGGGTTTTAGTAGCGTGGTTTATAGGGCATCCTTTTCTAGAATATAACGGTAAAGCAATCCATTTTTTACTAAAGGCATCTGTGGTAGGGTTAGGGTTTGGAATGAACGCCACATCAGCAATAAAAGCAGGAAAAGAAGGGATTATTTTTACTATTATTTCTATAATTAGTACAATGGTTTTTGGTTTTCTGTTAGGCAAATTATTAAAAGTAGAAAAGAAGACTTCTTATCTCATCTCATCGGGAACTGCTATTTGTGGCGGAAGTGCTATAGCAGCTATATCTCCAGTAATAAAAGCTAAAGAACATCAAATATCTGTAGCGCTGGGTGTGGTATTTATTTTAAACGCTATAGCATTATTAGTTTTTCCTGTTATTGGGCATTGGTTGCAACTCTCCCAACAGCAATTTGGGCTCTGGTGTGCTATAGCTATACACGACACCAGTTCGGTAGTAGGAGCATCAGGTAGTTATGGAGATGAAGCATTACAAGTAGCCACTACAGTAAAACTTGCCCGTGCGCTTTGGATTATACCATTGGCATTCCTTTCTACATTTCTATTTAAGAACCGTGATACTAAAGTAAAGATTCCTTATTTTATTGGGCTTTTTGTACTAGCTATGATTACAAATACTTATATTCCCGTTATACAGTTAGTAAGCCCTTATTTAGTAGTGACTGCTAAAGCAGGATTAACACTTACTTTATTTCTTATAGGTTGTAGTTTATCATTAAAAGTGATAAAAACAGTAGGGGTTAAGCCATTAATACAGGGTTTGTTATTATGGATATTTATTTCCTGTATTGCATTATGGGTGGTTTCCTGTATTATTTAAACTTTAATCTTTACTTTGTCACGTTATTGCATACTCTTACCTTTGTTTCGCAATAAAAAAATAAACTAATGAACGAAGCGATTAGAAACCTTGAGCCAAAAGCACTTTGGAATAAATTTGCCGATCTTAATGCAGTACCACGACCTTCTAAAAAAGAAGAGCGTGTAATAGCCTTTATGAAAGATTTTGGCGAAAAATTAAGCCTACCTGTAGTAATAGACGAAGTAGGTAATGTTATTATTAAAAAACCTGCTACCCAAGGTATGGAAGACAGGAAAATGATAGTAATGCAAAGTCACCTTGATATGGTGCATCAAAAAAACTCGGCTACCGACTTTGATTTTGATACACAAGGTATCGAAATGTATGTAGATGGCGACTGGGTACGTGCTAATGGGACTACGCTAGGTGCAGATAACGGACTAGGTGTTGCAACTATTATGGCAATACTAGAAAGTACAGATATTAAACACCCTGCAATAGAAGCGCTATTTACCATAGATGAAGAAACAGGAATGACGGGTGCTATGGGGCTTAAAGGCGGATTGCTTGAAGGCGAAATTCTTTTAAACCTAGATACAGAAGAAGATGATGAAATTGATATAGGTTGTGCTGGTGGCGTAGATGTAACTGCAACACGTGAGTATAATGAAGAAGAAGTTCCTGAAAACTCTATAGGTTATACCATAACTATAAAAGGACTTAATGGAGGGCACTCGGGGATGGATATTGACAAAGGCTTAGGTAATGCCAATAAAATAATGAACCGTTTATTATTTGACGGTTTTGAAAATTTCGGATTACAAATAGCTGAAATTAATGGTGGTAGCCTTCGTAATGCTATCCCTCGTGAGAGCTTTGCAAAAGTTATTATTTCAGAGATATTTGATGAGGCTTTTGTCTTTGATATGCAAGAAACTGTAGAAGATATCAAGGAAGAGTTTAGTACTATGGAACCTAACCTAGAGGTTGTTATAGAGAAAACAGATTTACCTGCTAAAGTTATGGAGCTTGGCGTTCAAGAAGGGCTTGTACGTGCTTTATATACTGCACATAATGGTGTATACCGCATGAGTGCTGATATGGAAGACCTAGTAGAAACATCAAACAATATTGCAAAAGTTACAGTAAAAGAAGGTAAAATACACGTGGGTTGTTTAACACGTTCTTCTGTTGAAACTTCTAAATTTGATTTAGCCAATGCTTTACGCTCGGCATTTGAGTTGATAGGTTGCGAGGTTACTTTATCAGGTTCATACCCTGGCTGGACACCTAACGTAAACTCTGAAATACTAGACGTGCTTACGGCCATATACGAGAAACAAAATGGTGAAAAACCTGCTGTGGTTGCTTGTCATGCTGGTTTAGAGTGTGGATTATTAGGTACACATTACCCAGATATGGATATGATATCTTTTGGACCAACCATAAAAGGAGCGCATAGTCCTGACGAGAGAGCAAGTATATCTTCTGCTCAAAAATACTGGAAATTTGTATTAGAGATATTAGAGAATATTCCTGCTAAGAACTAAAATTAGTAATGATATATTATAAAGGCAGCCACACTAAAATGTATTGAAGTGTGGCTGTTTTTTTATTGTATATCAATGTTGTATTTATCTAATAACCCTGTAATAGCAGGCAAAGAGAATTTAGCTTTTTTAATACGGTTTATTTCGGGGTCTATAGAATAATTAATAGCTGTACGAAAATCTGATTTCTCTAAATTAGTATTCCCAAAAACAGCTTGTACAAGATTACTACCATCAAATACTGCGTTATTTAATGTAGCTTCGGTAAAATCTACTTCTTTAAGATTACAGTTTATAAACTGGGTGTTTTTTAGCTTTAAGCCATAAAAAGAAGCAAGGTCTAAAACACAATCATCAAAAGCGAAAGAGAGTAAAAATGTATCACAATTACTAAAGTTTACCCCTAGCATTTTACATTTTTTGAAAGTTACTTCTCTAAAAGAAGTATGCCCAGTCTGCGCCATACTAAGGTTACAATTTTCGAAATGACATTCATTGAATTGTATTTGATTAATATCTGCATTCGAAAAATCGCAATTTATAAAGGTACAATTTTCATATTCTGCTCTTTCAAGTTTTTGGGTAGTATAATCTATTTTGGCAAATGTTTCGTCTGCTATTATTTCCACAAGTTTTATTTTTATACCGCCAAGATATAAAACTATTACTGTCTAGCCATAGTAAACTTTTGTGAATTAGGCTTTCCATTTTTTATGCCTGATATCTCTGCGACTAACGAGTCGTTAGTCACGTTGTTATATATTATTTTAGTAGGGAAGTCATGTTCAGGATTTTCAAAAATAATTTGATTGTTAGTTATAGAAGTCATTTCAAATCTTACAGGTTTATTATTATTTTGCCCTGATACATTTACAATATAGGTTAGTTTTCCGTTTACTTCTTCTAGTGCTATATGTTCGGCAAAAACAGTATCATTTTCAATTATAAAAAAGCTTTGCCCATTATAAACAGAGTCATTTGTTTTTTGCCAATTCTCTATTAGAGTACCTTGATTAGATGTAGCGCCCCAATTACCAATTAGCCAACTTACTTTTTTTATTTGCTTATAAGTTTTAGCAGATGCATCTTCTTTTTTGTTTTTGCAAGCTATAGTACTGCATAATATAGCAGCACATAAAAGTATTTTTGTTTTCATGATTAGATGTTTTTTATACTGCAAAGATGGGAGATGAGGTAATTATAAAATTGTAAAAAAACGTCATTACTCATCAAAGCTAAAATGTTTTACCATTTCTAGATTTTCAGAGAAATATTTTTTTGGGTTTAATCCTGTGAAATCTTTAAAGTCCTTAATAAAATGTGCCTGATCATAAAAGCCACCTTCATAGGCTACTGTTGTAAAACTTTTAAAGGTTTTACTTTCTATTAATTGAAGTACATGCTGAAATCGTACTATGCGCGCTAATAATTTTGGCGAAATGCCTACGGCTGCTATAAACCGTCTTTCTAGTTGTCGTTTACTAATACTCAGTTCTACTGATAAGCTTTCGATAGTTATAGCTCCTATTGTTTTTAGTATGCTATTAACGCAGTGTTCTACAGGAGTGTTATCAATTTTTAAAATCTGTTTTTTGTTTATCAAGAAGTTTTCTAGCGTTTTAATTCGTTCTTTGTGCGTAGCACAATATAGCATCTCGATTGCTAGTATTTCTCCTCCCTGTTCCCAAACCTCACTAACGGTTAAGGTACTGTCAGTAAAACTATCTACATTAAAATTAATAAAAGGTTGTAACCCTGCTGGGTGAAAACGAGCACTAAAAATACCGATTTTGCCAGTAGCCTGTAACTCAAAATATGTTTTTAACTGCCCGTGAATAAAATTGTAAGGTTGTAAATGAAATTCGCCATTGGTCTCATATTTTTTGAATCTGTCACCATAGTTGAAAATAAGCTCTATACAACCATCGGGAAAAATACGCTCACGTTCATGCGAAGCATCATTATCTTTGGTTTCAAGACTCCAATAAAGTTTTACTTGCTTAGCGAGTTCTTTACAGGGCATATAGGTTTTGTATTCCATGTAACAATATTACACAAAATACAAATAGTCTACTTCTAAAATGTTTCTAGTGCCATATCGTTATTAATAACAGCCCCTGCCTTCATGCCCGAAGCTACTGCTGTTGCTACCGAACGCATAGGTGTAGTACAATCGCCTGCAGCATACAATCCTTCTGCACCGGTATGGTGCATTTCATCCACGTTAATAAAGCCAGTATCATTAAGTAAATTCATTTTTTCGGTAATGTCGCAATGCTGTTTAAATTCAGGGCGAGCATACATTACAGGGAAGTTGTGGCTAGTCCCATCACTAAATACAACACACTCTAGTTGTCCTTGTTTGTGTATCAATTGCGCTACAGTACTTTCTATAATTGATATATTATTGTTTTTTAGTTTTGTTAATTGCTCATCATTAAATTCAGCTTTTCCATTGGTTAAAATCGTCATATCTTTTGTCCATTGCTGTAATAACATCGAATAATGATAGGCTACATCGCCATTGGCTAGTATAGCTGTTTTTTGTCCCTTTACTTCATAACCATGACAATAAGGGCAATGTATTACTGATATTCCCCAACATTCTGAAAATCCATCAATATTTGGCATTATGTCATATACTCCTGTAGCAAATAATATTTTTTTCGATTGATAAGCATTATTGTTTTCAGTAGTAATTATAAAACCATTCTCAATTCGTTTAACGTCAATGGCTTTATCATTAACAAACTGTACTGTAGGATATTTTAAAACCTGATCTTTTGCTTTTTTGGCAATAGCAGCAGGTGTTTCGCCATCATGAGTTATAAAGTTGTGCGAATGTGGTGTTTTCCTGTTGCATGGTTTACCACTATCTATTATTAGAGTTTTTCGAGATGCACGCCCTAATGCCATTGCTGCTGATAACCCTGCATAGCTGCCACCAACTATTATTACTTCATATTTATTTTCCATAGACTTATTGCTTAATTTTTATTAGATTAGATGCTGAATAGTTAGGCAAATATAAATAAAATTAGTATTATTGCAATACAATTGCATTAGTGAAATGAAAAGAAGATCGACGCCCGCAAAAAAAGCTGTAATAGAATTGCTTAAATCATCAGGTACAGCACTAAGTCAAGAAATGATAGAAGCTCAGATTACTGAGAAAATGGATAGGGTTACTATATACCGTGTGCTTAATAGTTTTTGTGAAGATGGTATTACCCACCGTATATTATCTGATGAAGGTAAATATTATTTTGCGTTATGTTTAGACTGTAAAGAAGATAGCCATAACCACGAACATTTCCATTTTAGATGTGTTGAATGCCAAAAAGTAGAGTGTTTGCCACAGCCCGTTATTGTAAATTTACCAAAAGGATATGTACAAGAAAATACTACAGGTTGGGTTACGGGTTATTGCAATAATTGCAACTAAAAAGGCAACAGTATTTTGGTATTGATTTTTTACGTAATTTTGCACGGCTAAAAAATAGGATAGAAACAGTATGTTAGATAGATTACAATATATAAAGCAGCGTTTTGATGAGGTATCCGACCTTATAATTCAACCAGATATTATATCTGACCAGAAACGCTATGTGCAGTTAAATAAAGAGTATAAAGACCTAAAAGCATTAGTAGAAAAGCGTGATGAGTATGTAGCGCTTACTGATAATATAAAAGAGGCAAACGAAATTATAGCTGATGGTAGGGATGCAGAAATGACCGAAATGGCAAAAATGCAACTCGAAGAAGCAAAAGATAGACTACCAAAACTTGAAGAAGAAATCAAGTTTATGTTGATACCTAAAGATCCTGAAGACGCTAAAAATGTAATGGTAGAGATACGTGCCGGAGCTGGTGGCGACGAAGCTAGTATATTTGCAGGCGATTTGTTCAGGATGTACACTAAATACTGCGAGGGAAGAGGTTGGAGAACTAGTGTAGTTGATATGAACGAAGGTACATCGGGTGGTTTTAAAGAGGTTATTTTTGATGTTACTGGAGAAGATGTATATGGCACACTAAAGTTTGAAGCAGGCGTACACCGTGTACAACGTGTACCACAAACCGAAACACAAGGGCGTGTGCATACATCGGCAGCGACTGTTATGGTATTGCCAGAAGCAGAAGATTTTGATGTACAAATTGATATGAACGATGTTCGTGTCGATTTCTTCTGTTCATCAGGACCTGGAGGACAATCCGTAAATACTACTAAATCGGCGGTACGTTTAACACACGTTCCTACAGGATTAGTAGCACAGTGTCAAGACCAGAAGTCGCAACATAAAAATAAAGATAAAGCATTACAAGTACTACGTTCTCGACTGTATGAGATGGAACTTGCTAAAAAGCAAGAAGCAGATGCTGCCAAGCGTACATCTCAGGTGAGTAGTGGTGACCGTTCGGCTAAAATCCGTACGTATAACTACCCACAAGGACGTGTTACTGAACACAGAATAGGATTAACATTATATGACCTTGATGGTGTTATGAATGGTAATATTCAAAAAATTGTTGAGGAGTTGCAACTCGTAAACAATACAGAGAAACTAAAAGAAAGCGAAGTTTTCTAAAAATATAAAAAATCCCGCCAATTGGCGGGATTTTTTATAACACTTATGTTATGTTTCGAAATACAACACACATTGTTTACTTTTGCAAAATATAAATAACTACAATATTAGCATGACAACAGAACAACTATATAATCAAATACAACAAAAAAAATCTTTCTTGTGTATAGGGCTTGATACCGATATGGAGCGCATACCAAAGCACTTGCTGGCAACGGAAGACCCTATATTTGAATTTAATAAAGCTATTATAGATGCTACCCACGATTTGGCTGTGTCTTATAAGCCTAATACTGCCTTTTATGAAGCCCACGGGTTGAAAGGTTGGCATTCTTTAGAAAAAACAATTGACTACTTAAATCAAAAGCACCCCGAAGTATTTACCATTGCCGATGCTAAGCGTGGCGATATTGGGAATACATCGGCTATGTATGCTAAGGCATTTTTACAGGATATGAATTTCGATTCGGTGACGGTTGCGCCATATATGGGGAAAGATAGTGTATCGCCTTTTTTAGCGGTAAAAGATAAGTTTACCATATTGCTTGCCTTAACGTCGAATGAAGGAGCTTTCGATTTTCAGATACAAAAAACAGATGATGACGAATTGTACAAAACAGTACTAAAAACATCGCAAACATGGGAGAATAGCGAAAACCTTATGTATGTAGTTGGGGCTACCAAAGCAGAATATTTTAAAGAAATAAGAAAAATAGTACCCGATAATTTTTTACTTGTACCTGGTGTTGGCGCACAAGGAGGAAGCCTGCAAGAGGTTTGTAAATATGGTATGAACGATAAGGTAGGACTTTTAATAAACTCATCACGTGGTATTATTTATGCTTCTAACAAAGAGGGTTTTGCCGAGAAAGCACGCGAAGAGGCTTTAAAAATACAAGAACAAATGGCACAGTTACTTTCGTAATTTTACTTTGTAATTATTATCATGAAAACATATACCGACCAAATAGGTAATACTATAACACTTGATGCTGTGCCACAACGTATTGTATCATTAGTGCCGTCGCAAACAGAGTTGTTATTTGATCTTGGTTTAGAGGACAGGATTGTAGGAGTCACAAAATTTTGTGTACATCCATATCATCTTAAATCGACTAAAAAAATAATAGGAGGGACTAAAAAAGTACATATTGAAAAAATAAAGTTGCTAAAGCCTGATATTATTATTGCTAATAAGGAAGAGAATACCGAAGAAATAGTAACAGCATTACAAGAGATAGCACCTGTATGGGTTAGTAATATTATAACAATACAGGATAACCTTGATATGATTACTCAACTTGGGCAACTATTTGCTGTGCGTACTCAAGCGCAACAGTGGATTGATAAAATAAACTTTGCATTAGCTGACTTTAAAATTTTTATGCAAGATAGAGAGGTGCAAAAAGCAGCTTATTTTATTTGGAAAAACCCTTATATGGCAGCAGGAGGCGATAACTTCATAAATGAAATGCTAAAGCTAAATAACTTTACTAATATTTATGAAGATAGGGGTAGGTACCCTGAGATTATTATTCAAAAGATACGTATACAGGGTGACCCAGATGTAGTATTCCTTTCGTCAGAACCATATCCTTTTAAAGAAGAGGATGCTTTTGAAATAGGGCGATTTACGCACCATGCTAAAACGGTGTTTGTAGATGGTGAAATGTTTTCTTGGTATGGTAGCCGTATGGTAAAAGCTTTTCCGTATTTCAAGCAACTACAGCAAAGGTTAGAATAGGTTACAATTTATATCAATTCAATATATTGCTTATAAGGCTCAATGTTTTCATAGTTTATTCTACTCAATAATACATTCAAGTTTATATACTATCACGATAGTATGGAGAGATTTTGAAGTATTAATGGATTGTTTGTAGATGTCTATTAATGTGTTTTACTCTTGTTAAAATTTTAAATATCAGTCTTTTATATGAGTTTTTTAGTCGGTTAAAAGTGTTTGTTGTTTTAATAACATCCCTTAATAAAAAAATGTTAAAATAAAACCTTATTTAGATTTGTTAAAAATAAAAAAACAGTTTAGATTTGCACGAAATTAAAAAACAGGGATGAAATTTAAATTAATAGCGACTTTTGTTTTAGTCTTGGTAGTAAATTTTTGTTCATACGCACAGATAGATTCACTACAATTAGAGCAGTTGAAACAAGAAGTTAAAAAAGAACTTCGTGAAGAGTTAAAGCAAGAATTAATTGATGATAATAAAACACTTATTAACTGGAGTAATTTTACATTAAGTGGTTATGGTGTAGTAAATTACTATAATTACACAAAATATGATACTGACCCTAGTATAAGAGATAAATTTGATGCTGAGCGTTTAAATTTATACTTAGGCTATATTTTTAATGACAAGATATCATTTAAATCAGAGATAGAGTTTGAGCATGGCGGTACGGGTTCTACTATAGCGCTAGATAATCAAGAAGAGTTTGGGGAATATGAGCAAGAAGTAGAAGCTGGTGGAGATGTGAAGATAGAGCAGATTCATATTGACTTCAAGATTAAGCCATATTTTAATGCAAAAGTTGGTAGAATGAAATTACACTTCAACTTAGCACAAAACCTTGATAGACCTATATACTATTTTACTACGCACCGTCAAGAGATGGAAAATGAAATACTACCATTAGGTTGGTATGAAGTAGGAGTACAGTTTTACGGGACTTTTGCAAAAAGATTTAAATATGAACTATCAGTAACTAATGGTCTTGACGCATCAGGTTTTAGCTCAAGAGGATGGATAAAAAATGGTTATCAAACTCGTTTTGATATGGTGAATGGTAACTCTATAGCACTTACAGGACGACTAGATTATAAGTTTGGTACACATAAAAATACATTTGTAGGGCTTTCGGCTTATATTAATGATGCAGCAGCCAACCGACCTAAACCAGATATGGAAGAGAGTGCTTATGTTACCATGTTTGAAGGGCATATAACTTATAACGAAGATAATTTACGATTTAACTCGGTAGTACTTTGGGGTAATTTAGAAAACTCTAATATCGTTTCTCGAAAAAATGCTACACTTTCTAACAATCTTGGAGTAAAACGTACGCCAGTAGGTAAAAATGTACTTGGTTTTTCATTTGAGGGTGGGTATGAAGTATTACACTTTATAAAACCTAACGCCACACAAAAAGTATATCCGTTTGTACGTTATGACTATTATGATACAATGTATGAAGTAGAGGGTAGTGTTGTAAAAAAACCACGCTGGGAACGTAGTGCAGTAATGGGAGGTTTCAACTGGTTTGTAACACCAGGAATAGTATTTAAAGCACATTACCAGAACCGTACATTGGGTTCTGATCAAATAGATCCTGTTACCTCATTAAACACAGGTGAAAAACAAAAAGAGAACACTTTCTCTGCGGGAATAGGTTTCTCATTTTAAGATTTAAAATTAATTAACACTATATATAATTCATATTATGAAAAAAAGAATATTCAGCCTTAGTCTTTTAGCAATGGCATCTACAACATTTATTGGTTGTAGTAATAACGATGATTCAGCAGATACTAATACTAATGGAGTACTTTATACAGAGGTTTTAACAGACTTAACAACAGATGTAATTACAGCAACATACAATGATCTTAATGAAAAAGCACTAGCATTAAGAACAGCTGTAAGCACACTTTCTACTGAGACTACTGAAGAAAATTTTAATGCTGCAAGAACAGCATGGAGTGCTACACGTGCACCATGGGAAGAGTCAGAGGGGTTTCTTTATGGTCCTGTAGATACAGGAGGTATAGACCCAGCAATGGATACATGGCCTGTAGATGTTAGCTCTATGAACGCTATACTTAATAGTGGTCAGCCTATAACACCAGAAGTTATTGCAACTAATAATGAAGCAAGAGGTTTTCACCTTATTGAGTTTTTATTATGGGGTGAAAACGGTGATAAAACAGTTGAGCAAATGACAGAGAGACAATTAGAGTATCTTGTAGCTGCTGCAGCCGACTTGCAAAGTAATACCCAAACATTATATGATGGATGGAAAGCAGATGGTGGTAACTTTGGATCAAACTTTATCAATGCAGGTGTAAGTAGTAACCTTTACCCTTCACAAAAAGCAGCACTTGAAGAAGTTATAGAAGGAATTATTATAATATCTGATGAGGTAGCTAATGGTAAAATTGAAGACCCTTTAAACTCTGAAGGTGGTACACCAAATGCTCAGTTTGAAGAGTCTCGTTTTAGTAATAACTCAAAACTTGATTTTGCAAACAACATCCGTAGTATTCAAAACATATATATGGGCGATTTTAATGGTGTAGATGGAGCAGGTCTTACAGATATTGTTGCACTTACTAACCCTACACTTGATGCTGATATTAAAGCAAAAATAACGGCTGCAATAACAGCGATAGAAAATATACCTGGTACTTTTACTGATGCTATTTATAATAATAGAGAATCGGTATCTGTAGCGCAGCAAAGAGTAAGTGAACTTTTAGCCGTACTTCAGGGTAACCTTAAGCCCTATGTTAATAGCCTGTAGTTTATAAAATATACGTTTATAAAAACCGAAGAATATCCTTACTTGTAAGGGTATTCTTCTTTTCATTTTCTATACATGATTAAAAAAATTCTTTTCCCGATTTTAATTTTAGGTTTTGTATCCTGTCAAAATGATGATACATCTAGTTATACTGAGGTAGTAGACTTATCTGAAAGGCTTTATGCTGGTGGCGAAACTACACTTTTTAGTGTAACCAGTAATGCTTATAGAACACCTGCACCAAACCTTACTAGTACTGATCTTGAAATGCACCTTTTAGGCGATGTAGATTTTGAATCTGTTTTTGTAACAGCTCCTTCTACTATCAATCAAGGGCTAGGGCCAATATTTAATAGTTCGTCTTGTATATCATGTCATCCGCGCGATGGTAGAGCAGCTTTTCCTGATATGCTTAATAACAGGAGTGGTTTATTGTTACGCTCTAGTATAGCAGGTATGGATGAACATGGCGGACCTAACCCTGTACCGGGATTTGGAGGACAAATACAAAATCAAGCGATATTTGGTTACATGCCCGAAGCAAGCTATAATGTAGCTTTTACCGAAGTTATAGAAACTTTTGATGATGGTACAGTTGTAGCATTACGCAAACCTGAATTTTCACTATTTGATACTTATATACCTGTACCTGCTGGTACAATGCTTTCGGCAAGAATAGGTTCACCTGTTTTTGGGTTAGGATTACTAGAGGCTATACCTGAAGCTGATATAGTAGCAATGCAAGATATAGCCGATGCTAATGGCGATGGTATATCTGGTAAAGCAAACTATGTTTGGGATAAGTTTATGCAACAAACAGTATTAGGACGTTTTGGCTGGAAAGCTAATACAGGAACTATAAGAACTCAATGTGCTACTGCTTATGTAGAAGATATGGGTATAACTAATGTAGTACATAATACAGAAACAGGCGAAGGGCAATCTAATGGTAGCGATGGTTTTGGCGATGACCCTGAACTATCTTCAGATATATTAGACCAAGTAGTTTTATATTGCCAAACGCTTGCCGTGCCTGCACCAAGAGGCATAGATAATGTACAGGTAAAACAAGGTGCTGCTATTTTTGAACGTATTGGTTGTGCATCATGCCATACACCGCGTCAAAAAACAGGATATAGTCCTATTTCGGCTATTTCGTTCCAAACATTTTATCCTTATACAGATATGCTTGTGCATGATATGGGAGAAGGACTTGCAGATAATAGACCTGATTATATGGCTGATGGTAGAGAATGGAAAACCCGACCTTTATGGGGTATAGGGCTTACTGAGCTTGTAAATGGGCATACAAATTTCTTACACGATGGTAGGGCACGCAATCTTACCGAAGCCATATTATGGCATGGAGGTGAGGCAGAAAATACTCAAAAAGCCTTTAAAAAGTTGAAAAAATCTGATAGAGAAGCGCTACTAGCATTCCTTGGTTCGCTATAGTAACTATACTGATTTACAGATAATAAAAATGCCGATATAATACTATATCGGCATTTTTCTAACTAACTCTAACTAACTTTTGAGAAAACTCATCTATTTGAGTGCAAAATAAACGATTAATTTCCGCATATTTGTTAAGTGTGTGTTATTTATATGTTATTGATAATGAGTTTTTAAGCGCATTAATCTTGCAAAGCAAATACTTTTTTAAGTAACGTAGATGTTCTCTCGTTAATATTAGTACGTATATCCTTTTCTTCTACCGCTATCATAGTAAAAACACCTTCTAATGCTTTGTTGGTAACATAATCAGTAAGGTCTGGGTTTACTTTTTCTACAAAAGGGACTGCATTATATTTAGCTATTATATTACTCCATATTTTATCAGCTCCTACTTTGTCAAAAGACGATTTTATAACAGGATTAAATTTAGTATATAATTGTGATGATGTTGTACTTTGTAGGTAATTTGTCGCTGAATTATCAGCACCCATAAGTATATTTTTAGCATCATTAAAAGTCATATTTTTAACAGCCGATACAAATATTGGTGTAGCTTCTTTTACAGCATCTTCGGCAGCACGATTCATTACTTTTAATCCCTCATCAGCAAGTTTACTTAACCCTATTTTACGTAAAGTTTTATCTACCTGTTGCAATTCATCTGGCAATAGTATTTTTACCATTTGGTTTTTATAAAAACCATCAGTTTTAGTAAGTTTAGCTACTTGTTTGTCAATACCTTTATCAAGAGCTTCTTTAAGCCCCGATGCGATATCGGCATTACTCAGAATTCCTGATGCTTGTGGTAGTTGAGAGGCTACTTGTTGTAATTCGGCACAGCTCGAAAGGGTAAATGATATGGCTATTATAGCTCCAAATATTTTCTTCATAAATAAATGCTTTTGTTTAATCCTGTAAAGCAAATACTTTTTTTAACAAATCGGAAGTTCTAGACGATAAATTTGTCCTTATATCCTTTTCTTCTACTGCTATCATGGTAAAAACACCTTCTAGAGCTTTATTGGTAACATAGTCAGTAAGGTCTGGGTTTACATCACTAACAAAAGGTAAACTGTTATATTTTGTTATAATAGTTTCCCAAACGGTATTAGCACCTACTTTTTCTAACGATTCATTTACTACAGGACTAAATTTTGTATATAGTGGTTGAGTTGTTGTTTTTTCGAGGTATAGTGTTGCCGAGTTATCTTCACCTACTAATATATTTTTAGCATCGTTAAAACTCATATTAGTTATAGCATCTACAAATATTGGTGTAGCCTCTTTTACAGCTTCTTCGGCAGCACGGTTCAGTACCTTTATACCTTCATCGGCAAGATCGTTCATACCCATTTTTCTAAGAGTTTTATCTACTTTTTGCAGCTCTTCGGGTAGCAGTATTTTTACAGCTTCATTTTTATAAAAACCATCTTCAGCCGTTAGTTTGGTAACTTGCTCTGTTACCCCTTTATTAAGTGCTTCTTTAAGTCCAGATGCAATGTCTGTATTACTAAGTGAGTTATCTCCTGTTACACTACTCACCTTATCTTTTGCTTTGTTAAGTAGGTCTTTAAATTGAGCATTAGCATTTGTATATAAGGTAGTTACTAATAATAAAGTGAATACTATTTTTCTCATTGTCTTTTATTTTTCATAAATTTAAACAAAAACTGTTCCAATAGAGTGTTATTATCATTGTATAAGTATAAACAATGCTTTTTTGTATAAATAAATACTATTGAAAATTATATTTGTGTAATTAAAATCTATAAACCATATAACTATGAAACATAATAAACTTACAACCGCCTCAGGAAGACCTTATACAGAGAATGAAGATTCGAAAACTGTAGGACCTCGCGGACCTATATTACTAGAAGATTATATACTACACGAAAAAATGGCTCATTTTAATAGAGAGCGTATTCCTGAAAGGGTAGTACATGCTAAAGGCTCTGCGGCATTTGGTACTTTTACAGTTACACATGATATTACTAAATATACCAAAGCTAAATTATTTTCGGAAGTTGGAAAACAGACAAATACATTGCTTCGTTTTTCTACTGTAGGGGGCGAAAAAGGTTCTGCTGATACGGAGCGTGACCCTCGTGGTTTTGCACTGAAATTTTATACCGAAGATGGCAATTGGGATTTGGTAGGAAATAATACTCCAGTATTTTTTATAAAAGATCCTAAAAAGTTTGGCGACTTTATACATACCCAAAAACGCGACCCGCAAACCAATATGAAATCGCCTACTATGATGTGGGACTACTGGTCGCTTAACCCCGAAAGTTTACATCAGGTATTAATTTTAATGAGCGATAGAGGTACACCCTATGGGCATAGACACATGAATGGTTATGGTAGCCATACTTTTTCGTTCATGAATAAAAATGATGAGCGCTTTTATGTAAAATTCCATTTTAAAACAGCACAAGGAATTAAAAATTTTACCGATGAAGAGGCTACAGCAATGAAAGGTAAAGATCCTGATTTTTCGCAACGTGATCTTTTTGAAAATATAGAGCAAGGCAATTACCCTAAATGGAATTTAAAAATACAGGTAATGCCCGAAGCAGAAGCAAAAACGTATCATCTTAACCCGTTTGACTTGACTAAAGTATGGCCACATAAAGATTATCCGCTTATAGATGTTGGGGTACTAGAGCTAAATCGTAACCCCGATAATTATTTTCAGGATGTAGAGCAGGCTGCTTTTGCTCCTGCACACGTGGTAGATGGTGTGGGGTACTCACCAGATAAGATGTTGCAAGGTAGGTTATTGTCTTACCCAGATGCACATCGTTATAGATTAGGAGCGAATTATGAGCAAATACCTGTAAACCGCTGTCCTTTTGCTGTGAATAATTACCAGAGAGATGGAGCTATGCGAATTGATGGTAACGGAGGTAGTAAACCAAATTACTTCCCGAATAGCTTTGATGATATAAAAATAGATGAAAGCTATAAAGAACCTGCACAGGAGTTGGAGAGCAGTATAGCCGACTGGTATGATCGCAATGCAGAAAATGAGAATGACCACTATACACAACCAGGAAACCTTTTCCGATTGATGACAGATGAGGCTAAAGCCAATACTATACACAATATTGTTGGAGCTATGAGTGGGATAAACGGTGTTAAAAAAGAAGAAATAATCAATAGGCAACTCTGCCACTGGTTTAGAGCTGATGTTAACCTAGGTATGGCAATAGCCAAAGGATTAGGTATTAATGTAGATATGGATATGATGAGATAATAAAAACATTTCACAAATAACAAATAAGCCTCTGTAATGCAGAGGCTTATTTACATAATAAAAATATCATTACATTTAAGAATTGACTACCTTGCTTAGTATTGAAACCATCTTCAAATGAAAATATTAGAACTGGAATTGCTTACGGATACTATTACTGGAACAGAATCTTTTTATAGAGAGGTTCTAGGGCTGGAACCATATATGAAAGAAGGTAAATCAGTACTTTTTTACCAAATAGGCTATACCAAGCTGATTTTTAAAAAATCTGAAAATGTAAAACCCGTATATCATTTTGCTATAGATATTCCTAATAATCGATTTGATGAAGGGCATGACTTTATGAAAAAGAAAGTCGATATTATACCCGTGCCAGGCGGAAGCAATATTGCCGATTTTAGGAATTGGCATGCGCGATCTTTCTATTTTTATGATAATAATGGTAATATACTAGAGTTCATTACTCGCTATGATAATAATGTATTATCTAGTACAGCTTTTAGTAATGAATCTTATATTTCGATAAGCGAAATAGGTTTGGTTACTCAAAAAGTTCCTGAGTTTGCCGATAGTATTACCGCAAAGTTTGGAGTACCTATTTTTCATAGACAGCCTCGTGCAGAACAATTTACTGTTTTGGGCAATGATGAGGGACTTTTTATTTTAGTTGAAAATGAGCGCGAATGGTACCCTGTAACAATAAAAGCCCATTCTTATCATACTCGTGTATTGTTTATGAATAGCGGAGTTGTGCATCAGTTTGTTATGTAAATAAAATCAACTTTTAATTTATTATATTTGATATGTATATCAAATACGTTTCACATCATGCGAATTATTAAAATTATTTTAGTTTTTGTTTTATTGTCGTCAGTATTTACAGGTGTGTTATACTACTTTGTTTATAATAACCTAAACGATGCTCTTTTTGTAGGGGTATTCACTGTAGTTTTATCTTATATAGCTCCAGAGCTTAGAAAGATAATTAAAGAACGAAAAGCAAAAGCAGTACAATAAGTTAGCTTTTTTACCATATACATTTTTATACCTCTAATTTGCTTTGAATTTTTTAATAATTCCGTAAATTGCGTGCTTAAAATTGAATATATTTCAACAATGGAACAAGCACAACCTTATACTCCCAAAAATAAAGTAAGAATAGTTACAGCAGCCTCATTATTTGATGGTCACGATGCTGCAATAAATATTATGCGTCGTATTATTCAATCGACAGGTGTAGAGGTTATACACCTTGGGCACGACCGTAGTGTAGAAGAAGTGGTAAATACTGCTATACAAGAAGATGCTAATGCTATAGCCATGACATCTTACCAAGGTGGGCACAACGAATATTTTAAGTATATGCACGACCTTTTAAAAGAAAAAGGAGCAGGACATATAAAAATATTTGGTGGTGGTGGCGGTGTTATTTTGCCTGAAGAGATAAAAGAGTTGCACGAATATGGTATTACCCGTATTTATTCGCCAGATGATGGTCGTGAGCTTGGACTTCAAGGGATGATAAACGATTTAGTACAACAAGCCGATTACCCTATTGGCGATAAGCTAACCGATGAAGCAAATCATCTTGAAGATAAAGTACCTACAGCTATTGCAAGAGTTATCTCGGCAGCAGAGAATTTCCCTGAAATAGCTAAAGAAACGCTTGATGCTATCCATAAGAAAAACGAAACTTCAAAAATACCAGTACTAGGTATAACAGGTACAGGTGGTGCAGGTAAATCATCTTTAGTAGATGAGTTGGTACGTCGTTTCCTTATTGATTTCCCAGAGAAAACAATTGGTCTTATATCTGTAGACCCTTCTAAGCGTAAAACAGGTGGTGCTTTACTGGGCGACCGCATCAGGATGAATGCCATAAATAACCCGAGGGTATATATGCGTTCGCTTGCTACAAGGCAAAGTAACTTAGCACTTTCTAAATATGTAGCCGAAGCTATACAAGTGCTTAAAGCTGCAAAATATGATATTATAATTCTTGAAACATCAGGTATTGGTCAATCTGATACCGAGATATTAGAGCACTCTGATGTGTCGTTATATGTAATGACACCAGAATTTGGTGCTGCTACACAGTTGGAAAAAATTGACATGCTTGATTTTGCTGACCTTGTTGCCATTAATAAGTTTGACAAACGTGGTTCGCTAGATGCGCTTCGTGATGTTAAAAAACAATACCAACGTAATCATAACCTGTGGCATGACGACCCAGATACTTTACCTGTATTTGGTACGATTGCTTCGCAGTTTAACGACCCAGGGATGAATACGCTGTACAAAAAGATAATGGATAAAGTAGCGGAAAGAACAGAAGCCGACTTAAAGTCAACTTTTGAAATTACCCGCGAAATGAGCGAGAAAATATTTGTGATTCCGCCAAGCCGTACACGTTATCTAAGCGAAATAGCAGAGAATAACCGTAAGTATGATGAGGTAGCCTTATCTCAGCAAGAGGTGGCACAAAAACTATACGGTATATATAAAACCATAGAGTCGGTTACAGGTAAAATACCACAACTTACTAAGTTTGGTATAGAAGAATCTTCTTTCGCAATGAGCCAAGCCGAAGGGCAAGACGGTAAGCAGGAATTATCGTCACTTTTACTAAAAGAGTTCGACCGTGTAAAAATGGATCTTGACCCTTACAATTGGGAAATTATTTTGACTTGGGATGAAAAAGTAAACAAATATAAAAATCCTGTTTATACCTTTAAAGTAAGAAATAAAGAAATAAAAATACAAACGCATACCGAGTCGCTTTCGCACTCACAAATACCGAAAATTGCCTTACCAAAGTATCAGGCTTGGGGCGATATATTACGTTGGTGTTTACAAGAAAATGTACCGGGAGAATTCCCATTTACATCAGGATTATATCCGTTTAAACGAGAGGGCGAAGACCCTACACGTATGTTTGCAGGAGAGGGAGGTCCCGAGCGTACCAACAGACGTTTTCACTATGTAAGCTTAGGTATGCCTGCAAAACGTTTATCTACAGCATTTGATAGTGTTACACTTTATGGTAATGACCCAGATTTCCGTCCAGATATTTATGGTAAAATTGGTAATGCAGGTGTTTCTATCTGCTGTTTGGATGATGCTAAAAAATTATATTCAGGTTTCAACCTAGCAGATGCTATGACATCGGTGAGTATGACTATTAATGGTCCTGCACCAATGTTGTTAGGTTTCTTTATGAATGCAGCTATCGACCAGCAATGTGAGCTTTACATTAAAGAACACGGACTGGAAGCAGAAGTTGAAGCAAAAATCAAAAAAATATATGCTGATAAAGGCGTAGCACGTCCGCGTTATAATGGCGAATTGCCAAAAGGTAACGATGGTTTAGGGTTAATGTTACTAGGTGCTACTGGAGATATGGTACTACCTGCTGATGTATATAATGAAATAAAAATACGTACCCTAAGCCAAGTGCGTGGTACAGTGCAAGCCGATATATTAAAAGAAGACCAAGCACAAAACACTTGTATTTTCTCTACGGAGTTTGCACTTCGATTAATGGGCGATGTACAGGAATATTTTATTACTAATAATGTAAGGAACTTCTACTCGGTTTCTATATCAGGATACCACATTGCCGAGGCGGGTGCTAATCCTATTACACAGTTAGCGTTTACGCTTGCTAATGGCTTTACATACGTGGAATACTACCTAAGCCGTGGCATGAACATTAACGATTTTGGTCCTAACCTGTCGTTCTTCTTTAGTAATGGTATCGACCCTGAATATGCAGTAATAGGTCGTGTGGCTCGTAAAATATGGGCTAAAGCACTTAAAAATAAATACGGCGCTAACGAGCGTGCACAGATGTTGAAGTATCACATTCAAACATCAGGACGTTCGCTACACGCACAAGAAATTGACTTTAACGACATTCGTACTACGCTACAGGCATTATATGCTATTTATGATAATTGTAACTCGCTACATACCAACGCATATGATGAAGCGATTACTACACCCACAGAGGAGAGTGTGCGTAGAGCAATGGCAATTCAGCTAATCATAAACAAAGAGCTAGGACTTGCTAAAAACGAAAACCCAATACAAGGTTCGTTTATTATAGAAGAACTTACTGACCTTGTAGAAGCAGCCGTATTAACAGAGTTTGACCGTATTACAGAGCGTGGTGGAGTACTTGGTGCTATGGAAACCATGTACCAACGTAGTAAAATACAGGAAGAAAGCTTGTATTATGAAACCTTGAAACATACTGGTGAGTTCCCTATTATTGGGGTAAATACTTTCTTGAGTAGTAAAGGTTCGCCTACGGTTGTACCATTAGAGGTTATCCGTGCAACAGAGGAAGAAAAACAATTTCAGATTGAGACACTAAATACGCTACATAGTGCGCATGCCGAAAAGGTAAAAGAAACCCTTGCCGTAATACAAGAAACGGCTATTAAAAATGAAAATATCTTTGAAAAGCTTATGGAAGCTACCAAAGTAAGCTCATTAGGTCAAATTACTGCTGCATTATTTGAAGTAGGCGGGCAGTACAGGAGAAATATGTAATTTCGATTTTTTGAAAATTTGATTATAAGATAAAAGCCTTCCCGATTGGGAAGGCTTTTTTTTGTCAGTGTAAGAATATGATAATAAAAATTTGATTAGTTTTGTTGTATGGAAAAGACGAAACATATCAAAAATATTACTATTGAAAACTTCAAATGCTTTAATCACTTTTCAACAGGTGAATTTGGTTTATATAATATAATATTGGGAAATAATAATGCTGGAAAGACAAGTTTTTTAGAATCTCTTCTATTTGAAGAAAATATTTCTCAAACGATTCAACATTTTCAAGCGCTATTACAATTTAAAAATATTATAAATTCTTCAAGTGTATTTTTTTCGAATCCATTTCATTTTTTCATAAATAGATATACAAAAAAAGAGAGTATAAATATTTCTATGAATTATTATAATACCTCAAAATTTATTGCAAGTTTTAAAACTATTAAGGCTAATGATATTCCTGTTGAAGAAAGAAATAGCTTGTTAAAACATTTTAATGGTTTGACTATGACTGACGAATTATTAAAAGTCAATTTAGGAAATAAAAAAGAAGTATATCGAAAATTTGATACAGTTCAAAATTATGAAAAAACAATTGATTTTGTAAATTATGTCTATTCTTCGTCTTATTATTCCAATGATTTAATTGGATTTTACCTTGATAATTTTGCGAATAGCAAAGAAAAAAGAGAAGAATTAATGTCTAATATTAGATTTATTATTCCAAATATTCAAGACATTGAAATTACGATAAACTCTATTAATAAGGAACCTTTAATTGGTATTTGGTTGTTAGATAAAGATGAAATGTTATCACTTCCAATGTTTGGCGATGGTACTATAAGGTTATTTAGAATAGTACTTGAGATAGTTATATGTAAAGGTAAATATATATGTATTGATGAAATAGATACAGGTATACACTATACCAAATATAAAGATTTTATAAGAACCATTTTTAGAGTTGCAAAAAATAATAAGGTTCAATTATTTATTTCAACGCATAATAATGAGTTTTTAAAGTCGATTAAAGAAGTGTTAGAAGAAAAGGACTATTCAGAACACCAGAATGACACTAAAAGCTTTACTTTGAAACGATTACCTGATGAAAGTATAAAAGCTTACCGTTACAATTTCGAAGAATTTGAGTTTGCTATCGAACAAGAAAATGAATTAAGATAATGAGCAAGTCAATACGATTTTTTGGAGAAGGGAAAGCCGATGAAAAATTCTTACGTGATTTTGTAAAACATCATTTTAATATTGAAGAAATTGATTATGTGGACGTAAAAGGTAAAGACAGTATTCATCTCGTAAAGAATAAATTTATAATGAATACAGATCAAGGAGGTATTAACCTTTTGATATTTGATGCAGATAATGATTTTCAGGCTGCGTTAGACAATGTTCAAAAGCAAAAAAATGAATGTGGAGTTGAATTTGAAATTTTCTTATTCCCTAATAATACTGACATTGGTGCTTTAGAGGAATTGCTTATCAGATTAACTGTACCTGAACATCAAAGTATCTTTGAATGTTTTAAGCCTTTTAATAAATGCTTAAATGCTAGTGGTAAGGGTTATAATGTACCAGATTTGAAAACTCAGGTTTATTCTTACTTGTCTTTTCAAAAGTTAGAAGCTAAAGAGGAAAAACGAGATTATACTTTAGATTGTTGGGATTTAGATGCCGAATATGGAGAGTCTTTAAAGGAATTTATTGCGAAATATATTTAACAAAAAAAGCCTTTCCAACTGGAAAGGCTTTTTTATTTGTTTAAACAACTCATCAGTATCATATTACAGTTCAGTATTGTTTTTTATGACGGTTGTATATTGTGGTGCAACTTTGTACCATCAAAAAACAACAGTTATAATGAAATCAATCTTTACAATTATTTTTCTTTGTGTTTGTAATACAATTTTTGCACAGGTAACCATAAGCGGTAAAGTAACCGATGCTAAAGGCAATCCGCTTACAGCAGCTAATGTGTATATCGATGGTACGTATGACGGTGCTGTTACTGCGGAGGACGGTACTTTTTCTTTTGAGACTACTGAAACAGGAATCAGAACGCTGATTATCTCTTTTGTTAGTTATGAAGAGTTGAGACAACGTATAGTGGTAGGGGAGTATAAACCGCAAACCTTTACCATGCGCGAGGATGTAAACACGCTTGATGCCGTGGTTATTTCGGCAGGAACGTTTCAGGCAGGAGACAATACAAAAACAACGGCGCTAAAACCGCTCGATATTGTTACCACCGCAGGTAGTGCAGGCGATATTATAGCAGCATTGCAAACGTTGCCCGGTACGCAAACCGTAGGCGAAAGCGGTAGGCTATTTGTACGAGGTGGAGAATCGGACGAAACACAAACGTTTGTAGATGGCATTAGGGTGGCGCAGCCGTATGGTGCATCGGCTAATAATTTACCTACACGTGGTCGTTTTTCGCCTTTCCTTTTTAAGGGAATGACATTTTCTACAGGAGGATACTCAGCAGAGTATGGCGAGGCACTATCCAGCGTATTATTACTTAATACGATTGATGAACCTGAACAAGAGCAAACCGATATATCGCTGATGACGGTAGGGCTTGGGCTTGGCAATACTCAGAAATGGGAGAAGAGTTCTCTTAGTTTTAATATGGCTTACGTCAACCTAGAGCCTTATCAGTGGATGATACCTCAAAATGTAAGTTGGAATAAACCCTACCAGTCATTATCGGGCGAAACGGTGTACCGATATAAGTTTTCTAATGGTTTATTAAAAACCTATGTTGCTTTCGACCATGCCGATTTCAGTATCAATCAAAAAGATGTTAATTATACTGAGCCTATACGTACGGGCATTACTAACGATAACTTGTATGCTAATAGTTCTTACAAAGGGTTGTTAGGTAATATGTGGTCAATACATACCGGATTCAGTTATGGTTATAGTCATAACGATATAGGTATTAATGAAAATAATGTTACCAACGGAGAGCATAGCTCGCACATTAAGTTGCGGTTGAAAAAAACAATTACAAACCGTTTTAAGTTGACTTTTGGAGGAGATTACTTCATCACTGATTTTAATGAAGATTATAACGAGCCTACAGGTTTCTCTTTCAATAGTGGTTACAATAACTCTATAGCAGCGCTATATGCCGAAACCGATATATTTTTCTCAAAAAACTTAGCTTTAAAAGCGGGTTTACGTACCTCTAACTCAAGTGTATTGGGTGAAACTTCTTTCGAGCCAAGAGCAGCGTTAGCTTATAAAGTAGGGAAGAAAGGGCAGTTCTCCGTTGCCTATGGCGATTTTTATCAAACACCACGACAGGGGTACTTGAAGTATTATAGAAACTTTGAGTACGAAAAAACATCACACTACATTGCTAACTATATGTATAACCATAACGGGCGCACCTTTAGAGCGGAGGCGTATTATAAAGACTATGCCGATTTAGTAAAATATGATACTAATATGCCACAGTATGGCACACAGTTTAATAATAACGGGAGTGGGTATGCACAGGGGCTTGACTTATTTTGGCGAGATGATAAAACGGTTAAAAATCTGGAATACTGGGTTTCGTACTCCTACATAGATAGTGAACGCGATTACAGAAATTATGAAAACTCAGTAACGCCATCTTATATTGCAAAACACAACCTATCTATAGTAACAAAGTATTTTATAAGCTCACTAAGGTCACAGGTAGGAGTAACCCATAGTTTCAACTCAGGAAGACCGTATGATAACCCTAACGAAGTAGCTTTTATGAACGGCACGACTAAAAGCTATAATAGCCTTAGTGTAAGCTGGGCTTGGCTCTTGAGTCAGCAGAAAATATTGTATTTCTCAGTATCTAATGTTACGGGGAGTAATAATGTGTTTGGTTATAGTTATGCTAATACACCTAATATAAATGGTCAGTTTGATAGACAAGCTGTTACCCAACCTGCTGACCGTTTCTTTTTCGTAGGTTTCTTTTGGACTATCAGCGATGATAAGAAAACCAATCAGTTGGATAATTTGTAGTATTTAATTTAAAGAATGGTATCTTTCTAAACCTGAGCGTATTTCTTTTTCTAAATCATCAAAAGTGCATTGTAATGAAGTAGATGAGATACTTAAAGGAGTTCCATACATTTTGTGATTTGATTTTAGTAGAAACTTTTTAAATGATTTCGAGTTGTTAATATAGTGTTCAGGGTTTTCGACAAATAGTAAGATGAATTTTGTTGATTTAACCTGTGTAATCTCAATATCTGTTATATCGCTCCATTTAATTAGTCCAACGCTTACACCGCTAGAATTATCTATAACTCCTTTATTGTTAATTATTAGTGAATGTTTACGATTAAACAATGATTTTAAGCTATATATAAATCCAATACTTCCAAAACCAATAGAAATTATTCCAATTATTTTTACATACAGAGTAGGGAGTCTAGTTTGTTCATCAGCAATTTCAATTGAAATCCAATATCCCGCAGCTATAAACAGTAAAGAGCCTAATGTCAATAATATTATTTTTTGTCGGCTTCTTGGAATTTCTATTTCGCTCATGGGGTAGTGTTTTTCAAACAAATATACACCAAATTACAACTCATCATTAAAAAGTAACAGTTCAGATAAACAGTTTTTTCTACCTTAGTAAACCGTTGCATCTTTGTACTGTTAAATTATAACAACCAATTTAAAACTTAAAAATATGATACGATTAATTACAATGTTCGTTTTTTTAGTATGTAGTGCAGTATGCGCACAATCGCAGTATGAAACAGGAATGCAAACAGCTTTTGACCTTTGGCAAGAAAATAAAAATACAGAAGCATCGGCTTTATTTGAAAGAATAGGAGGAGCAGAAAAGGATAACTGGTTACCACCTTATTATGTAGCATTAGTTAATACTACAGCAGCTTTTAATCCTGCGAATAAAGACAAAGTTCCTGCTTTGCTGGCTAAAGCACAAGAAGCACAAGATAAAGCCATGATGATAGCTCCTAATAATGCCGAGCTATTAGTAATGCAGGCATTGATACACACTGCATGGATAGTTTATGACCCTATGACTAATGGTATGAAACTTTCAGGAAAAGTAAATGCAATTTATGCTAAAGCTTTGGCAATAGCACCTGATAACCCAAGAGTAGTATTCTCTAAGGCCGATTTTGAGATAGGTTCAGCCCGATATTTTGGTAACGACACTGCCCCGATGTGTGCTGAGATAGAACGTGCTGTAGAACTTTTTGCTACCTTTAAGCCTGAGACACCTTTTCACCCGAAATGGGGATTAGACAGAGCAACCCAGCAATTAGAGCAGTGTAAAAAATAATATAGACAACAATGATTAAAGCATTATTTAAAAGTTTTCTTAAAGCACTGGGACTTAGTGTTATCATTTTTGTGATACTGGTTATTATTGCCATTGTTTCAGGAGAAAATGTTAATTGGAACTCCAGCCTACTAATGAGTTTTCTTTTTACAATGCTTTATACATTTTCACTTTACGGAGCCAATAACCTTGTATTTGCTGGTGTAGCAAGAGTTTTTAATAACCGTAAGGTGATGGTATTGCGTGTATTAGTAGGCTTTGTTGCTTCGGTTATAGTCTCACTTTTTGTAATATTCCTAATAAGGATATTTGAAGATGTGGCGATAGAAGGTAAATCATTACAACAGTTTTGGGCAGAAGAGCAGCTTTCTAATTATTATGTAGCTATGACCATTACTTTGATAATGAGTATGCTGGGACACATTTTTTATTTTTATAAAAGATATCAAGAAAACAGGGTAAAACAACAAAAAATTATTGCAGGTACGGCTTCGGCAAAATTTGAAACGCTAAAAAATCAGATAGACCCGCACTTTTTGTTTAATAGTCTAAATGTATTAAGCTCGCTTATAGAAGAAAACCCAGATAATGCACAGCGGTTTACTACTTCGCTCTCTAAAGTATATCGATATGTACTGGAGCAGCGCGATAAAGAACTGGTAAGCGTACAGGAAGAATTGAGTTTTGCTAAGACATATATGAACCTGCTTAAGATGCGTTTCGAAAATAGTATATCTTTTGAAATGCTCGATGCTACAACAAACCCTGAAGCTAAAGTAGTACCGCTATCATTACAATTGTTGTTAGAAAACACCATAAAACATAATGTAGTAAGCCAGAAAAAGCCATTACACATCAAAATTTTTGAAGAAAAAGGCTACTTGATAGTACAAAATGATTTTAGAAAGAAAGAGGTACTTAGTAGTCGAAAAGGAGTGGGACTTCAAAACATTGTGAGTCGTTATGATATTATAACAAACAAAAAGGTAATTGTAGAACAAACACAAGAGTATTTTACGGTAAGGTTACCAATACTAACAAAACAGGTGACAATTATGGAAGCACCAATATATAACGAAAAAGAAACCAGTTATTATAAAGCACAAAAAAGAGTAGAGGATATAAAAGGCTTTTATGGTCACCTTACTTCTTTTATAGTAGTTAATTTGGGTTTAATGATACTTAACCTTATTACATCACCACAGCATTTATGGTTCTTTTACCCTACTATGGGGTGGGGTATAGGGGTTCTAATACACGGAATGAGCGTTTTTAACTACTTGCCATTTTTGGGGAATAATTGGGAAGAACGCAAAATAAGGGAGTTTATCGAACAGGAGAAAAATAAATAAAAATGGTAACGGAAGAAAGACATAATGAAGCAGCAGCTTATGAACGAGCTAAAAATAAAGTAAAAGACATAAAAGGTTTTTATATTAACCTTACCTGCTATTGTATAGTAATACCAGTATTGATATTTATAAACCTGAGATTTACTCCTGAATATCATTGGTTTTGGTACTCTACAATTGCTTGGGGTAGCGGAGTACTAATACATGGGCTTGGTGCTTTTGGTTATTTACCTTTTATGAGCAGAAACTGGGAAGAACGCAAAATAAAAGAGTTTATGGAGCAGGATACAAATAAAAACAAATGGAAGTAATGAAAAGTGAACAAAATAAACACGAAACGTATAAACAAGCAGAAAAAAAAGTAAAAGCTATAAAAGGATTTTATTTTAACTTGCTGATATACATTATTACAAACTCGATACTAATATATATTAATCTCATTTATAGTGGTGATTTTAATTGGGTTTGGTACTCTGTACTATTGTGGGGAATAGCAATGTTACTATACGGTATGCTAGTATTTGGTTATATGCCATTTATGAATAGAAACTGGGAAGAACGAAAACTAAAAGAGTTAATTGGAAATAAAGATGTAAAGGAGGAAGCTGTAAATACTGTAACAGTACCATTAAATAATCAAATACATTATGATCGTACAAAAAAGAGAGTACGTGCTTTAAGGAATTTTTACAGACATCTTACTGCTTATGTAGTAGTTATTATAGTTTTACTGGTACTACTTTGGGTTGGGGTTCAAACAGAACAAGATTTGTTTATTTATATTGCATGTGGCACTGCATTAGGGTGGAGTATAGGACTTGTTATCCATATTTTTAAAGTATTTGGAACTTCATTATTTATGGGGAAAAATTGGGAAGAGCGCAAACTTATAGAGTTAATGGAAGAAGAAAATAAAAAGCTATAAAAATACAAATAGTATGGAAAGATCATTAGAAGAACAAATGCGGTATGACCGTGCAAAAAAGAGGGTAAAAGCTATCAAAGGCTTTTTTATACACCTTACTGCTTATGTATTAGTAAATACTTTTTTATTAACTTTAAACTGGGTAGATTTAAAACCAGGAGAAGATTTTTTTACTTTTCGTACGTTTAACACAGCTTTCTTTTGGGGCTTCGGTCTTATGTTTCACGCTTTCGGTGTTTTCGGGTCACAAATATTTTTAGGTAACAATTGGGAAGAACGTAAAATAAAAGAGATGATGAGCCACGAAGACAGAGAATCGAAAAAATGGGAATAAGAGTTTAATTATTATACATTTAGATTAAAAAACAATCAACCAACATGAACGTTATTATAATTGAAGATGAGAAACCTGCGGCAAGACTATTGCAACGTAAATTGCAAAAAATAGGTGTAGAAGCAGGTACTATGTTGCACTCCGTTGAAGAAGCGATAGAATGGTTTAGTAACAATGCACATCCTGAACTTATATTTTTAGATATACAGCTTTCTGACGGGCTTTCATTCGAAATATTTGAAGTTGTACAAATAGATAGCGCTATTATTTTTACTACTGCTTATGACGAGTATGCACTACGCGCTTTTAAACTTAATAGTATAGATTATTTATTAAAACCTATAGATGAGGATGATCTTGAAATAGCCATTAATAAATACCGTGAACACCGTCCGCAACCGCAAAACTTATCGCTCGATTTTGAGCAAATAAAACGTATGCTAGTCAACCCAATAGAGAAGAGCTATAAAAAGCGATTTACGATAAAAATGGGACAGCGGTTAAAAGTTGTAAATGTGGATGATGCCGAATGTTTTTTCAGTGAGAATAAAGGTACTTATATCCATACAACTGAAAATAGGGATTACTTATTAGAGTGTACTTTAGAACAACTGGAAAGTGAACTAGACCCTGCTAAATTTTACCGTGTAAGCCGTAAATATGTTGTAAGCATCGATGCTATTAAGGATATAGTGGTATATACCAATTCGCGACTAAAAGTGATACTACTTACTTATAATGAAGATGAGGTTATTGTAAGCCGTGAGCGCGTAAGCGATTTTAGGCAATGGCTGGGCAGCTAGGTTATATATGAAAATAAAAAAACGCTATTTTAATTAAAATAGCGTTTTTTTAGAATGGTTTTTTGGGGGCAAATCAACCATTCTTCTAATCAAAAATAGACATTATTTCTTTTTTAGCCTTACCTAGTTTTTGCTCTAAGCGTCCCCACATTTCATCTTCTTTACCTTCTTGGTACGTTAAATCATCATCAGTAAGCTGTCCGTACTCTTGTTTTAGTTTCCCTTTGTACTCGTTCCAGTTTCCTTTAATTTCTTCTTGATTTGGCATGGTGTATTATTTTGATTGTTAATAATAACACGAAGTTACAAACCGAGTTCTAAAATTATTCCTAATACACTATTAAGGTTATCCCAAAGTTTATTTGCTAAGTCTATGTAGCGTATAAGTCATAGCTGTAAGTAGGAAAAAAGCAACTACTTGATGCGCTAGTCCTAACCATAGCGGAACTCTTAATAGTAGTGTAAATATTCCTAATATAAACTGTATAAATACGATTATTACGAGAGCGTTTAGTCCATTTTTTTGTTGTGTGTTTAACGCAATTTTTTTGCTTTTAAAATACAGGAACAGTATTAGTCCTACTACAAAATAAGCCATTGTTCGGTGTACAAACTGCACACCACTTTTTCCTTCTGTTAATGCAGTAGCAAGCGTAGGTTTTTCTATAAAAATACTATCGTGCATAAACTGTCCTTCGCTCATCATAGGCCAGTGGTTATGTATAAGCCCAGCATTAAGCCCAGCAACAAAGCCACCGTAAATTATTTGTAGTAATAGTATAATTAAGGCAACACGAGCAATTTTTTTGAGTGGAGTTATCGCTGCTTTGCGCTCAGGATATATAATATCAAGAGCTACCCAAAGCGTATATGCAAAGGTTATGAAGGCAAAAGTAAGGTGTAATGATAACCTAAAATGGCTTACATCAGGATTATCTATAAGTCCGCTTTTAACCATAAACCACCCAAAGAAACCTTGCAAAGCTCCCATGCCAAGTAGTATAAGGCATTTATTAATAGTAGCTTTATCAAGCTTTTTACGGATAAGGAAATATACAAAAGGAATGATAAATACTATCCCTATAATACGTCCTATAAATCTGTGGAACCACTCCCAGAAATAAATGAATTTGTAATCATCTAATGTGAAATCGTTATGAATATTGATTTTTTGATACTCAGGGAACTTTTTATATTCTTCAAAGGCGTGCTCCCACTTCTCCTCACTCATAGGAGGGAAAGTATCGGTAACCAAGTGCCAGTCGGTCATAGATAGTCCCGAGTTAGTAAGCCTTGTTATACCGCCTACTACTACCATTATAAATACTAAAACACAACCTAACAATAGCCAGGTAATAACAGCTTTATTTTGTTTCATAACGTGTATTGTTATTGTTTTATCAATCCCATTTTTTCAGCTTTCTCCATCATAAAGTCATGAGCAGGCTGGTATTCATTAGGTATTTCACCTTCTAGTATTGCTTCTTTAATTGCCTCTTTAAGTTGCCCTATTTCGCGAGAAGGTTTTAGGTTAAATATCTCCATAATTTCTTCACCACTAATAGGGGGCTGAAAATTACGAACATGGTCACGTTCTTCAACCTCAACAATCTTTTGACGGACTATTTTAAAATTCTTATGGTACTTTTTAAACTTATTTGGGTTCTTTGTGGTAATATCTGCTTCACACAGTGTCATTAAATCCTCTACATCTTCACCAGCATCAAAAATAAGCCTACGGACTGCCGAGTCGGTAACAATGTCTTGCGCCAATACTATAGGACGCGAACTTAACATTACCATTTTGGCAACAAATTTCATTTTTTGGTTTAATGGCATATGCAATCTTCCAAATAACTTTTTAACCATTTTTCCTCCTAAAAACTCATGCCCGTGAAATGTCCACCCAACTTTTTTATGGAATCTTTTGGTAGGGGCTTTACCAATATCGTGTAGTAATGCAGCCCATCGTAACCATACATCATCTGTATTTGGGGCAATATTATCTACTACCTCTAGCGTGTGGTAAAAGTTATCTTTATGCGTTTGTCCCTCTACTTCTTCTACACCTTGCAGTGCAGTAAGCTCAGGTAGTATAATATGTAATAACCCTGTTTGGTGCAACAACTTAAAACCTACAGAAGGTACATCGGTCATTAATATTTTATTCAACTCATCTACAATACGCTCACCCGATATAATATTGATACGCTCTTTATTACGCGTTATAGCATTAAGCGATTTTTCTTCTATAGTGAAGCCTAATTGTGTAGCAAAGCGTATGGCACGCATCATACGCAACGGATCATCCGAATAAGTAATATCTGGATCTAATGGTGTACGTATAATTTTGTTTTTCAAATCTTCGACACCGTTAAAAGGGTCTACTAGTGTGCCAAAATCTTCTTTATCTAATGAAAGCGCCAATGCGTTTATAGTAAAGTCACGACGGTTTTGATCGTCTTCTAGCGTTCCAGTTGTTACTAGTGGTTTACGACTTTCCCATTGGTAGGACTCTTTTCGAGCACCTACAAACTCAATGTCAATAAAATCGTTCGGTTCGTTTTCATAACGAAGCATCGCCGTACCATAGTTTTTAAAGACCTGTACTTTGGGTTTGTTGGGTAACAACTGGGCAACCTGCTGTGCCAAATCGATACCGCTACCTACGGCAACAATATCAATGTCTTTTTTAAAATTTCGTTGTAATAAAAAATCCCTAACAAAACCGCCAATAACGTAGCTTTTCACGTTAATTTGGTCAGCAGCTTGCGAGGTTATATTAAATATGTTATTATTTAATGCTTGTTTGTATGAAATAGTTTCTGTCATTAAGGTCGGATAACTTTTACCTGTAAATCATTGCCGAGTTTGATAATTGTTGATGGTTTTGCGGCAATTTTATCGTGGTGCAAATTTACGACATAGTCTACGCCATCCAAAATATGATGGTCAATTTCTTTAAAAGAATTTGGTGTTGGCATTCCACCTATATTTGCAGAGGTAGATACAAGTGGTTTTTTCATACGCTCCATCAGTTTATAGCAAAAAGGTTCTTTTACTAATCGTACGCCAAGCGTGTTATCAGGAGCTATAATATTTGCAGCTATATTACGTGGCTTGTCTAGTATTAAAGTGGTTGGTTTTTCACTTACTTCAATAATTTCCCATGCTACGTCGGGTATTTCTTTAAATACATTGTACATCATTCGGTCGCTGTTCATAAGTACTATCATGCTTTTGCTTTCTTCACGCTGTTTTAAGGCATATATTTTTTTTACTGCTTCGGCATTGGTAGCATCACAACCGATACCCCAAACGGTATCAGTAGGGTAGAGGATAATACCTCCATTTTTTATTACTTCAAATGCGTGGTGTACTTCGTCGTTTATATTGCTGTCGCTCATGGCTAATTAAATTTCAAAATTGTTTATTGCTTTTACAACTGTTTCAAGCTCTTCATCTGTTAACACAGGACTTATAGGTAAACTTAAAACTTCGTTATGTATTTGTTCTGTTATCGGGAAAGATAAAGTATTCAAATCGCTATACGCCTCTTGCTTATGTGGTGGTATAGGGTAGTGTATTAATGTTTGGATTCCGTTTTGGGTTAAATAGTGCTGTAGTTGTTCTCTTTTTTGGGTGCGAATGACGTACAAATGCCAAACGTGTTCATTTTCATTATCAGGCAGTTTAGGCAATATAATAGCAGAGTTATTTATATGTTCATTGTAATACTTGGCAATTTCTTTTCGTTTTTGGTTTTCTTCATTCAAATAAGGCAACTTTACGTTGAGCACGGCAGCCTGTATTTCATCCAATCGGGAATTTAATCCTTGGTACTTATTTATATATTTTTCTTCCGAACCATAATTGGCAATAGCGCTAATAGTTTTGGCTAATGTTTCATTGTTGGTGGTTACGGCACCAGCATCGCCTAGTGCCCCTAAGTTTTTACCAGGGTAAAAGCTAAAACCTGCTGCATCGCCAAGGTTACCTGTTTTTACACCATTCCATGTTGCACCTATAGCCTGTGCATTATCTTCAATAATTTTCAGGTTATGCTTTACAGCGAGTTGTTTTAATGCATCAGAAAATACAGCTTTCCCGTAAAGATGTACTATTAGTATAGCTTTTGTTCTTGCTGTAATTTTCTCCTCTATTTTGCTAATATCAATATTGTAGTTTTCAATGTTGGGTTCTACTAAAATGGGGGTTAGCTTATTATCTGTAATAGCTAGTATAGAGGCTATATAAGTATTTACAGGAACAATAACCTCATCACCCTCCTGCATTATGCCAAGCCCTATATAAGCTTTAAAAATAAGGCGTAGCGCATCCAGTCCGTTAGCAACACCAATAGCGTGTTTTGCCCCGATATAGTCGCAAAGATTTTGTTCCAGTAGTTTTACTTCTTCGCCAAAAAGATACCAACCGCTTCTAAACGTTTTTAGTAAGCGGGTTTCTATTTCCTGCTGATGCAGAAGGTTTACTTTTTGAAGATCTAGGAATTTTATCATGACATACTATTTAAAGCAAAAATAACTAAAGTTGTCTTTATTTTAGGGTAGTAGTAAAGGATATGTTTTCATAATTATGATTAATAGCTACATTTGTGCATTATATAGTTATTATGAAAATACTACACGTATCGGGAGCCAGAGGATGGGGGGGGAATGAACAACAGCTTATTGATTATATACCTGAACTCGAAAAGTTGGGAACGGAGCATATTGTTTTTGGTGTTACCAACTCGATACTGCACAACCGTTGCAAAGAATTAGGTATTAGTTTTATTGAAGCTAAAAAGAAAAAACTAAATAAGTTTGCCAATTATCTATACTTAAAAGATGTGGTAAAAAAGGTAAAGCCCGATGTTATTCATTTGCATACCAGCGATTCACTTACGGTATATACTATTTCTGATTTGCTTACAGGGCTTAAAACCAAAGCTGTTTTCTCTAAAAAGGGGATGGGTAGCCGTAGTAGTTTATTAAGTAAGTATAAGTATAACTATAAAAATGTTGCTGCTACTATATGTGTTTCTCAAAGAGTACAGGAGGAATTTTCAGCGATATTAACAGAAGCTGCTAAAAAGAAAACCATCGTAATACACGATTGTGTTTCGCCTGATATTTTAAAAGACACCAATGATGCTGAGGATATAAGAGCGAAATTTAATATCCCCGAGAATACTTTTATAGTAGGTAATATAGCCAACCATACCGCTGCAAAAGATCATTTCACTTTAATTGATACAGCAGACCACCTTATTAATACAATGGGGCGAAAAGATGTAGCTTTTGTACAAGTGGGGGAATATACCAAGCTCACAGATGAATTAAAGGAACTTATTAAAGAAAAAGAACTTGAAAAACACGTGTTTTTTATGGGACGTATAGCAGGAGCTTATCGATTTAATCATCAGTTTGATGCGTTTGTAATGACATCGCAACGTGAGGGCGGACCAACATCGGTATTGGAAGCAATGCTTCTGGGTTTGCCTGTTGTTACTACTAATGTGGGTGTAGTACCCGAAGTAATGGTGAACGGTACTAATGGTTTTATTTGCGCTGTAAAAGATTATAAATGCCTTGCCGAGAATCTGGCTAAACTTATAGATGATGAGCAACTTATAGAGAAATTTTCTGAATTGGGGAGTAATGCCATAAAAAAAGGGTTTATGGCAGCAACATTAGCTCCGCAAACCCTTGATGTGTATAAAAAAGCAATGCAGTAACTTATTTATCTAAGTACTGATCTACACCTTTTTCTATATAGGTTAATTTTTTTTGGGTAGTTTCTTCTTCAATTTTACGATTAACGTCAATGTGGCTTTTTGATTGTTCTTTATGGTAAATGTGATAGGCTATACCACTATATTTTAAGCGTTTGCCCAGTATGCCTAAGTTGTGTAGTCGTTGTATCATTTCGCTGTCATCTATACCCCAACCCACAAGGCTTTCGTTAAACCCGTTGATAGCCATAAAATCTTTTTTCCAGAATGACATATTACAACCTCTTAATTTTTTAGAACGTAGTGATACGGGTTTTATAAAGTTCATGAATAACGGCACACGCAGCGTGCGTCCTCTTTTTTTGATACCACTTGATAAGAAACCGAAATGCATAAGCTGTTTTTTATACAGTTCGGGTAGCTTTTCTTTAGTAATCGTAACTCTAGAGCCAAACAGGTACATACCCTCTTCGGCAAAGCGCAGGTGGTCTTCTATAAAATGCTTTTCCATAATTATATCGCCGTCAATCTCTATAATATAATCGCCTTTTGCTTGTGCAATGGCTTTGTTCATTATAGCAGGTTTTCTGTTGCCCTTATCCTCATGCCATATATGTATTAGAGGCACACTAAACTTATCCTTGTACTTATCAATTACACTTTTTGTTTCTTCCTTAGAACCATCATCGGCAATAATAATTTCGTCAGGTAGGTGGGTTTGCCTTAGTAAACTCAATAGTAGCAGTTCTAATGCTTCTGGCCAGTTATAGGTAGGTGTTACAAGGGTAGAAGTAGGTAGTTTTCGCATAGTGGCATTTTTTAGAAAATAGAAGTGTTATGATTTAATCTTATAAATACCCAAAGCCTTTTTGAGCATTTTGTTAAATAGTACCCAGTTTACGTACAGTCCGTTTTTAAAGCTCGTCCAAGCCCATTTGCTGTGCGGCAGTATGTTTTTACTGATGTTGGCTTGCATAGCAGGCGAAACGATAAACTCGGTTTTTACATCTTCCCATTTTATATTACCATAACCATCAAATTCGTTTACTTTGTTCTTTTCATGTATTATGGACATCCACAATCTTTTATCGGTTACTTGGGTAATACGGGTTTCTTTTTTCCAATGATTATGGTCGTTAAGCCATACCGTTTTTGGTTCGTTATTTTTTTCAATGAGACTTATGAAAGGATTAAATATATGCTCTTTTTTACCAAGCATAACAACAGGTTTTATTTGTAACGAATAACCTTTTATAACATCTATAGCCATATAATCTTGCTCCTTAAACTGATTTTGCACCTCGTTTATAAAACTGTTGCGAATACAATCATCATTATCAATACGTGAAGTGATAAGGTAAGGTACATTTTTTGTCTCGGCAGTAATCAAGTTTTTTATCTCAGGATAAAAAGCAGGCATTCCTTCGATATAAAAAAGTTTTATATTACCGTGCCCAGCAATAAGAGTTTCTATTTTTTGTCTGTAAGTATCAGGAGTAGTTATATCAAAATAAATAAGCCATGTAAAGTTCTTATTGGTTTGTGCTACTACCGATGGAAAACAAAAGTTTTCGAATAGCCAAAGCCTATGTTCTAGCCATTCATCCGTAAGTAAGGTTTCGTTGTTTTTGGTAACATCCCACTTAGGGTTTTTAAGGTTAAAACGAGTAATGAGGTAATGGCTAAACATATATTGATTTATGGATTATTTGGTAAAAATAAAGCAATTATTTGAAGTCTAAAATGCAAATGGTTACTTTTGTTGAAAATTGCAGTTGCCGATGAATAAAGTGATCCATACTGATTTTCAGAATCAGTCCTCAGAAATTACAGCGATAATCGAAAATTTCGCTACACAAGGTACTTTATTTATAGATGGTAAGCGTAACAAAATAAAGCTTTTTGAGTTAGGAGGTACTACAGTAAATGTAAAATCGTTTAAAGTGCCTAATGTTGTAAATAAGTTGGTTTACCGTTTCTTTCGGAAGTCTAAAGCCCAACGTTCTTATGAGTTTGCTAATATTCTATTAGAAAAAGGTATTGGCACCCCACAGCCCATTGCTTATTTTGAGCATAAAGCTGCTTTATCGTTACAAGATAGCTATTACATGAGCGAACAGCTTGAAGCCGACCTTACATTTAGGCAACTTATAGAAATACCTGATTATCCTGAACATGAAATTATATTGCGACAGTTTACGCAATTTACTTTTAAACTACATGAAAAAGGGATTGCTTTTCTAGATCATACACCTGGTAATACGCTTATAAAAAAAGTAGGGCATGAGCAATATGAATTCTTTTTGGTAGATCTTAATAGAATGCAGTTTCATTCTCAAATGAGTTTAGAACAAAGAGTTATTAATATGGCTAAGCTTACTCCAGAAGAACACCTGATAACAGTAATGAGCGATGAGTATGCAAAATTATATGGGTGTACTTATGAAGCGGTATTAAAGCCTATGATAAAACATACTCAATATTTTGCTAACAGGTTTCACAGGAAACGCGCCATTAAGAGAAAGCTAGGGTTACGAAAAAATTAAAAAAATAATATCTTTATACAATCGTTATACGGTAATTCAATAATAAATCAATATCTATGAAAATATCAGTAATAGTAAGTACATATAATGCAGAAAAATGGCTAGAAAAAGTACTTATAGGCTATAGTAACCAAACGTATAAAGATTTTGAAGTTATTGTTGCAGATGATGGTTCTCGTTCAACAACCAAAGATCTGATAGACCGTTATGCTGCCAATTATCCTGTTACTCTAAGGCATATTTGGCATGAAGATAAAGGTTATCGTAGACAAGAGCTACTTAATATAGCTATAGTAGAAGCTGCGAATGAGTATATTATTATGACAGATGGCGATTGCATTCCGCGTGAAGATTTTGTAGCAGTACATGCAAAGTTTGCCGAGAAAGGTAAGTTTTTATCAGGCGGGTACTGCAAACTACCTATGAGTACCAGTGAAGCAATAACAAAAGAAGATATACTAACTCAACGTTGTTTTGACGTAAACTGGTTAAAGGGTATTGATAAACTCGGTTTTTCTCAAAAATTAAAACTTTCCTCTAGTCCTATTCTTGCTACTGTTTTAGATAATGTAACGACTACAACTCCTTCTTTTAATAATTGTAATTCTTCAGGTTTTAAAGAAGACATGATAGCTATTAATGGTTATGACGAGCGTATGAAATATGGAGGTCCTGACCGTGAATTTGGTGAGCGTTTAGAGAATTATGGTGTAAAAGGAAAACAGATAAGGCACAAAGCAATATGCTTGCACCTAGACCATAGTAGGGGCTATAAGACCCCTGAATCATTGGCTGCTAACCTAGCAATACGTAAAGAAGTTAAAGAGAAGAAAATTAAATGGACTCCTTACGGGATAGTAAAAGACCCTCATCTTTCGCCTGTTTCATAATACGTTTTAAAAACGCTTCAAGATCATTTTCAAATAAATTTAGCGTGAGTTTTTTATACAGTTCTAATGATTGGTCTTTAAACTCTTTAGGGTGCTTAGTGCCATATATTTCAGGGAAATAATCTTTCAGGTGCAAAGCAGTATGCTTTTCGTTTTCAGTAAGCATATTCCATGAGTTTTTGTTTATCCATGGCGAGAAGATAGTAAAAGTAGGTATATCTAAGGCTTTAGCCATATTTACGGCTCCTCCTTCATTGCCTATTAATGCATTACATTGTTCTAGCACAGCTAAAAATGATCTAAGATCTTTAAAATAAAAATCAAAAAATATTTTAGCCTGTGTTTTAGGACTACATAAGTTATATATCTCTTTTGCTTTTTCTATTTGTGATGGCAGGTAGTTAAATAGTAGTTGTGCATTACAACTATCACTTATTTTATCTATCATTTTTGCCATTTCTTCTGCGGGCAGGCTTTTTATATTATCACTACCCAAAACACTTATCATAAATACAGGCAAATGCATATTGAGTTTTTCACTCATTTGTTTTTTTGCCTCTTGCCTTTCTTGCTCTATGAGGTATATTTTAGGGTAAACAATAGGGTGCTT
Organism: Flavobacterium arcticum; assembly: GCF_003344925.1. Classification (NCBI taxonomy): domain Bacteria; kingdom Pseudomonadati; phylum Bacteroidota; class Flavobacteriia; order Flavobacteriales; family Flavobacteriaceae; genus Flavobacterium; species Flavobacterium arcticum. The sequence goes on along the minus strand of NZ_CP031188.1, from coordinate 2,737,370 downwards.
TTTCTCTGTTAAAGCTTCTGCAAGCTGCATACGGTGATATAAAGCCGATCCTGATACTGTTTTATCTGGTGCTATTGTTTTATTGTAAAAAAATGAAGTATACCACTTTTTATATCCTATTTTGGTTTCGGCTCCAGAGAACGATGTTATAATTCCGCTTTCCCATTTGGCATAGGCATCAATTACTACATCATAATTTGTTTTTCTTATTTTTTTAAGGAATTTAAAAAACTTGAGTTTACTTTCTCTATATCCATCTTCAAATGGAATTATATTATCTATATTAGGGTTGTTTTCTACCACAGGTGTGGTAAAAGTATTTACCAAATAGTCTATGCGAGAGCACGGATATTCAGCTTTTAATGTATTACAAATACTACTACTTGCCAGTACATCGCCTATCATTTTTTGTTGTATTACCAATATTTTTGTACGTGCGGCATTCATTTCTCTTAGATATACATAACGCATGTATACATGATAGCCAAGTATTCGTGCAATTTCATAACCGCGCCTACCATTGATAAACCCAAATTTTAGTATGTAATATTTAAAGAATCGAAAGCCTGGTCGTACAGTAAAGTGGAAGATATTAGTATTTACCCCTTCATTATAAAACTCTGTAGCTTTTAATCTCGAATAGTGAAGCCTTTTTTGCAAGAAGTCTTCTTTATTTATAAAAGAATAATGCTCAATAGCATATTTTAGAACTCGACTTTTACCATTTATAATTAGTTTTTCGTGTACTAATTTATCAGAATAGCGACATTTAGATTTTCTAAAAATCCTAGCTGTTCTATCTTCATTAAAATTGTTATTTACAAGTGGTTTACCTTGATAGTAAAATACTCGTTTTACCCATAGTGCTACTTCTTCAGGACCACTTCTTACAACGTCTAGTATTTCATTTATACCTTTCTCTGTTATCCTTTCATCAGCATCAAAAAAAGCGATCCAATCATGTGTTGCAAGGTCTAGCGTATAATTACGTTGCGAAGAAAAATCATCAAATTTGCGCTGATAAAATTTTACATGAGGGTACTCTTCCTTTATTATATCAGGAGTTTTATCATCACTGTAAGAGTCTACAACAATAATCTCGTCTGCAAAAGACATGTTGTTAAGGTATTCTCTTATGTTGTGCTCTTCATTATATACAATGGCGAGCGCAGATATTTTTATGTGTTTTCCGCTCATTATCAGTTATTAAACCGCTACATCATATTCCCTTAAGGCATTATTGAGCGAGGTCTTTAAGTCGGTTGAAGGTTTACGTTTACCTATAATTAAGGCACACGGTACTTGATATTCTCCAGCAGCAAATTTTTTGGTGTAACTTCCTGGTATAACCACAGATCGTGCTGGTACAACACCCTTCATCTCTACAGGGGTATCACCTGTAACGTCTATAATTTTTGTCGATGCTGTTAGGCATACATTTGCACCTAGTACAGCTTCAGTTTCTACTTTTACACCTTCTACTACTATACATCTAGATCCTATAAAAGCTCCATCTTCTATAATTACTGGCGCAGCTTGTAGAGGCTCTAATACACCGCCAATACCTACACCACCGCTAAGGTGTACATTTTTACCAATTTGTGCACAACTACCCACAGTAGCCCATGTATCTACCATAGTACCACTGTCTACATAAGCACCAATGTTTACATAACTAGGCATTAATATAACCCCCGATGCTATATAAGCTCCATGACGTGCTACAGCATTAGGAACAACACGAATTCCTTTTTCTGCATAGTTATGTTTTAGTGGCATTTTATCATGATATTCAAAAATACCCGCTTCTAGCGTTTCCATTTTTTGTATCGGAAAATACATTACTACTGCTTTTTTTACCCATTCATTTACTTGCCAACCACCTTCAATAGGTTCGGCAACACGTAATTTTCCTGAGTCTAGTAATTCTATAACTTCACGGATTGCGTCGGTAGTTGATGGTTCTTGTAACAACGCTCTTTTCTCCCAAGCGTGTTCTATTATAGTTTGTATGGAATTCATAGCAAAAATTCTTTTGGGCAAAGATAGCAATCTAGTTAAATTATCGCTATCAAATAACTCCCCTATAGTATAATTCTTTTAACATTCTTTATCAAAAGAATAGTAATTGATTAAATTTACTAAAAAATCATTAATAATGAAAGATAATTTTTCGTTGCAAGCTAAAGATTATTCAATATACCGCCCTCATTATCCACAAGAAATGATTTCCTATATAATGACTTTTGTAAAAAATAAAAATAAAGCATTAGATGTAGCAACGGGTAATGGTCAGGTTGCTACTGCAATAGCTCTTTTTTTTACAACTGTTTATGGTATTGATATTAGCCAAAAACAATTAGACAATGCTGTACAGCAAGAAAATATTATCTACAAAATACAGAGGGCAGAACATACTAGTTTTAACACTGAAGAGTTTGATCTTATTACAATAGCACAGGCTATACATTGGTTTGAATTTGATGCTTTTTATAATGAGGTTTATCGCATCCTAAAGCCTTCAGGGGTTATAGCTGTAATGGGGTATGGACTTTTTCAATCTAATACAGAAACAGAAGGAGTAATAAATTATTTTTACAATAATATAATTGGTAATTTTTGGGATTCTGAGCGTAGGTACATAGAGGAGGAGTATAAAACAATACCTTTTCCTTTTGATGAGGTTGAAACTAACAAACAGTTTTCAATTACTTTTACATGGACATTTGAGCAGCTCGTGGGGTATCTTGAAACATGGTCTGCTGTGCAGCATTATATCAGGCAAAATGGCAGTAATCCATTAAATATTATAAAAGATGATTTAAAAGAAAGCTGGGCAAAAAGTGATATGAGGGTAACATTTCCTTTACTTTTGCGAATAGGAAGACTTGAAAAGAATTAACTTATGACAAATGATTTTTTTGGTAGTAAAGGAAAAGGACGTATTCTTGCTATAGACTATGGACTAAAACGTACTGGTATAGCAGTAACCGATGAAATGCAAATGATAGCTTCGGGGCTTACAACTATACCGTCGGGAACTGCTATAGAATGGCTAAAAGATTATTTTGAAAAAGAACATGTAGAAAAGGTTTTAATTGGTGAACCTAAGCAAATGAATAATGAGCCATCACAAAGTGCCCCGTTGATAGCTGCCTTTGTAGAAAAGTTTAAAAAATCATTTCCTGATATGGTTTTAGAGGGGGTAGATGAGCGTTTTACAAGTAAAATGGCATTTCAAACAATGATAAATAGTGGGTTAAAGAAAAAACAACGTCAGAATAAAGCACTAATTGATGAAATTTCCGCAACAATTATGCTTCAAGATTATTTATCACGAAAAAATATCATTTAAAATTTTCAATTTTAGTAAAAATTGAGATTACAATTTTTATAGCATGATATTAATATAAGTTTTAGAAAGCGTGGTTTACCTTTGCATTTTAAACTTTACCAATGTCTGATACCATACAAAACGAACCTGATGTTATATTAATTGGCGCAGGTATAATGAGTGCTACACTAGGTATGCTCTTAAAAGAATTAATGCCCGAAATAAAGATTGATATTTATGAAAGACTTGATGTTGCTGCTGCCGAAAGTTCTGCCGCATGGAATAACGCAGGCACGGGGCACTCTGCTTTTTGTGAACTTAACTATACGCCTACATTACCTAATGGCGAAATAGATACTAAAAAAGCGGTGAAAATTGCTGAGTTTTTTGAAGAGTCTAAGCAATTTTGGACATATCTAGTACATCAAAATCGTATCACCAAACCAGAAGATTTTGTAAACAGTGTACCACACATGAGTTTTGTGTGGGGTAAGGATAATGTAGATTATCTAAAAAAACGTTACAAAGCTTTACAAAAGTATCCGATATTTAAAGGGATGGAATATAGTGACGATCCCGAAACCATAAAAAAATGGATTCCATTAGTTATGGAAGGTCGCGATGCTAATGAGCCTATTGCTGCTACCAGCATGAAAATAGGTACTGATGTTAATTTTGGCGAGTTAACACGCGATATGCTTGCATGGCTAGTAGATCAGCCAGGAGTTAACTTATACTTTGGGCAAGAGGTGCGCGATATGCGTCGCTCAGGAACTGGTAATGGTAAATGGAAATTAAAAATAAGAGACCTTGAAACTGGAGAAAAGAAGCGAACTTATACAAAATTTGTATTTATTGGCGCAGGAGGCGGTTCGTTACACTTACTCGAAAAGTCAGATATACCCGAAGGTGATGGTTTTGGTGGTTTTCCTGTAAGTGGGCAATGGCTAAAATGTATTAACGAAGCGGTAATACAAAAACACGATGCCAAAGTATATGGTAAAGCATCGGTGGGGGCACCGCCCATGTCGGTACCGCATATTGATAGTCGTATGATAAATGGTAAAAGAGAATTGCTTTTTGGTCCGTATGCAGGTTTTAGTACTAAGTTTTTAAAACAAGGGTCATACTTGGATTTGCCTAAAAGTATAAGTACCGATAATATTTTACCGATGCTTGCAGCAGGTTATCATAACCTTGCGCTTACCAAGTACCTTATAGAACAGGTGACCCAGTCGCAAGAAGATAGAATGGAGGCTTTACGCGAATATTTGCCAGACGCTAAGAGTGAAGATTGGGAACTCGAAACAGCAGGGCAGCGTGTACAGGTAATTAAAAAAGATGCCGAAGAGGGCGGTAAACTCGAATTTGGTACAGAGGTTATTACTAGTGCCGATGGTTCGCTTGCTGCACTACTTGGCGCATCGCCAGGGGCGAGTACAGCAGTATCCATAATGCTAGATGTTATGAATCGTTGTTTTCCTGGTGAAATGCGAAGTGAAGCATGGCAGCAAAAATTGCGTGAAATGATACCATCGTACGGGCAATCTATAAATGCTAACCCTGAGTTATTGCGACAAGCACGATATAAAGCAGCTCAAGTACTAGGGTTAGAAACACTTGATGAAAAATACTATGAGTAGTTAAAACATATAGTTAGTAAGAATAAAAAAACATCCTTATGGGTGTTTTTTTGTTTTAAATTAATAATCTTACTTCCCTAATTCCAATTGCTTTGCAGCTTTTACAATCTTTTCAGACAAGTTATTAAGCCATATCAGTTGCTCTATAATAAGCTGTGCTTCCTGCATTTTTAGTTTAAAGGTTTCCTCATCAGTTAGATGGTTTTCTTGTAATTCGCGGGCACGTATGTTTTTCAGTTCGGTAAAGCGGGCAGCAAGTTCTTCTTTTTGTGCGAGTTGTATTTCTTCTGCCTGTATATCCATATTTAGTAGTGCTATGGTATAGTTTAGGTTTCGGGCAACGGCTTGTACTACTACATTAAAAGCATCTGATGCTTTTGTGGTATGATGTGATTGTATGTATGTACCCAACGATGCTAGTGATGACAACAACGTGTGGTTAAGCACCGCTAATTTATATACTTGTGGTTGTTGTTTTTGTTTCGATTTTGGTTCTTGTGTCATCCTTTGGTAGGATGCTGTTAGGTTGCCCACCTCTATAAAAGCACTTTTACGTGCTAGTCTATAAGAGGTAGGTACACTCCCTTTTTTATTATATAGTTTTGATATTTGTTCGAGATAATTTCTGTTGGCTTCAATAGATTTTCTTATAAATACAGGTAGGTTTATAAACTCCCAAGACGGCCATAAAAAATGATTGGCTATAAAAGCAAGGGTAGCACCTACAGCAGTATCTATTAACCTATACTGTATTACCTGTGCAATATCAGGGTTTAGCATACTATATACAAATACTACAAAAATAGTTACAAAAGTAGCCCCAATTCGGTAGTTAATAGCTGTAAAAGTAAAGCCCAAAAGCATAAACCCTATTGCTAAAACTGCAATAATAACAGGGTGGTGCAGTAGCGTTAACAAACCAAAAGCGATAATACAGCCTATAACAGTACCTACAATACGCTGATAAGAGCGCTGTTTTGTAAGCCCGTAACCAGGACGCATAATTACTATTATAGTAAGCAATATCCAATATACTTTTTGTAAAGGGAATAGCGCTCCAATAATAAAACCAATGGCTATAGTAATGGTAAGCCGTAACGATAGCCTAAAAATAGTAGAGGAGAAGCTTAAGTTTTCTTTTAATGTGTGTAATGGGTAATACTCTGGTGTCAAGAATTTCTCCATGTCTTTGTCGCGTCCCTGCATATCTTTAATTGCTGTATTCAGGGTAAATGCACGCTCCATTATTTTAATTTTTTCAACCTGCTTTTCGGCATAATGTAACATATTAGTTAACAGGTATACATCCTCTGTAGCTGCTTTACCTCTCTCGTTTTCATAGTCACGTATTGCTTTATCAAATGCTTCGAGGTCATCCAGTAATTGGTGTATTGTAATGTATTTCTTTTTGTTTTTAATACTTTTTGATATATTCTTTAATGCAGCAGCAAGGTTATAGGCAAGGTTTTGATAAGTAGTAATAACCTTGGGGTGTGTACTGAATTTTTCACGTAGTTTACTATGGTCAAAAGATGTAGATAATGCAAGCTCCATCATTTCTACAAGCGATATAAATACTAAAAGCATTTTTCGGCTACGGTTAGAGTTACCAGCATTAGACCCCGAACGTAATAATACTTCTCTAAGACTTTCATGATTAGCATTAAGCTCTACCTGTAAGAAAAGTTGCTTTCTAGTAATTTTTTCGGTATTGGCATGAGTGTCCCAAAGATGCCCACGTTGCTTCATGTATTTACTGGTCAGTTTTAAACATTCTGCCATTTGTAATTCAGTATAACGATGCGGACTCAGGTAGTTAAAAATTATTGATGTTAGTGTATATATAAGCCCTCCTGCCCATACTAAGCCACAATATATTACTATGTCCCAGCCTTGTTGTACATGACCACTAGCGAGTGCAAGTGCGAGTAAACCAGAAAATGATACCATTGTAGCTCTTTGCCCATAAACAGATATCATAGAGAGTAAAAACACCAGTAGTAATATAACAGGGTAAAACAATGCAGGGATGTTATACAACAAATTCACTGTAAGTGTACAAACCACAATGATTATTGATGTTGTTAATAAACCTCGTGTACGGTGTAATAGGTTACTAGGAATATCGGCAGGATAAGTAAGTACAGCTCCAATAGCCAAGGCAAACCCCATTTGGAATAAATCAAACTGCGATAATATAATAACAGGCATTACTGCCGCAAATGTAACAGTAAGTGCTTTGGTGAAATTTGTACTATCAATAAACTGTTTTAATTTTTCTATCATTCTTTTTTCCTGTCTAACAAAGGTAGTAAATGGCTAGCTATTATGGCTTTTATCCTGTAATTCTCACAAAAATTTAGCATTTGTAATAGTATAAGGAAAGATGAATTATTTTTAATTTACTATTTTTGCGCACGATATTTGATTAATGCTTGAAGGCTGGTGCAATGCCCTAAAAAATAAAACGATAACAAAAATGATATTACCAATAGTAGGATATGGCGATCCTGTACTGAGGAAAAAGTGCGAAGAGATAAGTAATGACTATCCTGAATTGAAGAAAGTTATTGCCGACATGTATGAAACAATGTATAACGCTTATGGTGTGGGGCTTGCAGCGCCACAGGTAGGTATGCCTATTAGGCTTTTTATTGTTGATACTAAGGCGTTTAGTGACGACGAAGATCTTAGTAAAGAAGAGCAAGAATTATTAGCAAACTTTTCTAAAACATTTATAAACCCTATTATAACCAAAGAAGAAGGAGAAGAATGGGGCTTTAACGAAGGTTGTCTTAGCATACCAGAGGTGCGCGAAGATGTATACCGTCAAGAAAAAATTACTATTGAGTATGTAGATGAAGACTATAAGAAACATACTGATGTTTATGATGGATTGATTGCTAGAGTAATACAGCATGAGTATGATCATGTAGAAGGAGTGCTGTTTACAGATAAGATATCATCATTAAAAAAACGCTTGATACAAAAGAAGCTTCAAAACATAATGGATGGCAAAACAAGACCTGATTATAAAATGAAATTTGCTGCCAAAAAAGGCAGATAATTTTTGTTTTTAACCTCAAAGATTAGATATTTGTCACCCTTATAAAAAACTGCATAAAATGAGTATAGAAAAAATATTAGCAATTTCCGGAAAACCGGGACTATATGCCTTGAAATTACAAACGCGTACAGGTTTTGTCGCAGAATCATTAATAGACGGAAAAAAAATAACTGTAGGACTACGTAGTAACGTGAGTCTTTTGTCAGAGATATCAGTTTATACTTATGGCGGCGAAGTACGTTTGTCTGAAGTTTTTACAGCTATAGCTGAGAAAGAAGACGATGGAGCTGCGATATCGCATAAAGAAGATAACGCAACATTGGTAGCTTATTTTCGTGAAGTAATGCCAGAATTTGACGAAGACAGAGTATATACTTCTGATATTAAAAAGATACTTAACTGGTATAATATGTTACAAGCAAAAGGTCTTGTATCTAAAGCATTACTGAAAGCTGATGAACCAACAGAGGCTCCTGTAGAAGAAGAAGCTCCTAAAACAGAAGAATAAAAATTATTATCTTACTAATAAAAAATCCTGCCGTTGCTTTTTAAGCGGCAGGATTTTTTATTTTTACAAAAAAACAAATGAATACTAGACAACAGCAACTCGACGCATTTAACAGGTTATTAGATATAATGGATGATCTTAGGGAGAAATGTCCTTGGGATAAAAAGCAGACATTACAAACTTTGCGCCATCTTACTATAGAAGAAACATATGAATTAGGCGATGCCATACTAAATAATGACCTACAAGAGGTAAAAAAAGAGTTGGGCGATGTATTATTACATATTGTTTTTTATTCGAAAATAGGCAGTGAAACGGGCGATTTTGATATTGCAGATGTAGCTAATGAGATATGTGATAAACTTATACACCGTCATCCGCATATTTATGGAGATGTTGTGGTAGAGAATGAAGAACAGGTAAAACAAAACTGGGAGAAACTGAAGTTGAAAGAGGGTAAAAAATCAGTACTAGAAGGTGTGCCTAAAAGTTTACCAGCATTAGTTAAAGCGAGTCGCATACAAGACAAAGCTAAGGGTGTAGGGTTTGATTGGGAAGAATCACACCAGGTGTGGGATAAAGTAGAAGAGGAGCTACAGGAGTTTCAAGATGAGGTACAGGGAGGTGATAAAGAAAAAATTGAAGCTGAGTTTGGCGATGTATTATTTTCTATGATAAACTATGCAAGGTTTTTAAATATTAACCCCGAAGATGCTTTAGAGCGTACTAATAAGAAGTTTATAAAACGTTTTCAATATCTTGAAAGCAAAGCCAATGAACTAGGTAAACCATTAGCAGATATGACGCTTGCCGAAATGGATGTATTTTGGAATGAAGCTAAAAAACTATAAATAAAAAAGCGACTTTTAAAGTCGCTTTTTTTATTATTCTACATTTCCTTGATTAAAATTCCTTATTTGGGTCAATTTTTCTTTCCAAGTTTTAAGATCTTCTTTATGACGTTCAATATTTTTATTGACTTCTTTTATAAAGGGATTATCTGCTTTAGCATTAGATATAAACTGGATATTATTTTCTAATTGTAATATCTCACTTTTTACCTCGTCAATTTTACGCATAATGAAAATTTGTTCATTTTCTAGTTTGCGAGAGTCTTCATTTTCAGCAAGGTGTTCTAGACGATTACTAAATTTAACCATCTCAGTCTCTTTTTTAGAAAGACTAAGTTTATCGAAAAGTGCATCTAGTATTTTATTAAACTTACCTTCTATATGTCTTCTTGCTTGTGGTACACGCCCTATGGCTTTCCAGTTATCTATATGTTGCTTAATAGCATCAAGATCGGTTTTATGGTCTCCTACAAGCTCAAAATCTTTTAGAGATTCAAGATACTCTTTCTTCTTTTCAAAAGCTTCTAGCTCATCTTTATTTGCTTCGTTACGATGTGCGTGTAACTTATCAAAATAATGGTTACAAGCTGCTTTAAACTCTTTCCATAATGAATCAGAATATTTTCTTGGAACATGACCAATTTTTTTCCACTCCTCTTGTATTTGTTTCATTACTTGAGTAGTGGCAGCATAGTCGTCACTATCTTTAAGAGATTGGGCTTTTTCTACAAGAGCCTGTTTTTTATTTAGATTCTCTTGTTGGTCTTTTTTTATCTCTTTATAAAAAGAGTTTTTAACACTGTTAAAATTTCTTACTGCTGCTTTAAAAGCCGCCCAAGTATCTTCATTTACTTCGATAGGTACTTTTCCTGCACTAAAAAATGCATTGCGAAGCGCTTCAATTTTTTGAATTTGTCCTTGCCAACCACTATGGTTTTTTACAGGCTCTTGGGCAATAGCATCTATTTGAGCTATAATATCTTTTTTCTTCTTTAAGTTTTCTTCCTCACGCTCTCTTATTGTAGCGTTAAATGCTTCGCGCTTATCATGAAGTTGTTTGGTTAAATCGCTAAAACGATTCCATATTTCTTCACGGTGTTCACGAGATACAGGTCCTATTTCTTCTTTCCACATTTTATGTAGCGATTGCAATTCGCGGAAAGCTTTCATAATATCTTTTTCTTCTAGTAACTCTTCAACACGCACAATAATCTTTTGCTTTTGCTCCAAATTATGTCTAAAATCCATGTCTCTAGTTTCTCTATCTAAATTCAAGTGGTCATAAAAACGCTCCATATGGAAATGGAAGTTGTTCCAAACATGGTTGTATTTATCCCTAGGTATAGGGCCAGCATTTTTCCACTTATCACGTAGTTCGCCTACATGTTTAAGAGCTTCTTTCATGCTCTCATCACTATCTACAAGGTTTTTTAGCTCCTCAATAATTGCAAGCCTATTTTCTAAGTTGCCTTTAAGGTCGTTTTGTATTTTTTTAAAGTGACTGTTTTTTCTGTCTTTATATTGATAGTAAATTTCATCAAATTTACTTTTTAGCGGAAAGTTATAATCAAACCCCGAAATATCGCCATCATTATTATGGCTATATTCTTCTTTTTTCTCTTCTAGGTCATGAGTATACTTCGCGTAAAATTCTTTTTTAATATCTTCTACATGATCCTTAACTAGCATTACTTTTTCAAAAACTACAAGCTTTTCAAGTTCAGCAGTAAGCTCTTCCATTGATAGCGCCTCATAATTCAGTTCAGGAAGTTCTTCTTTACCTGATGCCGAATCATCTTCGCCTTCTTCAGCATTACTTTCCTCAATAGCATCTACAGCAGTACGTTCTTTAGGTGCTTCTTGCTTTGTTTCATTTGTTCCTGTGTTCAATACTTCCTCGGGGGCAAAAGGCAATTGTCCCTCAGTTTGGTGTATCTTTTTTATATCTTCGATATCCTCAGGTACATCATTATTATCGACAGCTTTATTACTAGGCGAATACCCGTTTTCAAAAGTATCACCAGCTCCTGTAATCAATTCTCCATCTGCGTTTTGCAGGTTATCATTCTTTTCTTCTAACATTTTGTAAATGCTTAAGGTTTATACTGCTTTAATGCCGAAAGATAGTAAAGGCAACTTAAAATTCAAAGGAAAAGATTGATTTCCATAGAATTTGATATTTTTTTAATGTAAAAAGCATGAATTTGTTAATAGAGTAATTTCAGACTATTTTTTATTCCATATTTCCCAAGCCTTTTCTGCTTGATAAACAAGCATTTGCTCTCCATTTTTTATTTTTGCACCATTGTCTTTTGCTTTTCTTAAAAATGTAGTTTCCTCTGGGTTATAAACCAAGTCAAAAGCAATATGTTTTTCAGTAAAAAGGGTATAGTCAATATCAGGGCATTCTGTTATGTTAGGAAATGTACCTAATGGGGTAGTATTTATAATAATTTGATATTCATTAAAAACATTATAATCGATATCGTCATAACCAAAAACTACATCAGTACTGGTTCTAGATACAAAATCATATTCTATTTTTAATTTTCTTAGTGCAAAAGCCACTGCTTTAGATGCTCCGCCTGTACCTAATATTAATGCTTTTTGATGGTAGGCTTCTAGCATTGGTTTTAATACTTTACGAAAGCCATAATGGTCTGTATTATAACCTTTCAGTTTCTTTTTACCTACTGCAATAGTGTTTACTGCTCCTATAATTTTTGCATTTTTAGAAACATTGTCTAGTAGTGGTAGTATAGCCTCTTTGTAGGGTATAGTAACATTAAGTCCTTTGAGGTTTTTAGTATCTGAGACCACACTTTTAAATTGACTAATATCGTCAATGTCAAAATTTTTATAAATGTAATTGTCTAATTTCTTTTTGGTGAATTTTTTATTGAAATATCCTGCCGAAAATGAATAATCAATATTACGACCTACCAGTCCGAAAATCTTTTTTTTCTGTTTCATAGGTCTATTATTAATCACGTTTACGTATGGTTAAATAGTAGGGGATAACTACTTTTACTCTAACTAAATCACCGTTTACTTTGCCCGGTACCCAATTGGGCATTTTTTTCATAGCCTTTATGATTTCTTCTTTAAGTCCTTCACTTACTCTAGCGTTAATTCCACTCACATTAGAGTCAATATTACTTAGCCTACCATCTTTTTCTACTATAAAATGAATATATATACTTATTAGGTTTGCTTTTTTTCGCACTCCCGATGGTACCCAGAGTTTTTTATTGAAAATGGTATAAAACTCTTCTATACCATCGTTATAATAAGGGTATATATCTACATCTTTATAAGGGTATACAGTATTTATATTAGTCTTATTCTCATTATTTACTGGCTGTGGCACTGCAAATCGATCTTCGAGACTACCTTGTGCCATGGTGTTTATGGAAAAAAATATGAATAATGTAATTTGCAATAATCTCATGAAATAAAAAAAAACAGTAAAAATAGTATTTCTATTGTTTACTAAATTAGATAATTGTTGAAATTTTATATTAGCCTACCCTTTATTAAAACATGATCTGCCCGAAAATTTTTAGTTGTTTATAGGAAGTGAATAAGGAATTGTTACTTTTACTCTTACAGGCTGACCATTAACTTTTCCAGGTATCCAGTTTGGCATTTTTTTCATTTTCGTTATAATCGCTGTTTTTAGTTCATTTTCTTCATTAGATGAATACTGAATAAATAAACAACTTACACTACCAATTCTTCCTTTTTTGTCTAGTATGAATGATATGAACATTTCTAAAGAGCTTGCTTTGCTTCTTGTTCCTTTAGGAAGTAATATTTTTTCTGTTAAAAGTTTGTAAAAAGCCTCCATGCCATCATTATAATATGGCTTTATATCTACATCATCATATATGTAAACTCTTTTTTTCTTAACTTTTTTGGTAACTTCTTTATCTGTATTAGTATATGGTTGTGGCACAGCAAAGTGTTTTTCTAAATCACTTTGTGCCATAGTGTTTATGGAAAAAAATATAAAGAATGTAATTTGTAATAATTTCATGAAATAAAAATAAAAAACCCAATAAAAATAGTATTTCTATTATTTACTGGGTTAGCTAATTGTTAAAATTTTTATTTTGCGCTGTATTCTGCTAAAATATCTTTCACTATTTTTAAATCCCATACTGATGGAAAAAACTCTTCTATCATTACATGATTTTTATAATTAAGGCGTAAACCATTACTCAGGTGAAAAACCCCTTTTTCGTTTTCATTGCCCATAAAGTATAAACCTGCAAGACGATACTCTATTTGATATTCTTCAGGAAAATATTCTGTTGCTTGTAGCAGTGTTATAATAGCCGAGTCTCTTTCGCCTAAAAGGCGTAATGTATCTACCCAAAATAACCAAGTGTCTAGCTCATAATCGCCAAATTCTACAGCTTTACGGTAACCAGCCTCTGCTTCTTCATGATAATCTAGTTCTTTATTAATAACGGCATAGCGTTTCCAGTATAACTTATTTTCATTGTCTATACCAATAGCCTTATTTACATAGTATAATGCTTTCTGGAAGTTTTTGCGACGTATATAAAAATCAGTTATGGCTATCCAAGCTTTGTCTAGCAATGGATCTTCATGAACAGTTTTCTCATAAAACTCTATTGCTTTTTTGTGATTATCTAAACGCTCATAGCATTTACCAACACGTAGTAAAGCAAAAGATGTAGGGTCATCTAGCTCCATTGTCATGCCATAGCATTCTATAGCTTCTTGATATTTTTTAAGTTTTTCGAGCGTTTTTGCCTTTTCTAAAAAAGCCCCAAGAAAACTATCATCTATTAATGTGGCATAATCAAAAGCACGCAACGCTTGCTCATACTCTTTTAATGTATAATATTGCCTACCAAGTTGATGCCATGCTACTTCACTATATGGGTTTTTGTCTATAAAACCATTAAGAAAGTTTGCCGCCTCTTTATTTTGGTCTAAAAAATCAAAACAATATACCACGTTATATAATGCAGAATGGTCATCGGTATCCTCGTCTAGACATTTAATAAAACTATCTTTTGCCATTTCAAGGTTATCCATAAACAGGTATTCCATTCCTATTAAAGAATGTACATCGGCATAGTCGTCAGTATATTTTAACGCTATGTTTAAAAGTTCTACCGCTTTATCATGTTGATCGCGCTTAGAATGTATGTTTGCTTTTTGAATATAAATTTCTTCGTTGGTGGGTTCTATAGCATAGAGTTCATTTAAAAGTCGCTCTGCTATTTCGAGCTTATCATCAAAAACTAAAAGCTCTACTTCTACTAATTTTAAACCTGTTGACTTTGGGTGCTGTTCCAAGCCAAGTTTTAAGGCCTTTTTAGCTAAATTAATTTTTCCGATGTCGAGGTAATGAAGTATGATATCTTCAAACTCTTCGGAATCAAAGAACAAAACTTTGTTGGTTTTCAACATCGATTCGAACTTTTTTAAGGATAAACTGTGATCTTCTTCTTCGTGGCTCAAATGCATACTCCTTTTGTTTAAAATTATCCTTTTTAAAGTTACTTAATGTTTCGTTATAAAAGAATTTATTCTGTATTCTTTTGAACAATTTAATTAACAATTATTAGTGTTAATTATTTTATTGCTCGCTAAGAATTTCATTCATGACTTCAATAATAATGCCACATCCTATGTTGATTTCTTCTTCGGATATGGTTAGTGGTGGTGTAATCCTTATGGCGCAGCCTTCAAAAAGCAACCAAAATAAAATTAATCCTTTTTCCTGGCAACGAAGTATCACGCTATCAGTAATGGCAGGGCTGTTAGTCATGGCAGCAAGCATTAGTCCTTTACCGCGAACCTCTTTAATTAATGGATGCACTAATAGTTCTCGAAATAGTTTTTCTTTTTCTAATACCTGCGCCATAATGGCAGTTTCGGTAATTTCTTGTAATGTAGCTAGACATGCTGCTGCAATAACAGGGTGTCCGCCAAAAGTAGTAATATGCCCTAGTTTAGGATCGTGGCTCAATAAATCCATCATTTCTGCCGATGCTGTAAATGCACCTACAGGCATTCCGCCGCCCATACCTTTTCCCATTACAATTACATCAGGCACTACATTATAGTTTTCAAAACCAAATAGTTTACCTGTGCGTCCAAAGCCTGGTTGTATTTCGTCGAGTATCATTACTGTACCTGTTTCGTTACAGCGTTGTCTTACTTTTGTAAGGAAATCATTTTTCGACTCTATAAAGCCCGCACCACCTTGTATGGTTTCGAGTATAATACCAGCTGTTTTCTCTGTTATTTTTTGTAGGTCTTCTTCGTTGTTGAAGGTAATAAAATCGACATCAGATATTAATGGTCTAAATATTTGCTTACGCTCTTCAAACCCCATAACGCTCATACTACCCATTGTGTTACCATGATAGGCATTATTGCAGGATATAAGCTGGCTGCGCCCCGTTACCCTACGAGCTAGTTTTAATGCTCCTTCAACAGCTTCTGTGCCCGAGTTAGTAAGGTATGTTTTACTAAGTTGCGGGGGTAAATGTTCTGCTAATAATCTGCAAAATGCTGTGGCAGGATGTTGCGCATATTCGCCATATACCATTACGTGCGAATATTTATCGAGCTGGTCTTTTATGGCTTGGTTTACACGTGGGTGTTTATGTCCCAAGCTTGTTGCTGAAACTCCAGCAACAAAGTCTAAGTAAGCCTTGTTATTAGTATCATATATATACGAACCTTCGGCATGCGAAACTTCCATACCCAATGGATGGGGCGAAGTTTGTGCTTGGTATTTATAAAAATCGTTAATCATTAGTATGCTATATCACATTTATAGGAGTCAAAAACTACAGAAGCTAATAGTATAATTACTATTCAGTAGTAGTTTTTTGTTTCTTTATAGTAGGTTTTAGCTGTGGTTTTTTAGGATTGTTCTTGTCATAATCAAGCGTTTCCTGCATTATTTCCATTGGCTTGTCTTCTACCTTCTTCTCTTTTGTAGTTTTGTTTACTATCTGTTCATGAAGTTCTTTTTCTTCTGGCGGAAATATGTCTTCTTTACTTTTTATTTGTTCATCACCTCGCCATATAAACCCTCTTAGCTTTCTTACATTTTCAGGAAATTCAGCATCAGGGTACGATTGACTTTCGGGATTTTTAATAGAACGTATCGATTTTATTTGATTATCATTAAGTTTCATGTGTATTTTACTACTCACACCTTTATCAATACCTATTAGGTCTTCTTTATCATACATATAGAATATCTTTTCGGTATTTTTTATCAAGTCAACCTCATACAGTTTATTATCCTTAAACTTTCCGTACAAGTTTTGCCCTTTTACCTGATTGTATCCTGTTCCTAAGGTATCTTTCTGGATAATAAAAGCATTATTCAATACTTTAAGGGAGTCTATTTGTTCTGTTTTACTATTAGATATAAGGTGTATAACATCGCCAGTCATTTGGCTGTCGCCATTCCATACTACAGGGCGACCTATTAATTGCGTTAGCCCTCTTTCTTCATCAGAATGTATAGAGTCGCATTTACCGCTCATATCTGTTTTATAAAATCGAGCATTGTTATAGCCTCTCACCACGCGTTGCCCTTCCTTACCTGTTATTACTATTCTTTTGGCATGAGTATAAAGTGAGTCGGCTTCTACTAACGTAACTGCTACAGCATGCTTGGTTATAAATAAAGAATCTTTTTGTTTGTATACTTCGGCATAATGCCCTCTTACGTTATACTTGTTTACAGTATCGGTAACCTTTACATTATTAGTAGCCGATGAAAATTCTCTATTCCTGTCATAATATATACTATCGCCCTCTATTAGTTGAGTGTCATACTTAATGTAGGAGTTGGTGAGCAGGTGTGCAAAGTTTTTTTTGGTGTCATAAACACCTTTTTCGGTATAAATATAATTTTCCTTACTGGTAATGGTAGTAGGTCCAAAAACATAAGCGTGTCCTGAATTTGTATAATAATCTAAGTGATTAGATTTTAATATATATTTAGGATTAGTAAGCGTTACTGCTGTTAGAAATTGATATTTTTTTTGGTTGATGTAATACCTGCCTGATTTACTTTTTAACGTATTGTCTTCATTTACAATAGTTCCATAAGAATTGTAATAAGCTTGCTGTGATGCTCTATCAAAATACAGAGTGTCGGTAGTAAGACGCATATCGGGCGATTTCATTACTACGTCGCCACTGGCAAATGCAAAGTTTTTATTACCGTTATACTCGGCATATTCACTATTCATGTGTATGGTGTCGCCTTGAATGATGCGAACATCTCCAAAAAGCTTAGCATAATTTTCTTGTTCGAAAAGATAGGCTTTGTTGCACCATATAGTAGCACCGTTGTGCTCAAACTGTACATCACCTGTAAAAACGACAGCACCTGGTATCTCATTTTCATTACCATCAAGATGCTCAGTATCTATGAGGCGTATTTTTTTTTGTGCGTTTGCATTTATTGAACCAAATGCTATAAACAGTATTCCTATATATATAAGAAGTTTCTTCAAAGTATAAAAATTTGCTGCAAATTTACATAAAATACATTACAATGGGTTGTATTGCTTATAGCTAATAATAAACGAAATGACGCTCAAAAAATTACATAAAAAAAACGCTTTGAGACTCCAAAGCGTTTTTTTTGATTACTTGACTATTGTTTGTTTCCTATCAGGACCAACAGATATTACTTTTATTGGTACTTCTAGTTCTTTTTCAATAAATGCGATATATTCTTTAAACTCAGCAGGAAGTTCATCATAAGTACTCATTCCTGTCAGGTCAGCAGCCCAGCCTTTTTTCTCTACATATACCGGAGTTACATTCTCGGGCTCTATGTTATAAGGTAAATGGTCTATTTTTTCACCTTTATATTCATAAGCAGTACATACTTTTAGTGTATCAAAACCACTAAGTACATCACCTTTCATCATATACAGTTGGGTAACACCGTTAACTTGCACAGCATATTTTAAGGCAACAAGATCTAGCCATCCGCAACGTCTTGCACGCCCTGTAACAGCTCCAAACTCATTACCCACTTTAGCCATAGTAGCACCAACTTCATTAAAAAGCTCAGTAGGGAAGGGGCCACTACCCACACGAGTAGTATATGCCTTAAATATACCAAATACTTCTTTTACCCTGTTTGGGGCAATACCAAGACCTGTACAGGCTCCTGCAGCAGTAGTGGTAGATGAAGTTACAAATGGATATGTACCAAAATCAATATCTAGTAACGAACCTTGTGCACCTTCGGCAAGTATAGTTTTACCTGACTTCATGGCACTATTAAGGTATTCTTCACTGTCTATAAAAGTAAGTTCTTTTAAGGCTTTTATAGCGGTAAAAAACTCTTCTTCTAGCTCTTTAAGGTTGTATTGTAAGTCTACATCATAAAAAGCAATCATCGATTGATGTTTGTCTGCCAGTGCTCTGTAGCGCTCTTCAAAATCAGCTAGTTCAATATCGCCTACACGAATACCGTTTCTACCAGTTTTATCCATATAAGTAGGACCTATACCTTTTAGAGTAGAACCAATTTTGGCTTTACCTTTAGATGCTTCTGATGCAGCATCAAGTAAACGGTGTGTAGGTAATATAAGGTGTGCTTTTCTTGAAATAAGTAATCTTGACTTAATGTCGATATTAAATTTTTCAAGCCCTTCTAATTCTTTTTGGAAAACCACAGGATCCATTACAACCCCGTTACCAATAATATTTATCGATTTTTCATGAAAAATACCCGATGGTATAGTACGTAATACATGTTTTATACCGTCAAATTCAAGTGTGTGTCCTGCATTTGGACCTCCTTGAAAACGGGCAATAATATCATATTTAGCAGTAAGTACGTCAACAATTTTTCCTTTGCCTTCGTCTCCCCATTGTAGTCCGAGTAGTAAATCTACTGTCATTCCTGTATAGTTGTTTGTTTATATGTAGTTATTGTTTCATTCTAAAAACAAAAACCAATCCTTTGCAGGGTTGGTTTGCGTTATTGCAATTTGCCACAGTTGTTTAACTTTCTGTGGCAGGTTCTTGTTTTTTATTTCCGTAAAGGTACAAAGAGTGGTTGTGTATCTCGATACCAAAAATTTCTTCTATTGTTTTTTTTATCGACTGTATTCTTGGGTCGCAAAACTCAATCACCTCACCAGTATCAGTCATTATAATATGATCGTGCTGCTTATCAAAATATGATTTCTCGTAGTGCGATTGGTTTTGTCCAAATTGATGTCTTCTTACCAAGCCACAATCTAATAACAACTCTATAGTGTTATATAGTGTTGCACGGCTAACACGGTAGTTTTTATTTTTCATTTTTATGTACAACGACTCAATATCAAAATGTTCATGATTGTCGTATATCTCTTGAAGTATAGCATAACGCTCGGGCGTTTTTCTATGCCCTTTATCTTCTAGAAATTTAGTGAAGACATTTTTTACAATATCCTGATTTTTATTGTTATCCATATATTAATAGGTGTCAAAGTGCAAAGATAATCTAATTTTTTTGAAGTTAAAGTTTAGTTTGGCTTAATAACTCTTTGGTATAGTATTGTTTCGTTTCTCAGAAAAGGAAGTGTTACTATTTTAGAGTACCATTCATTATCAATTTCAGGATATTGATTTAATATTTTTTCTGTAAAATTTTTCCATGAACCATGCTCTTCACTAATTGTAATCCCTCCATCACTATCCCAAATTTCAAGCTTTATATCATCAATAGTCAACAAGTCTACTTTATAAGCAATTATTTTTGTAATGCGATTCCATGCAAATAATCGGTTAATATTTTTATATACATAAACAAACCCATAGTCTTTAAAATAAATGACAGACTCTTTATTCATATATTTTTAATTGTTCGAAACTCGTGTTACCTTATCTACTCCATCTATTTTTTTGATATTGTCAATCAATTTCTTTAAAATAGTGTTGTTTTGTACTATTACTGTTAGTTGCCCGTTAAATACACCTGCATTACCATTAAGCGATATGCTTTGTATGTTTACATGCATAATGTTAGATACTACTTTAGTAAGCTCATTAGTAAGTCCTAAAATGTCCATACCTGTAATTTTTAGCGTAGCTTTAAATTCTTCTTGTGAAGAGTCTATCCATTTTGCAGTTATTATACGGTAAGCATAGTTAGACTGTAACCTGATGGCATTTGGGCAATCTTTTTTATGTACTTTAATACCTTCATTTATAGTAATAAACCCAAAAACAGTATCACCTGGTATAGGGTTACAGCAGCTCGAGAGTTTATAATCTAGTTTGTCTTCGTTTTTACCAAATACAAGTAGGTCATAATTACGACTTATTTCTTCTTTATGTATTTGTTCTTGTGGTACATTTGGCGCACGCTTAATTTTGTTCTTAAAGAAGTTCATTAACGTGTTGCTCTTCATTGCAGCAAAATCTTTTAATTGCTGATTATCTATAGTACCTACACCTACACGATAAAAAAGATCTAGACTTGTTTTTAGTTTAAAATAGCTTACTAGCTCGTTTACTGTCGTTTCATTAAGAGTAACTTTTAAGTGACGTAGTTTTCTAGTAAGTAGCTCTTTACCTTCTTCGGCAATTTTTTTAGTGCTTTCGTTTAGTACATTTTTAATTTTATTTCGCGCTCGCGATGTAGTAACATATTCTAGCCAGTGGGGGCTCGGTTTTTGGTTTGACGATGTAATAACCTCTACTTGGTCGCCACTGTTAAGTACATGATTAAGCGGTACTAGTTTACCGTTTACACGAGTTCCGCGGGTGTGTATTCCTATTTCTGAGTGAATGCTAAAAGCAAAATCAAGTGAGGTTGCTCCTTTAGGTAACGATTTAATTTCGCCCTTTGGCGTAAATACATAAATTTCTTTGGCGTAAAGGTTTAGCTTAAAGTCTTCTACAAAATCTACAGCATTACTCGATGTATTTTCTAAGGCTTCCTTTAAAAGGTTTAACCATGTTTCGAGCCCGTGTTCTTCGCTATTGCCCTGTTTGTATTTATAGTGTGCAGCATACCCTTTTTCGGCTATTTCATCCATTCGTTCACTACGAACTTGTATTTCTACCCAACGTCCTTTAGGTCCCATTACTGTTATGTGGAGTGCCTCATATCCAGTAGATTTTGGCGATGATATCCAATCCCTAAGCCTGCTAGGGCTAGGGCGGTAATGATCTGTAACTATAGAGTATATCTTCCATGCAAGAAATTTTTCTTCCTGCTGGTTAGCTTTATAGATAATACGTAGCGCAAATTTATCGTACACCTCGTCAAAGCTAACGCCTTGGTTAAGCATTTTACGGCGTATGGAGTATATAGATTTTGGGCGCCCTTTTATAACATATTCTATACCTTCGCTATTAAGAGAACTTTTAAGCACGTCTGAAATAGATTTAATGTAAGCATCTTGCTCTTCTTTACTCTCTTTCATTTTGCTAAATATACTGTCATAAACAGCTGGTTCAGTATATTTAAGCCCCAGATCTTCAAGTTGATTTTTTATGTTATAAAGCCCCAATCGGTGTGCTAGAGGTGCATAAATATATAATGTTTCTGATGCTATCTTGGCTTGCTTATAATCTACCATAGATTCCATCGTTTGCATATTATGCAACCTGTCGGCTATTTTTATGAGTATAACCCTTACATCATCATTTAGGGTAAGCAACATTTTACGGAAATTCTCTGCCTGCATCGATATTTCCTTATCTGTTTTTACCTTGGCAATTTTAGTTAACCCTTCTACAATTTTAGCTATTTTAGGATTAAACATTTGCTCGATATCTTCAACAGTAATATCTGTATCTTCTACTACATCATGTAGTAGGGCGGCAGCTATAGAGGTTGCTCCAAGACCAATTTCTGAAGCTACAATTTTAGCCACAGCAATAGGATGGAAGATATAGGCTTCTCCCGATTTCCTGCGTTGGTCTTTATGCGCATCTACAGCAACGTCAAAAGCTTTTCGAATTAGCTTTTTGTCGTCTACACTAAGTGTTTGGTAACTAATGCGGAGTAACTCCTTATATTCTTTGGCTATTGCCTTATTTTCCTGCTCAAGATCTATTGTTGTCATATTCATGGTTCAATAGTCTAAAGTTATGTAAAAGATTTATGATTAACAATAACACTAGCCGTTATTATTATGATAAAATAAAAAAGCGGACAGGTATATACCTATCCGCTTTTTTCGATATAAAAAATTGCAATTATAGTCCTCCCGAAGCCGTTATTATTTCTCCTGTTACCCATGCAGAATCTTCTGAAGCAAGGAAAACAGCTACACGAGCTATATCATTAGGCTGCCCTGCGCGCGCCAGTGGAGTAGTGCTTATTATACTTGCTTCAAGTTCGCTACCTTTAATACCTGCAGTTTCTGTACCTTCAGTTTGTACTAGCCCTGGGGCAATAGCGTTTACACGGATGTTTTTTGGTGCAAGTTCTATAGCAAGTGCTTTGGTAATAGTGTCTATAGCTCCTTTTGTTCCTGAATATATACTAGAGTTTGCAGTTGGAGCTGTACTTACTACAGAGCTGATATTGATGATGTTTCCACCGCTTTCAGGGAAATGTTTTACAGCTTCTTTGGCAGCAAGTAATGATCCAAGTACATTGATGTTAAACTGAGTATATAGTTCTTCTGATGTAATTTCTTCAAGAGCTAAAAACTTATAAACACCTGCATTATTTACTAATATGTCCACCCCGCCCAATGCTTTTTTAGTTTCTTCAAAAATACGGATTACATCTTCTTGATTAGATACATCACCCTGAACGGCAAATGCTTTACCACCATCGGCAATAATTTGATTGACAACTATGTTAGCACCTTCTTTACTGTTAGCATAGTTTACAGCTACAGCTGCTCCTGCTGCTGCAAGACTTTTGGCAATTGCGCTACCAATTCCTTTTGAAGCCCCTGTTACAACAGCTACTTTTCCGTCTAATTTTAAATTCATTATTGATATATTTAAATTTATAAATATTTTTAAATGTAATTATTGTATATAATTACAGTACAATATTACAATAAAATAAATTAATGTATTTATATATTTAAATATATTTTTAACTTTTCAGTGACTTCAAAAAATCAATATATTCGGTAATTACCTCTTCGTTTATAGTATATTTTATACAGCGACCTTCTTTTTCAGAGAGAAGTAGCTCTGCATCCGTTAATTGTTTTATGTGATGGGAAATAGAAGGTTGTGCAAGATTTATAATCTCGCAAATATCAGCACACTGCATCCAGTTGTTGCGTTTTACTTCTTGTAATATTTTTAAGCGATTAGGGTCGCTTAATGCTTTAGAAATGCGCTCTATATCTTTAGATTTCATAATTATATTGAAAAATGCAAATTTATTGATTTATTGTTGTATTACCTAATTATAGACTATATGAGGGTTATATCACTACTATAAATCAGCCATATTGTTTGAGTAACTTTTTGTCAATACCTCGCCTTATTGCCAGTTGATATATACCGTTGGAAAATGGAGTGAGTAAATAAAAAAATGGATTTTTTAAATGAGTATCGCCCCATTTTAGTAATAAAGCAGCATGAAAAATATTTTTAGGGATTTGTCCTTTTGTGGTTCGCCTATCCTGAACAAGCCCAAAGAGAACTTTTATAAAATTTTCAAAATCTTCTTGCCCATTTCGTAGTATGATACGAAAAATGATATCTTCACTTGAAGCATTAAAAAACCGATGTACTGCACCTATGGGTACTAGTTTTGACTCTCCTGATTGTAAATGTAATATCTCTTTATTGTACCCTAAGCTTAGTGTACCTTGTACTGCTATAAACTCTTCTGTAAACCGAGTATGATAATGCATAGGGTTGCCGCCACCAGGTTTTAGGCATACTTCTAGTAATGAATAGTTACCTCCTGTTGTTGCCGAACTTTCTAGTATCTTAGTATATTCACCATTTACAGGATTGTAATATGTTTTTGATTTAGTCATTAATCGCAGGTAAAAATAATGGAATGCAGTTTATTATCTTTAAAATAAAAATCCCATTCATATTGTTCGGCTAAATCTCGAGGGAAAATAATTATTCTTTCAAATTCTATACCGCGTTCTTCGTCATAATAATCTTCTATGTATTGTGATTGCTCAGGGAAAGAGCGTTCAAAGCTATTAACGGTAGTGCTATGGTCAAACCAGTCATCATCTATAGCAAAATACATTCGCTTTCGCACCGAAAAATCGATGCTTCTGAACTTGAGCATCTCATTCTTTTTTTCGAAACATATTCCTTTATAGTAATAATATTGAGTAGCTACAGTATTTAAGTCAGGGCAGGTATCTACAATGACATCTATTATACTATCGGCTTTTTTGTATCTATTTTCAAATTCAGTAATAGTTATTGCGAGTTTTATTTTTTCGTTTATACTCGCTTCAACCCAATTAATACCCTCATTTTTTTGGGAGTATGCTGATAGTGTTAAAAGGATAAGAAAAAAGAAGAATAATTTAGATTGCATACTGCTGTACTATTTAATACTTTTTACAGATTAAAACCTCTTTGTCGTTTTGCTTCAAAAATAAGTATAGCCGCAGCTACTGATACATTCATTGAGTCGATTTCGCCATGCATAGGTATAATAATGTTTTGCTTTGCCGCATCGCGCCACTCTTGTGTTAGCCCTGTTGCCTCTGTACCTACTACTAGTGCAGTAGGTAGAGTATAATCCTGAACATGGTAAGATGTTGAGTTTTGCAATGTAGCACAGTAAATATTTATAGCATTGCTTTTAAGGTAGTCAATAACTTCTTCTGTAGCGCCTGTAGCAATATTGTTAGTAAATAAACACCCTACGCTAGAGCGTATTATATTAGGGTTGTATAAATCGCCTTTTGGGTTGGCTATAATAACGGCATCTACACCCGCAGCATCGGCAGTACGTAGTAATGCGCCTATATTACCAGGTTTTTCGGGAGCTTCGGCTACTACAACAAGCGGGTTTTTGCCTAATTGTAATGTGCCAAGACTAAGCTCCTTTGATTTTGCAACAGCAATAACGCCTTCGGTAGTATCACGGTAGGCTAGTTTTTGATATATTTCTTTCGATATTTCAATATACTCTGCTGTTCGTCCTGCTAGTTGTCTTACTTCTACCTCACTTAGCAACTCTGGTACAAATAGTACTGTTTCTATTTCATAGCCACCTTTTGTGGCAAGCATAATTTCGCGTTGCCCTTCTATTAAAAAAGTACCCGATTGTTTGCGGGCTTTTGCTTTATCTTGTAGTTGTACAAGTTGTTTTATATAAGGATTTTGTATACTGGTAATTTGTTTCAAATTAGTTATTCTTACGATTGTTTGTAATTAAATATTTTTAAAGATACTTGTTTCTTTACTTCTATAAAGCTCCTAAAGTTTAAAGGGAATTCGAGTAATACATGACCAAGACTTAATATGTAAAGCCATTTTAACCCCGTTTTATAGTTGTAAAGGTACAGTAAAACAG
This sequence comes from Flavobacterium arcticum, assembly GCF_003344925.1. Classification (NCBI taxonomy): domain Bacteria; kingdom Pseudomonadati; phylum Bacteroidota; class Flavobacteriia; order Flavobacteriales; family Flavobacteriaceae; genus Flavobacterium; species Flavobacterium arcticum. The sequence continues at coordinate 2,711,451 of NZ_CP031188.1, read as the reverse complement.
AAATTATCCAGATTGCAATAATAAAAATTAGGTTTCTTTTTTTTGTATTGTGCCACTGTATAATTGAGGTCTTAGAAAACCAATTGAGGTAATGATATGTGTAAGCAAAAGCAATAAATCGCATAACTCTAACACCATTATCAGAAAAAAACAATGTTAAATCACCCTCTTTTATATAAGAAGTATTGGTGTAGCTAGTACGGATATCATCTACATGAATAAAGCTAAAGAACCGCATGAGTATTCTATTAATGTTTCGGAAGCTTGAATAATTACCATAAATATATTCTGAGATGCTGGAGAAACTGAAAGTAGGGGGGATTAGAAAGGTTACTACTGAGCAGGCAATAAATGTAATGAGTGATAATAAAGCTACACTACTATTAGAGCGTAATGCACCTACCAAGATAAACATTCCCGTAAATATAAATACATGTACTATAGTGGGGAGTAATATAGAAAAGATTATCCTGAAATGTTCGCGAAAGAAATAGAAAAGCACTCCGCCTAAAATAACACAGCTAATTACTGTGATAAGCTTTTTGCCTATACTTTTAAATAGTACCATCGATAAAGAAGCTCCAAAAGTGATAAATATTAAAATAGGTATAATAAACTTGTATTTTGAGTGAAAGAATACAAGTAAGCCTACTGCCAATATAAAGACAATGATACCTAGATAATCATATTTATGACTGGTAAAGTATTGCTTTTTATGCAACCAGTTTATCTCTGTGAGGTAGTGTAAAGGACCTAGTATGGCATATACAAAAAGAAAAAGCTCAAACGGCAGTAAAATAGCGGGGAGTAATGCTACAAACATTAGTCCTATATTTAATTTATCTATATATGCCGTATTGCGTTGCGCCATACTTATTCATGATTAATATAAATTTAGAGTATTCCTCTTGCTTTAATTTCGAGATATTTGTTAATACTGTCTATAGTCAGGTTCTCGGGCTTGGTTAATACCGAATATATGCCATATTTTTTTAGCTCATTTACGATAAGTCTTTTTTCAAAGGCAAATTTTTCTGCAATCACTTGGTCATATACTTCTTGTATATTATCAGCTTTTTTATTGATAAGTTCCTCAAGTTCTGTGTTTTCAAAAAACACGACTACCAGTAAGTGACTTTTGGCTATTCCTTTCAGGTATGGTAATTGTCTGTTAAGTCCGTCTAATGTTTCAAAATTGGTATATAGTAATATTAAGCTTCGTTGCGTGATATTCTTCTTAATATCAGCATACAGCCTGCTATAATCGCTCTCAAAAAAGTCAGTTTTAATATTGTATAGGTTTTCCAGTATTCGCTGCATTTGCGAAGTACGCCTTTCGGCAGCCACACGGTTCTCTATCTTTTTAGAAAAAGCAAACATTCCTGCTTTGTCCTGTTTTTTTAAGATAACATTACTAAGTACTAAAGTAGCGTTTATAGCATAATCTAGTAAGCTAAGTCCTTCAAACGGCATTTTCATAACCCTACCTTTATCTATAGCCATATATACGCTTTGCGATTTCTCATCCTGAAACTGGTTTACCATCAATTGGTTTTTCTTGGCGGTAGCCTTCCAGTTTATGGTACGTATGTCATCGCCCGATACATATTCTTTAATTTGTTCAAACTCCATAGTATGCCCCAATTTCCTTATTTTTTTCAGTCCATACTGAAATAATTGGTTAGAAAAAGCAATAAGGTCATACTTGCGTAGCTGTATGTAGGATGGGTAGGTAGGTACCATTTCCCCTTCGCCAGAAATAAACCTACGAGAAACTAAGTGCAGGGGAGAGGCAACATATATATTGAGCCTACCAAAGTAATACTCACCACGCTCTAAAGGACGCAAGGTGTACTGAAAATTGTCGTTACTATTTGCTTTTATTTTTCGCTTTATATTAAAGTCACGTATTTGAAATTGTATAGGTATTTCATCTATAACCTTTACATTAATTGCAAAAGAATAGCTGTTTTCTATTTTTATTGTAACGCTATTATTGTCGCCGTTAGAAAATTTTTCGACCGTTTCTCTTGATGCTTTTAATTTTTGGTTACTAACAAAAAGTAGCAATATATCTATAAACACAAAGGCTAAATATATATATACTAATAGCCACATTGCGTTATATAGCACAGGAAAAAAATAAGCCATAATAAATCCTGCTATAATGCCCGAAACCACATAGAAAAAGAAATTGTTGAGATATATGCTCTTAAAAAACTTCATTAACGAGGTATTTCTACAGTATCAATTATTTGCTTTATTATTTCTGGGCTTGCAACTCCTTCCATTTCACGTTCTGGCGCTACCACTACACGGTGTTGTAATACAGGTATGGCAGCGTCTTTAATATCCTCTGGGGTTACAAAGTCTCTACCTCTTAATGCTGCATAACCTTTTGCTGCATTTAGTATCGCGATAGAAGCACGAGGTGATGCGCCTAAATATAAAAATACATTTTCGCGCGTGTTAGTTACAATCTTAGCGATATACTCAAGTAGCTGAGGCTCTATAACAATTTGTTTTACTAATGCTTGATATTTAATTATATCTTGTTGCGAAAATATAGCTTTTATATCTTGAAGTTTGTTTTTGTCTTGTAGTACATTCTCTCTTTGTAGTATAGCTACTTCCTCTTCAAGGTTAGGATAATCGATAGTAATTTTGAATAAAAAACGATCAAGTTGTGCTTCGGGTAGTCGGTATGTACCTTCTTGTTCTATAGGGTTTTGTGTGGCAATGGTTAAAAAAGGAGCTTCCATTTGATAGGTTGCACCTTCTACGGTTATTTGGCGTTCCTCCATTACCTCAAACAATGCAGCTTGTGTTTTGGCAGGAGCACGGTTAATCTCATCAATTAATATAAAATTAGAGAATATAGGTCCTTTTTTAAAATCGAAAGTAGATTTAGACATATCAAATACCGATGTACCTAAGATATCCGAAGGCATAAGATCTGGTGTAAATTGTATTCTGCTAAAATCGAGCGATAATGTTTTAGAAAGTAACTTCGCAGTAATGGTTTTTGCCACACCCGGTACACCTTCTAGTAATACATGCCCATTGGCAAGTATTGCTACTAAAAGCTGATCGATCATTTTATGTTGTCCTACAATTACCGAGTTTATCTCTTGTTTTATTGCCACAATACTATTTTGCAATGCTTCGAGATCTAACCGTGACTGAAAGTTGAGGTTATCACTTTCCTGTTCGTTAGTTACGGGACTAGTTGAATCTATATTTATATGCTCCGTATTTTGCCCTTCTGGGTTAGTGTTTTCCGAATTATTGTTTTCAAATTCTGTCATAATCGTAGTTTTTCGATTGCTTTATTTATGGCTATTACTTCTGCTTCAGTGCTTTCAAACTGATGCCTATATTTTTTGATTAAATGTACTGCTTTTTCAATATCCTCAACGGGTTTGCCTGTTTTTAGGTGCGTTTTTTCGATAAATGCCTCGTCCAGAGTGTGGGTTTCTATAAGATAATCTGTCCGCATTTTTTCTAGAAAATAAATAATTTTCTTTTCGATTATAGTATGATGGTTACCTTCTTGATAATAGAGGTTACCTATCGTTTTTGCAAAATCTACTGTGGTATTTCTAACGGGGGGTATTTCTGGTACAATACGCTGTTTTCGTTTGGCATTAAATATCATAAAAATTAATATGGCTATTAACCCTATATAATATGCCGATTTAAACCCAGGCTGACTTAGCAAGTATCGTAATGATGATCCTGAAAGACGCTCATTATAGCCAGTATTCCAGTAAATGTTATCCTCTGGTATATAAGATAGTACACTTTGGGTATACTCATAATAATTATCTTTAAGCAAGTAAAAATTACTAAATGTTGCAGGTTGTGTATGCAGTAAGAAACTACCGTTGCCATAGGGAACGCGTATATAGTTAGCTTGTTTTTTATCAAAGTATTCTTGATAACCTAAAACGGTTGTAGTAAGTGTGTCGATACTAGAGAAGTGGGTGAAACCAACTCCTTCGTCAAAATAGTATTTTGTAGGTTTTGAAGTTGATTTAGCGATATATACGCTAAGTGAATCTTTAAAGTAATAGCTTGTTTCAGTCGTTACTTTTAGTGTATCTAGTAACACTTGCGGAAACGATTTCATACTCATGAAAACCGTATTTCCATACTCGGCATAGTACATTAGCTCTGCTATCGATTCTTCGTCAATTTCATTCTTTTCGCTAATGTTTATAAATGTACCTTTTGCAGTATAATCTTTAACGTCATAATCATAATTTGTGTCAAGAAATTCATAGGGCGTTATGTTGAATTTTTCTACTTCCTGCCCTTCAAATAATGCGTCTATTTCTTTATCAAACACATAAAGTCCTAAAGGTTTTTTGTCTTTTATTTTATAACTAGGAGTCCAGTCTATAGGTTTTGGTTTAGCAGCATCAATAGCTATTATTGCTCCTATTAAGACAACAAGTAATACGATATATAGGGTGAGTTGTTTGTTCATTACTATAGCGTATTTAAGGTTTCACGAAAAGCCATTCGTACTTTTGTAAAAGCACTTTCGTTTATTGGAAATTCGCCATACCAACTATAATCATAAACATAAGAGAGGTATTCAAACTGTTTTTTAAGGCTTTCTTTCTTTATTTCGTAGGCGTAGTCAGAGTTGGTTTTATCATAATGCCATTGTATAATTTCGCGCTCAGAGAGCTCTTTAAGCAACCATAAATAATAGTAGCGTATCGCAAGCCTATAATTGCCTTGTTGTACAGTTTCTTCTATTAGTATGGGGAAATCCATTTGGTGTATGTCTTCTCCGTCAATATCCTGTATAGCAATTTTTTTACGTGATTTTCCAAATATCCATACACTTTCCTTGTCTAATATAGCACGCACTATCATATATACAGCAAATATAACTACTGCACCAGCTACTAAATAAGTTAAAAATGACCCTATTCCAGAGCCTTCTGACTTGTTTCCTCCTCCGAAAAGATCTCGTAAAAAGTTCCAGACTGCTTCCCAAAAACGATCCCAAGCATTTTTTGCCTGTGTTTTGGTTTCATATTGAAAATCGTCGTCGGTATAATTATCTCTAAAGTTCTCTTTAAATTCGCGTTGTGCATATACAAATGTTGTGTCTGTCACAGGTGTAACAGCTATTACTTCCGTGCCTACGGTAGTTTGTACTACAGGGTTGGCATAGAGTATAGGCGTTGCTAAGAGTAGCAGATATATGGCTATTTTATTCAAAGTCTGTTCCTATTAAATCGATATCTGCTTGTAGCGAATTATTTTCGTTTGCCTCTCTACCGCTATAATAAATAACGCCTTGGCTTATCATGATTAAATTATTTAGAAAGTAAGCAACTAAGGTAGATATTATAAGGCTAAGTAACATTAATATGCCTAATGTCGAAAATGTATCTTGATTATTACCAGGTTCTATATTCATCATGGTTATGGCTCCGCCTATTGTATAGAATAATAAAAATATAGCCCCTTGTATAACATAGGCTATAATATAAAAAATAGCTGTAGTACCGATATGCACCCAAAATTTTGAAAACATAATATTGATTCCATTTTTCATAGCTGTAAAATAGCCATTATCATTATTAAGATAATCGTAAAGTGATAATGATATCCAACAACTAAGTGCTGCAAATATTACAATTGCTATAGGGAAACCTATTAATATTACCATTAGTAATACACATAAACTTCCTAATAATAAGCCTATAGGTAAAAAAGTTATGGTTGATAATAGTAAAAAAACAATAAGCTTACCTATACTTTTTTTCAACCCTTTTATAATGTCAGTTGTTTTTGGAGCGTTATTATTATTATTATTATTTTCCATTAGTTTTAAATAAACTATAGGAAAAGCATAAGTAATTGCCGATATAAAAAGTATTAGTAAAGCACAAAAACCACCTGCAATAATAAAGTAAACCACATTATCATCAAAATACTTGGAGAGCATTTGTTGCTGTTCGTAGTTTTGCATACCCCCAAACATATTCTCAAAAAAAACATTTCCTACTAGATATACAAGTAAAAGCAAGACTAATAAAAAACCTCCTACAATTTTAATATAGTTACCAAAAAAATTTTTACCCATTAGTCTAAAAAAGATAAAGGTATCGTTGATAAGGTCGTTAAAGTTTCTTTTTTTATAAAGTTGAAACATTCGCTTTATTAATTTTTTTGTTTACAACAAATGGGTATATCAAGAAATACCAAGATATAAGCGATAAAGTAAACAGGATAATAAAAATATTAAGTATACGAGGCATATCTGGAGAGTAGCGGGTAACAAAGCCTTCTAGCATACCAGCCGCAAAGGTGAATGGCATAGTGCTAAGTACTATTTTTAGTCCGTTTTTAAAACCTATTTTAAGCGAAGCCACTCGCGAATATGTTTTTGGGAACAGTATTGATGCACCTAGTACAAAACCTGCAGCAGCTTCTATAACTATGGCAAAAATTTCCATAGCACCGTGTATCCATATTCCTCTTACACTTTCCCAAAAGACACCTTGTTCATAAAAAAAGTATTGAAAAGACCCCAGCATAATACAGTTTTTTAATAATACAAAGCCAGTACCAAACCCTGCAAATATGCCTGATGCAAAAGAAAGAAGACCTACTTTAAGATTATTTAGTGTAATGACAAAGGCGCTACCCCAGTTACTCCCACTTTTATATACAGCCACAGGGTTACCGTTTTCTATATTCTCTAGTGTCATGTTTACATAATAATCGCCCATAATAAGGCGTACAAAAGAGCCATCGTTAGCAGCAGAGATTGCCCCAATACCTACAAACAAAAAGAAAAGTATAAAAGCATACAGTACATATCGCCTGTTTTGATAAACAATAAGCGGAGCTTCGGTTTTAAAAAAATAAACTATCCTATTAGTTTCTTCTCTTTTGGTTTTATATATCTTTTGATAAGTAATAGAAGCGAGATGATTTAAGTAGGTAACCGTCTTGCTTTTAGGGTAGTAACTTTGTGCGTAGGAGAGATCGTTAACCAAATGAATGTAGAGATTAGCTAACTCATCAGGATTTTTTTTAGATTTACCGAAAATAGCCTGCTCAAATTCAAGCCATTTTTCTTTATTTTGTTTAATAAAAGCAACTTCCCTCATAATTAGGAGCTAAAATATAAAATATGTCAGAACTATCTATAACTACTACACAAAATGTGAATATAAATTTTAATGCGGCATCATTGGGTGAGCGCATATTGGCATATTTACTCGATTTGGTTATCTGGATAGCCTATTATATTATTATTTTACTTGTTTTTGATATTACGGGGTTCAATGATTATTTATCGGGTTTAGACGGATGGTCTGAAAATACCGTTTACGGAATATTTTTTTTACCTGTTATGTTTTATGCGCTGGTAATGGAAAGTCTTATGGAAGGGCAAACGTTGGGTAAGCGTGTAATGAAAATAAAGGTAATAAAGATAGACGGCTATCAGGCGGGTTTTGGCGATTATCTTATTCGATGGATATTTAGAATAATTGAGGTTACAGGTATGTTTGCTTTTATTGGGGTAATAGCAATGCTAGTAAGTAAGAAAACCCAACGGCTGGGCGATATGGCTGCGGGTACGGCTGTTATTAGCCTAAAGAATAATATCAATATAAACCATACCATATTACGCGAACTAGATGACAGATATATACCTGTATACCCATTAGTCATAAAACTAAGTGATAATGATGTAAGGATTATTAAAGAAACTTATGAAACTAGCCTGCGTACTACTGACTGGACGATGATTCAGAAACTACAAGATAAAGTAGAGTCAGTTACAGGTATAAAATCAATATCGGCAAATGCAACTGCTTTTATAGAAACGATATTGAATGATTATAACTATTATACCCAAAAAATGTAATGTTTTACTTGCTTGATCTTTTAGGGACACTAGCTTTTGCTATATCGGGGGTACTTACCGCAATGAATAAAAAAATGGATCCCTTTGGGGTTTTTGTTATTGCTTTTGTAACGGCAGTAGGAGGGGGTACACTTCGTGATGTACTTATAGGGCGAACCCCTGTGGGCTGGATGCTCGATCTTAATTATGTATATACTATAATAGCAAGTTTTATTTTAGCAGTTATATTTCGTAAAAAACTCGAAAAGCTGCGTAAATCCTTATTTTTATTCGATACCATTGGGCTTGGTGTGTTTACCCTTATAGGTTTAGAAAAAGGACTTGATACTAACCTGCACCCAATTATATGTATTGCACTAGGTACTATGACGGCTTGTTTTGGTGGAGTAATACGGGATATATTGTGTAATGATATACCTGTTATATTCAGGAAAGAAGTATATGCTACTATTTGCATATTAGGAGGTACAGTTTTTTTTGCGCTTCTAGAGCTAAACTTACCAATAAACATAGTGTATTTACTTACTCCTGCTGTTATAATAATTGCCAGATTGCTGGCAGTATATTATAAATTATCGTTGCCTTCGCTAGAGAGGAAATAATTATTTACTCACATAAACCCATCCCACAATAGGTTCAGGATAATCAGGGTCATTAAGTTCCAATACAAAATAATAAGTACCTACAGGCACAGTATTACCTTCAGGACCTATTTTCTCTACGTTAGCAATACCATTCCAGTCTTCCTTGCTATGGTTGCCTGTCCATACTAAGCTGCCCCAACGGTTGTATATACTCATTTTAAAATTCAAGAATATATTTCGCAATCCCTCTACAAAAAAGGTGTCATTATACCCGTCGTTATTAGGCGTTACATAGTTAAATGTCGTAGGCGGACATTTTTTAGTGTACAGTAAAAATGAAGTGGTGTTGTAACAGATGCCGTTATCTACCCGTACAAAAATTTCTTGCGGATTGCTCGTGCTTACAAATGTAGTAGTGTTGTAAATGCGGTTACTGTCTTGGTTAGCATCTGTTGCTGTTGTGTAAAAATATACCATATCGGTTGGTATGTTTTTTAGCGATTCTTCATAGTCAGAAAAATCAAATGTACCTATACCAAACCCTTCATCACAAACTATAACACTGGCAACTTCATGTAAATCAGTCGATACTATAAGCGATAAAGGTATAAGTGTATTATTGTTGGTTTCATCTATTTCAGTTACTATTCCTGTACCGTTACCTATATCATCTACTACAAATGAAAGTTCGAAGTCTAGCGGTACGTCATCAGGTATAGTAAGGGTAATACTACCGCTTTCAATGCCGCCTATAGCAATATCGAGCAAAGTTTCGGTATAGTCTAAAAATTCTCCATTAGCATAAATAGAGATAGGTGTGCCAGAAGGTAACACGTCAAAACTATTAAAGTTATTGATGGTATATTGTACTGTTATAACTCTAGAGTTGCACGATTTCCCAATATCGCCTAGCGAAACTGTACCATCGGGGAATAAACAATCTATGGCTATAAGATTAAATTCACCAGTAGTAAAGCAACCATTTTCGTTTTCTAAGCGAACATATATGGTTTGCGGATTCATACCATTAGAAGTATAATTTTCAGGATTGTCAATTGCATCTACATTATCAATTGCATCCGTTAGAGAAGTATGGAAAGTTACTATATCTGTCGTATTATTTTTTAACGACTCGATATATTCCGAAAAATCAAAAACACCGATATTAGTACCATTGTCGGTTTCACAAACCGTTATATCTTCAGGTTGTTGTAATGGGGGCGATACATGCTGAGTTTCGTTAATAATAACGCTATTATTAGTTTCATCGGTTTCGGTCACTATACCACCTGTGCCATCGCCTACATCATCTACTACCACCAATATTTCATAGTCTATAGGTGTTCCTGCAGGAATGTTTATAATGATAATGCCACTTTCGTTGTCACCAATGGGTATATCTCCCATTGTTGTTGTTCCTGCTACAAAATCACCATTAATATAAAAGGCTATAGGTGTGCCTGCGGGCAAAAACTCGGTGCTATTTACATTATAAACAGTATAATCGAGCGATATTGAGCCTGAGTTACATTCTTGTGTAATAGTATTAATTTCAATAGTAGCATCGGGTAGTTGGCTGTTTAGTTTAGTAACAATAGCATTTACCATCACAAAATCTTGCCCTGATTGTAGTGTGATTTCGGCAGTAGCATCGCCTATTGCTATATTATCTTGTATATCATATATATCAAGATCCATGTTGTACATAGTGCTAGACCCTGTGACGGTATTAGTACCATTAAAAGCGTTATTAACAGGGTTGAGATCATTACTTAATGGGGTACCATTAATACTTAAAGTTTCGGTAACAGCAAGAGAAGCATCTCCTTCCCAAGCAAGAAATCCTATTTTAGCCCCTTCATTATCTATTACATTAAGACTTGGCAGGATAACATTGATAAAAGGGGGTACATACTCTAAGCCATCATATAAATTAACCTGATTAAGCGGCAAGTTTGGATTGTAATAAAAAACAATAATTGCCCACCCTCCAAAATTGGTTTTAATATTACAGTATAACGGGTCTTGTATTACTGCTGTTAGATCGAGTTCAGATACGGTATAAACACCATTTCCAGTAGTTTGTACTTGTGCTGTAACATCGGCAAAGGCACTAAAATAATTTCTTGTTAACCCATCGGTATTTAAGGCACTTAACGGGAAGTCGCGTTCGGCAGTAACAGGCGTACCGTTTAATTCTATATCAAAATCGCCTGTACCAGAACCTGCCCAATATAAATAAGCTGCAACAACGCTATCATTAGAGTCAAGATTTAAATTAGCAGATGATGTTGTATAAATATTGCAGGCAGCGGTAGGGTTATTCTCGGCAGGATTTAAAGTATTGCCTACAAAAGTAAAATCGTATCTTCCGTTAAATTGCTCATACAGTGCTATATCTTGAGTATATCCTGAAAAGACTATTAAGAGTAATAAAATTAGGTAGGATAATTTTTGGTTCACGGCAATTAGCTTTTTTCTTTAAAATTAGCAAATATTTAGTAATACCAAATTTTTTAAGCAAAAACAATATGTATTAAACATTTGTGTTTAAATAAAACAAGCAAGTTCCTTCATAAAATATTTATACTTTTACGCATCAGAAATCCTTTATTTTCTATGTACAAGATAGAGCAATACAATATATCGCATTATAGTTTATGGAATGAATTTATAACAAATTCTAAAAACGGAACCTTTTTATTTCATCGTGATTTTATGGAATACCATAGCGACCGATTTGAAGATTTTTCGCTTATGATATTTGAAAAAGAAAAACTCGTAGCGATATTCCCTGCTAATAGAGAGGGGGATGTTGTACACTCTCATAAAGGGCTTACTTATGGTGGTTTGGTATATGGCAACAAAATGAAACTTACTGGGGTTATTAATATATATAGGGAGTTATTACAGTTTTTAAATGATAATGACATTAAAACATTACATATAAAGCCTGTACCTATTATATACCATAAGGTACCAGCACAAGAACAGGAGTATGTGATATTTTTGCTCAATGCAAAACTAACACGAAGGGATGGACTTTCGGTGATTGATAGGAGTAATCTATTGCCAATTACTAGATCTAGAAAAGGAGCAATAAGACGAGGGACTAAAAATGAGCTTATAATAATAGAAGAGCCTAACTTTGGACTTTTTTGGAATGAAATTTTAATTCCTAATATTAAAAATAAGCATAATACAAAACCAGTACATACTGCGGCTGAGATAAATTATTTACATCAAAAATTTCCTGATAAAATAAGACATTTTAATGTTTATCAAGAGAATAAAATTGTTGCGGGTACAACTATTTTTTTAACTGATATTGTTGCACACCCACAATATATATCTGGGCAAGAAGATAAAAATGCCTTAGGTAGTTTAGATTACCTTTATAGTTTTCTTATAGATACCTTTTCTAATTACAGTTATTTTGATTTTGGTCCATCTACAGAACAGCAGGGTAGAAAACTAAATGAAGGATTAATGTTTTGGAAAGAGAGTTTTGGTGCACGTATTATAATTCAAGATTTTTATGAAGTAGATACTGCTAATTTTCATTTGTTGGACGATGTCTTAATTTAAAAAACTACTATTGAAGTTTATAAAATCGATACTTAATAATCCTATTTTTAAGGTTTCTTCACTCAATACTTTTAGTGTATTGATAAAGATTGCCGGAGGATTGCTAGCATCAAAAATGATAGCTGTTTTTATAGGTCCTTCTGGATTAGCATTGGTAGGTAATTTCAGAAACTTTATACGCCAAGTAGAAGTGTTTGGGACACTTGGTTTTGAAAATGGAATTATTAAATATATTGCTGAAAATGAAAATGACAATAAGAAAAAAGAGCGTGTAATAACAACTGTTTTTTATAGCGTTTTTGCTACAATTATTGTTTTGAGTTTGTTATTACTGTTTTTTGCAGGCTATTTAAGCGAGCTTTTTTTTGGTAAAGAACATGAGTATAACTGGATATTTAGAGTTATGATATTAGCATTACCATGGTATATTGGTAATATTATTTTTGTAAGTATACTCAACGGGCTAAGTCGTTATAAAGAAGTTATAAAAATAAATATTTGGGGAAATATTACAGGGGTACTCCTATCGGCAGTATTGATATGGCAATTAAGAGTTTCTGGAGCTTTATTAGGGCTAGTTATATCTCCTTCTCTTATGTTTTTTATTTCGTTTTTCTTGCTAAGGAAACAGTTAGGTAGCTTTTCTTTTCTCAGTATTAAAAATTTTGATAAAAGTATATTAAGAGGTTTATCTTCTTATAGCTTAATGAGTCTTGTTACAACCGCTATAGGTCCTGTTGTGGCAATATCTATACGCACACACCTTATAGATAATTATAGCGGGAATGAGGCAGGTTTTTGGGAAGCTATAAACCGTATTTCTTTTTTTTATCTAATGTTTGTATCAACGTTGTTAACCGTTTACTTTTTTCCTAAACTATCATCTGCAAAAACAGATAAGGAAACGGGTCGTGTTTTTTGGAGCTATTATAAAACAATAGTACCTGTTTTTGGATTAGGGCTGGTACTTATTTTTGTTCTCAAAAACTTTATAGTACGACTACTTTTTAATGAAGACTTCTCACCTATGACTAATTTGTTTTTATGGCAACTAGTAGGCGATTTTTTTAAAGTGTGTGCGTTTATATTAGGCTATGAATTTTTTGCAAAAAAAATGACAAAAGAATTTATTATTACCGATGTAATGTCTTATGTCATTTTATACTTCTCTAGTCATTATTTAATAAAACTATATGGTAGTGAGGGCGCTGTCATGGGGCATGCGATTACTTATTTTGTTTACCTGTTAGTACTTGTCTATTATTTTAGAAAGAAATTGTTTAGTAGAACCGCTTAATTTAGGTTTTTGTCGGATTTTTATGGTAAAATGAAAGTCGTTTATAGTTTTTCATTAGCTTAGTAATATTATCTAACTGAAAAATTATTAATCATGAAAAAAGCTTTCATTGCAGCAATGCTGCTTGCCGGTACAGGTGTTCTTTGTGCACAAAACATTTATAATACTAATGGTAGTTTAACTTCTAACAGAACTATTAGGATGGGAGGGTACAATCTTTACTTTCAGCCTTTAACAGGTGGTCTTTTTGTTACAGGTTCAAATGGAAATGTAGGGGTAAACACCACAAATCCATCAGAAAAACTAGATGTTATTGGTAACATTAAGGGAAATATAGGAGTTTTTCAAGGAAATTTCCCTACTCCAACTCAAACAGCAACGTTTGCTTCTTGGGATGAGATGCATAGTAAATCTAGAGTAATTGCTGGTGGAGCATTATTAAATTCAGAAAGAGGAAGTAGAACATTTGGGTTTTATGACTATCCCAAATCAAACGTGCTTCCAAATGGTGCAGTTTTTTTAACAGTACAAGACCGAAACTTCATGTCTAGATATAGATTCTGGGCAGATAATTCTGCAGGATCATATATGAATATATATGATAGTTCTCAGCAGGTTAATTTTACTTTAACTGATGACGGTAGTAATAATATTACTTTATCCTTGCCTAAAGAAAATTCATTTTTGGGTATAGGTACTACATCATTTACTGACGGTACAGATGTTTATAAATTATCCGTTAACGGGAATGTTCGCGCTCATAGAGTAAAAGTATATACCACTTGGGCTGATTATGTTTTTGAAGAGGGCTACAAACTGCCAACATTGCAAGAAGTAGAAAAATATATAAGTGAAAAAGGACATCTTATTGACATACCTTCTGCTGCCGAAGTAGAGAAAAATGGTATTGAGCTTGGAGAAATGAATAAACTGCTTTTGCAAAAAATTGAAGAACTAACTTTATATACAATTGAGCTTAATAAGCAGGTACAGGAATTAAAAAGCCAAATTAATAAGCAGTAATTATGAAGAGTATAATTATAACTTTTTCATTATTACTTAGTGTTGTTTGTTTTGCCCAGTCGAACAATAATTATGTGTATGACTATTATGTACAGATATTAGACAAACAAGCAGTACCTGAAGTAATTGATACAGGTAACGGAGTCAAATTAATTTTTAAAAATAAAGAATTGACCAATATTTTCGGTCAATTTAATATTACAAATTTTGAATATGCATTTCCGGGAACCCGAAGAGAACTACTAATTAATTTGTATAAAATTAAATGTGAGGAAAGATTAATAGCTATATTACAAAAACAATATTCACATATATTTTCAGGAATAGAAGAAGCTCCCGAAGAGACCCCGCTTTTTATTCCGAATGATTATGGTACTATTGGAGGAGCTCTTATAACTCAGCCAGAACTTCCTTTTATAGGAGCACCTGCTGCTTGGGATATTACCGATGGTACAGGAGTAACTATTGGAATTGCCGAATCGATGAATTTTCAACAGGAAGATATTATTGGCAAAGTGTCCAGCCCTACAGGAGGTAGTGGTATTAGTGGCACATATGCGGGTCATGGTACTTTAGTAGGGCTTGTTGCAGCAGCAGGGACAAATAATGGTATTGGTATAGCATCTATTGGTTATAATTCGGAAATACTCTCTGCAGGGGGCTATGCCGGACTTCTGTCTATTGCGCAAAATGGAGGAAGAGTAGTTAATATGAGTTGGGGTAGCTGTACTACAGGTACACCGTCTACATACGGTCAGGAAGTTATTAATGAAGTATGGGAGGACTATGGAGTAGTATTAGTAGCTGCTGCGGGTAACGGACAATTTTCCTGTTCTTTAGGGCCTGATATAGACCATTACCCAGCGTCTTATAATCATGTAATATCTATTACTAACATAGGACATCAATATGAAATAGGAGATATGAGTATTGAACAGCGTTTTTGGAAAGATATTCATCTAGATGAAACTCCACCATTTAATGCAACTCATAATGTAAATGTAGATTTATCTGCTCCTGGGAGGAATATTGCATCTGTTTCCTCAGCTAATATAGCTAATTATGGTTATGCTTCGGGCACATCTGTAGCAGCTCCACTTGTTACAGGTACAATCGGGTTAATGTTTTCTGTAAACCCTTGTCTTTTTCCAGAAGAGATAGAGAGTATATTAAAGTTAACATCTTACAAAAACGATTTAATAACTGAAAACCTACCTTATACAGGACGTATAGGAGCTGGTAGGCTCAGGTCAGATAAGGCGGTACTAATGGCTAAAGAAATGAATGCTACATTTGGTACTGTAAATGTTGAGGGTTGTATTACAAACCGATGGTATTATGTGCTTAAGACAGCTCCGTATGAAATTAAGATGACCAATAATTTAGTGTCAGATGATGCTACTTTTGACTTTAAAGCTAAGAGCAATATTGAAATTTTGAGTGGAGATTATACTTCTGTTACTGGGTTTATTGATTTACAAATAGACTCTACTATAGGTGAAGAGTGTAATGTTCCTACCACATCACCTCGTATGAGCAAAAAAATGCTTAATAACAATGAGGTAAATGAAAGAGTAGCTGTATCTAAACTCTATCCTAATCCTAACAACGGTACGTTTGAAATTACTTTTGCCAATGTTATTAATAACAGCCTTCAGGTTGAGGTATATGATATTTATGGAAAAGTAGTTTATAGAGGTGCTGAGAAAACAGTTAATTTCAATGTTTCGATACCTAACCTTTCAGCAGGGATGTATATTGTTAAGTTATCGACAGATGGCTATACTGAAACAATTAAATTTATAAAACAATAAGTTACCATTAGCTAAATAAAAAAGTCGGCATAATGCCGACTTTTTTATTTAGTAGTATATACTTTAATTTTTAGCTTAAGAGAGTCAATATTTTGTCTTTCAATTATATTATATCCTTCATATTGGTATGCTTTATAGTTTATAAAATGTGGTTTAACCAAAATTAGTTTTTCATTATCATTAGCTATAAAAGGATTATATGACTCAATATGTTCTAATGGATAAAAATAGCAGCCATTTATCAAAACAATATTATCAGCCGTTACTACTGGTTTATGCTTAGAATTTATATAAGCCATAATACTCCAGCTATCATCATGCTCACATACTTCTATCAAATCATTGTAAGATGTTGTATTTTCAATTTTCCATACAATATCTTTAGGGTAAGCATAGCTTTTATATTCTATAATATTTAAAGTAAAAGTCATCATAGCGATGCACGATATACAGCTAATAACTAAGTTTTTGTACTTTATATTTTGTGATAAATAACCAAAAGAATATGCTGTGATTAGTGTTAGTATAAATATGAATTGATGTAGTAACCTACCATACCATATCATTTTATGAAAGAAATAACCAGCGCTTGCATACAACAGGAATAATAGCGCAGTTACTATAAAAAGCTTATGAATGCTTGTTAGTGCTTTGCGTTTAAAAATATTATAAAGTAAGGTACTAATAAATACAATTAGCCCAATGATAAGTAAGATACCATTTATATACTCTACATGATATAGGTACTTAAACAGGAAGCTAAAACTTTCTTTAAAATCACCTTGTGTTATAGTTTTAGACAATGTAATAGAGTCTTGTATGTAGGATGTGTTACCAATACGTGCAATAACTTCAAAGAGTAATAAACAAATAACACTGCCTATTCCATAAAATACTGCATACTTGATACGAGATAATAAGTTTTCTTTCGTAAGTCTATTTATCATCAATATAATAAATACAAGCCCAAATAAGAGTACATAACCAGGATATATTACATAGCCAAAGAATGCTGTAAACCCTAAGAAGAGCATCTTTTTCACATCGAAATCATTATTTATAGTTGCTTTTAATACCTGTAGTAAAGCAAACCCCATTATCAATAAACTACAATCATAAGGCAAGGTGTGTCGCATATAAATATAGCTGTTAATAAGACAACAGTATAGTAATACGCTAAATAAAGCTAAAACCCTATCTTTTAACAGCAATATAGCTATTTTGTATAGCAATATTAGTAGGAGGCAGTAAATGATAAAGTTGAAAAGAAATAAGGGGTAAGAGTTCGCGCTTTCGTAGGTTTCCATACCTAAAAGCTCAGCAGAAGTATATTGAACTGCCGAAGGTATTATTTTAATGAATGTTTCACCAGGTCTACCTTGTGTAGCATTAAGGTTAGCAGCAGCCCCTTTAATATCGAAATGAGCAAGGCTCTCTAGTACTTCTCCAGAAGGGATGTAGCGCGATTCATCAGGAAATGCCATAAACCCTTCGCCTATGAGGCTAAGTTTAGTTAACGTTACTATTATAATGGTAATAAATAATAGTTTTGGGATATATTTTTCTAGCTGTTGCAAAATATTTATTTTAATTTGAAAAATCCATATTTCATAATACAGTATAGTGCTCTAAATCCATCTTTCCAGTTGATTTTTTTACCTTCTGCATAGGTGCGCCCGTAGTAAGATATACCTACTTCATATATTCTAATTCCTTTTATGCGGCTTATTTTGGCAGTAACTTCGGGCTCAAATCCAAACCTGTTTTCGCGTAAGTTTATGTTTTTAATAATCTCACTTCTAAACATTTTGTAACATGTTTCCATGTCAGTAAGGTTTAGATTTGTAAACATATTTGATGTAAAAGTGAGAAAGTGATTGCCTATGGTGTGCCAAAAGAAAAGAATACGGTGCGGTTTTCCTCCCATAAACCGTGAGCCATATACCACATCAGCATGCCCTTCAAGTATTGGTTTTAGTAATATATTATATTCTTCAGGATCATACTCAAGATCGGCATCCTGAATAACAACAATATCTCCTGTAGCATTTTTTATACCAGTACTTAACGCAGCTCCTTTACCTTTGTTTTCATCATGCTTTATATATGTTATTCCCATTTCAGGGTTTGCAACAATATATTCAGCAATGCGTTCTTCGGTGGCATCTGTAGAGCTATCATTTACTAAAATTATTTCTTTACTAAGATTATTTAGTAGTATAACCTCTTTTATTTTATTTAAAATAAGATGTATGGTAGCAGCTTCATTATAAGCTGGTATTATTATAGAAATTTTTTTCATGTACTCTTTTTCCAAGTGTCGAGATATTTTTGTGCAATTTTAATATAATTATGCTCATTTTCAATAAATATGCGCGCTCTTTTGCTAATTTCAGTAATTTCTGTCGGGTTTTCAATCAGGTAAGATAGCTCTTTTACTATGGTCTGCGTGTTTGGTAGTGCATTAATAGCAACGGGCTTAGTTAAAGTATAGTGTTCAATGAATTCAGTTTCTGCACCTGTAAATACTACCTTGCCTTTTGCCATAGCCTCTAGTGCATTATATCCTTGATCATAACCATATACTTGGTCGAGTAGTATATCAGCACGGTCATATAGTTGGATATACTCGGCATAAGGTACATTCTCGGTGACTACTATTTCTACTTTGTCATTGTATTTATCTTTAATTACTTCTAGTGCTTCTTCAAAAAAATTAATTCCCTTTTTAATATAACTCAATCGGTTAATTCCTAGAAATATAATAATCTTATCCTTTTTTTTAGAATTGCTTTGGTTGTGTTTAATTTTATCGGTGTTTATTGGGTTTGGTATAAAATGAGTTGTATAGCCCATGCGCTGCATAGGTATTTCATAATCAAGGTCAGATGTTATTAATACATTAGAGTGCCCTTCAACCCACTTAAATAGTTTTCTATAACTGTTAGTAGTATACTTAAGAGAATATTGAAACAGATTTTTTAATTTTCTATCTTCAAGATAAGGCGATAATACAGAGTATTTCAATTCATTTTTTAAGTTATAGTCCATTACAGGAGTATCATCTCCACATATTAAAAGACTCACTTTCTTATTTTGTTCAAGTAGTTTTTTGTATAATTTTTTAGCTAACCAAGGATGTGTTTCTAATGCATCTGAGTTAATTAGTTGTACATGGTCGTAGTCTTTAAGTATAGGAAGTAGTTTATAAAAGCGTATACCTTGTTCAGTCATTTCGAGATTAATACCTGTAATTCTGTATGTGACTTTTTTTACAAACTGAGCAATACTATTTTTTTTAAAATATTTTGGGAAAATAGTATGGTCAACATTATATTTTTTAAAATCGTCGCCAGACCCAATAATGGTTACCTCATGACCTAGTACAATAAGCCCTTCTTTTAGTGAGTTGTGTAGTCTACTATATTCGCCAACTAAAAGTATTTTCATTCGGAAGCAGGTAAATTTTTATATTTGTGTAAATATATAAACATTTTGCAAGTCGAATTTAAAAAATCGGATATAACGCTACTCGTAGCCACCATGAATAGAAACAGTACTGATTTTTTAATCCCAATGTTTCCGTTTACCCATTATTCTGATTTCAATATCTTGATTGTTAATCAAACTACTCCTGATAATATTATTATCTCTAATTATATTACAGTAAAGATTATAAATGTATTTGAAAAAGGACTTTCTAAAAGCAGAAATTTAGCATTAGACAATGTGGATAGTAAATTATGCGTTATAGTAGATGATGATGTTGAGTTTAAAGAAGATTTTGAAAAGAATATACTTAATACATTTAATGCAGAACCTGATGCAGCTTTGATAAGCTTTAGGGTAGAAACTAAGTTGGGTAAGTTGTATAAAAAATACCCAGAGCATAGAAAAATAGACTTAAAGGCTACAGATCGTTTAAATATCATGTCGATAGAAATGGTACTTAATAAGCCAGTAATCGATAAATATAATATTCGTTTTAACGAAATGTTTGGGCTAGGGGCAAAATTTGAGATGGGAGAGGAGGCTATATTTATTGATAGGCTTTATAAAAATAAGCTAAAAATAGTTATGGAACCCAAGGTTATAGTAACTCATGAAAATGATACAACTCATACAAAAATAGATTTGAGCAATAAGTATTACGTTCAAGGAGCACTTTTTACTGCACTTTATGCTGGAAACTACTTATTATGGGTATTTTTGAAAATACTATTTGAGTTGAAACAACATAAAATTAAAATAAACCAAGTTCATAAAGCAATACGAGCTGCTATTGATGGACGAAAAGATTTTTTAAATATTAAATGAAGACCACAATACAAGAAATAAAATTAATAGAACTCCCACGTGTAGAAGACCCAAGAGGGAACCTGTCAGTAATTGAGGGTGATACTATACCTTTTGATATTAAAAGAGTGTATTACCTTTATGATATTCCAGGAGGGGCAGAACGTGGCGGACATGCACATAAAAACCTGAAACAGTTTTTAATTGCTGTAAGCGGAAGTTTTGATGTAATATTACACGACGGTAATGATGAGGTTGTTTTTAATCTTAATACTGCTAGAAGTGGACTTTTAATAGTGCCAGGTATTTGGCGAGAGCTTAAAAATTTTTCATCGGGGGCAGTTTGTCTAGTTATTGCTTCAGATGTTTTTAAAGAAGCTGATTATATAAGAGATTTTGATGCTTTCCTAGAATCAAAAAAATGAAATTACTCTATATTATAACAAATATTAGCGGTGCAGGTGGTATGGAGCGAATACTTCTGCTTAAATCAGGATATTTGGCTGAACATTATAGTTATGATATACATATACTTATTACGAATCCTGTAGATGTCCCAATTCATTATAAAATACATGAAGGAATAAAACTTCATACTATAGCTCCTATAAAGAGTAATACATTGTCTTATTATATATCATATAAGAAACTCATTAATGAAGCTGTAACAGAAATCACTCCTGATGTTGTTATAATGTGCGATAACGGGCTTAAAAGTTTCTTACTGCCATTTATAATAAAAAGAAAGTTACCTCTTGTTTACGAACGTCATGTCACAAAATATAAAAAGGAAAAGCCCGATAAGTCTAGATTAGCAAGCCTTTTTAAAGATAATATAAAGTCAATTTTTATGGACTTTTGTGCCAAGCGTTATCATAAGTTTATAGCAGTAACAACAGATGGTGCACAAGAGTGGGAGAGCAAAAACGTAGAAGTAATCCCTAATCCTTTATGGCTTATAACAGATAAATCTGCTGATTTACAAAGTAAAAGATTGATCTCTATAGGGCGTCATGATTATCAGAAAGGATATGACAGGCTTTTTGTAATATGGAAGCGTATTGTTGAGAAGTATCCGGACTGGCAACTTGATATTTACGGAAGTAGTAATTCTGCCTATGATATTATGAGCATGGCAAAAAAGCAAGGTATCACAACAGGGATTAATTTTTATAACCCTGTAGCTGATATTGAATCGGTATATCGCAATGCTTCCGGATGTTTGATGGCTTCGCGCTATGAAGGCTTTGGAATGGTACTATTAGAAGCTGCTGCTTGTGGTGTGCCTTCTGTTGCATTTGATTGTCCTGTAGGACCGAAAGACATTATAACAAATGGAAAAGATGGTTTCTTAATTAAAGATGGTGATGTTAAAGCCTTTGTGTCAGCAGTGGGGAAACTCATTGAAGATGAGGAGCTTCGTAAGGAAATAGGCAGGAATGCAAAACAAAAAGCAAAAAATTTTGCTATTGAGCCTATTATGGAAAAGTGGGATAACCTCTTTAAAAGTCTGGTGAAAAATTAAAGTGTACAGAGATAACATAGCCTGTATATGTCAAATAAAAACATAGAAGGGTGTGTGCTTGTAAAGTTCTTTTTTAACGTGTTTTTTGAAACTGTATATAAATAGGCAGCTACTCCATTTAATCTCCATTTTTTAAGAGTATAATACACTTTAGCTATTCGTATATAGTCTTTTTCTAATAGCTTATTATCTAAAAGATATTTTAAACCTACTACAGCTTCTTTTGATTTTTCAATGAATATAGTACTCGTATCAAGTCCTAAGTGATATACGTTATTGTCGATGTGTTCTACAACAACATTTTCCTGCTTTAAGTCATAGGAAAACAATGTGTCCTCATGTCTTAAATTTGGTATAGTTTCATTAAATTTCACTTTATCAAAAATTGATTTTTTTACAGCAAAATTTAGTGTTAGCAGGCTTAGGTAAGGGGTTTTGTTTCTATCCTCGGCAGGTATAGCTTCACGTTCGTTACCATACTCCCAGCGTAGTAATTTATCTGCTTTTGGTTTATCTTCCTGATACTTTATACCCCCATATACAATTTTATCGGTACCATTTAGGTGAGGAAGATAATTTTTTATTAAACAATCGGTGGCAGGTATAGTGTCGGCATCCAGAAAAAGCAACCAATCAAATTTTGCTGTTTTTGCCAATAGGTTACGTATGGCACTACGACCAATATTTTTAGGTAATACTTCATACTTGCAATATGCTAAACTGTTTATTTTTTCATTTTCAGCTTTCGCGACTGCATCTGGTGAGGCATCATCAAATATTATTATTTCATATATTATACCTAAACTATCGGCTTGCCTATGCAGTTGCTCTACCATGGGTAGTACATTATAGTTATAGGTAGGTATAAGTATAGATAGCATTAAATTATTTTAAGTTTTTAACAACGGCTGTTTGATAATTTTTTCTATAAAAGGTCTAAAAGTAAGTAGTAAAGCGATAACCATCAAAAATTCGAAAGGATAACTATATCGTGAATTTGTCCCGAAAGTGACTAGAGCCTGCATTAAAGATGTAGCAAACACAAATACCACAATAATAAATTCGGGAGTCATTTTCCTGTTTTTTATATAGAGGAACAAGTGATAAGGAATAATCAATAAAAAAAGTATTTTTACTATTTGCAATATAAAACTATCTAAGTACCATACCGCTATACATGCTTTGTTAGCATATTTAAAATTAAAAGATTCATAACTCCAATAGATAGAATTCTTCCAAAATTCACGCCATGAAAGCAATACCTGTTTAAAGTAATTTAGAGGGTTTTGAATAATTGTAGTTTTACCATAATCATTTAGTCTATCAGATAATTCAATAAGATTAAGCCCCGTTTTTTCATGCATTTCCTCTTTAGCACTCCATATCGTCATGGCTACATCCTCTTCGTTTTTAATTACTTCCTCACGATGTTTTACATAGACGTTAATTATGTCGGAATATTCTTCAGGTCCTTTTTCAGCATAATATACACAGTTTTGGGCTGAATAGAAGCCATATATTGAAGTAGAAACAAATTTACCACTATTTATATAGTTCATGTAGCAGCAAGATAATAAGGCAATTATAGGGAAAACAAGAATAATCATCGTACGATTAATTATTCTATTAAACCTGAAATCTTTTAGTGTATATAGCCCATAAATTAAAAAGGGGAGAAATACATAAAAAGGTTTTATTAGCACGAGATAGCCAAGCAGAAAGCCTAATATCAATAAGTGTTTCCAAGTGTTTTTATAGAAAAATATTTTAAGAGTAGTATAGAATATGAGTGCTATAAAAAATAGTGTTAGCGTCTCTGTTAATATATTAGTTTCATAAAATAAAGAATGTATAAAACTACTTACTATAAGTGTTACTATAAGCGCTATATTTTTCCTGAAATTGAGCAGTAGCATTATTTTGTATAAATATATAGATGTAATAATACCTATTATAAACTGTATAAATACTACAGTAGGAAAGTAATTATTTGCAAGAAATAGCAAAAGAGGGTAACCTAGAGTACGAATACCATTATGCTCCGTAAGATCCAGTTTTATAAGCTGCTCAGATAATTGTATATAGTCACTTGAGTCGGGGAAAATAGTAACATGCCAATATAGGGCTACTAGAAGTAATCGTACAAGAATACCAAATAAAACGATAGTGGTTATAGGTCTTCCTGTAAGGGATTTTTTAATGTTTTTAAACGTCATTAATGGTTAATTTATACAGTGCGCTGCACTACTTCGAAAAGTGTACCTCCATCGCATTTTAGTGTTTTAGAAGGGAATTTCATAAGCAAAGCATAATCATGCGTAGCCATAATAATGGTTTTACCATTTTGGTTTATTTCCCTTAGCAGTTGCATTACCTCTACGCTTGTTTGTGGGTCTAGGTTACCAGTAGGCTCATCGGCAATAATAACCTCGGGGTCATTAAGCAAAGCGCGCGCTACAGCAATTCTTTGTTGCTCACCACCTGATACTTGATGCGGCATTTTATGCACAGCGGTTTTCATACCTACTTTATCTAGTACTTCATTTATTTTTACCTCCATTTCGCGCTTTTCGCTCCATCCTGTAGCTTTTAGCACAAACAGCAAGTTATCAAATACATTTCTATCAGGAAGCAGTTTGAAGTCTTGGAATACAATACCTATTTTTCGGCGTAAATAGGGTATATCACGTTCTCTTAGCTTTGCAAGATCATAATCTACAAAAGTCCCTTTACCCTGTTTTAGCGGAAGGTCGCCATAAAGCGTTTTCATAAAACTACTCTTTCCCGTACCGGTTTTCCCGATAATGTATATAAACTCGCCATGATTGACCTCTAGGCTTATATTAGTAAGTACGGCATTATTATCTTGATATATGGTAACATCTTGTAACGATAGTACGGGCTGAGACATGATTATGGTTAATTTAGTTTGGTAAAAGTAGTAAGATAACGGCTGTATTCAAAATTTTATTTTATAGCTAGTAGTAACGTTAATACTACTATTGCTAAATTTATTAAAGGAATACTAAAACCAGTAAAACATCCGTTAAATACAAATAAGAATTGATATATTTGGCTATCCTAATAAAATGAGAAATATGCGCAGATTAAACAGGCTACTACTAGTTGCGGTGTCGCTTTATGGTTTCAACCTTTCAGCACAACAATCTACCATTTATACCCACGAGCTTAAAGACTTTGATAGAGGGGTTAGCCTATACAATGATAAGCAGTATCAGGCAGCACAAATACTTTTTGAAACAACAAAAAAAGAGAATAAGGATATGGAGGTACAGGCAGACTGTGCTTACTATATTGCTAATTGTGCTATTCGTCTTAACCAGTTGAATGCCGATATGCTTATGGAAGATTTTGTTGAAGACTATCCTACTAGTACCAAGCAAAATCAAGCCTATATAGAGGTGGCAAGCTATTACTTTAACCAAGGTAAATATGCACAGGCGCTAAAATGGTTTGACAAGGTTAATGAAGCTGATATGAGCAATGCCGACAGGGAACGTTATAATTTTCAGAAAGGATATGGCTATTTTAATGCAGGCGATAAAAAACAAGCAGATAAATACTTTAATAAGGTTTTAAACTCTAAAGAATATGGCTCTCAGGCTAAGTATTATCTTGGTTTTATAGCCTATGAGAGTGATAATTATAAAGATGCTAACCAGTACTTTGGTCAGGTAGAAGACCAAGAACAGTATAAAGAGAAAATGTCTTACTTTCAGGCAGACATGAACTTTAAGTTGGGTAACTTCCAAAAGGCTATAGATCTTGGTGAACCACAATTGGCGAAATCAAGCCCTGCCGAAAGGTCAGAACTTAACAAGATAATAGGGGAAAGTTATTTTAACTTAAAGCAATATGATAAAGCTATTCCTTATTTAAAAGAATATAAAGGCAAAAAAGGAAAATGGAATAATACTGATTTTTACCAGTTAGGGTATGCTTATTACAAACAAGGCGATTATGAAAGCGCAATAGCTGAGTTTAATAAAATAGTGGGAGGTAATGATGCCGTAGCGCAAAATGCTTACTACCATTTAGGAGAAAGTTACCTTAAAACAGGTAAAAAGCAACAGGCGCTTAATGCCTTCAAGAATGCATCTGAAATGGATTTTGATGCCAAGATACAAGAAGATGCTTACCTTAACTATTCCAAGTTAAGTTACGAGATAGGTAATCCTTATCAAAGTGTACCAGAAGTACTAAATACATTTTTGTCAAAATATCCGGAAACGCCATTTAAGCAGGAAGTACAAAACCTACTTATTAGTTCATACATTACTTCTAAAAACTATAAAGAAGCACTAGTACTTTTAGAAAAAAACAAATCACCAGAAAATAGGTTAGCCTACCAAAAAGTTGCTTTTTACAGAGGTATGGAGTTATATACTGATGGTAGTTATAAAGAAGCATCAATATTGTTTAAAAAATCGATTAGTGAACAACGTGATGCTCGTTTTACGGCACGTGCTACTTTTTGGAAAGGAGAAACAGAGTATGTTTTAAATCAGTTTAACGAAGCATTACTAAGCTTTAAGCAGTTTATGCAATTTGCCGAAGCAAAATCGACACCTGAGTATAAGAATATAAATTATAACCTAGCATATACCTATTTCAAGTTAAAAGAGTATGAGCAGGCGGCAACCTATTTTCAGTCGTATATAGCTTTATCTAAAAATGATAATGTAAGATTAAATGATGCTTACCTGCGTTTAGGTGATAGTCAGTTTGTGTCAGGTAAATATTGGCCAGCTATGGAAGCTTACAACAAGGCAATAGAGATGAAAGGCATTGATGCCGATTATGCCTTATTCCAAAAAGCAATCAGCTATGGTTTTGTAGCAAGAAATGAAAAGAAGATAGAAGACCTTATCAAGTTTACACAGTCGTACCCGCAGTCTAAATATGCAGATGATGCACTTTATGAATTAGGTAATACGTATGTTAGTGAAAACAATACAAGTAAAGCACTACAAACGTATGACAAGTTGGTTAATGATTATAAAACAAGTTCGTATGTGTCAAAGACATTAATGCGCCAAGCACTGATATACTATAATGCACAGGATGATAATAAAGCACTTGCTAAGTTTAAAAAAGTAGTTGCCGATTTCCCGAACACACCAGAGGCGATGGAAGCAGTATCTACAGCAAGACTTATTTATGTAGATAGCGGACGTACTGATGAATATGCAACGTGGGTGAAAACGCTCAACTTTGTTGATGTAACGGATGCCGACCTTGATAATACTGCGTTTGAATCTGCCGAAAAACAATATTTACAAAACAATATTAAACAGGCTATATCATCGCTTACTAGTTATATTGCTAAGTTCCCGAACGGGATATCATCGTTAAAGGCAAACTTCTATTTGGCACAGGCATATTTTGCTGACGGGCTTGAAAATAACTCAATACCGCATTATGAGTATGTAATTTCTAAGGCACGAAACGAGTTTACCGAGCAGGCATTGGCAAGGTTGTCGCAGATACATCTTAAAAAGAACGATTATGCGAAAGCTATCCCGGTACTGAAAAGACTGGAAACAGAAGCTGAATTTCCGCAAAACGTAACGTTTGCCCAGTCTAACCTTATGAAAAGTTATTATGATCAAAAAGATTATACTAATGCCGTAGTATATGCCGATAAGGTAATGGCGAATGACAAGATAGAGGACAGGATAAAAAGTGATGCGCAAATTATTATTGCACGTTCGGCTATCAAAACTAATAATGAGGATAAAGCCAAAGCAGCGTATGCTAAACTGTTAACGATAGCTAAAGGAGAACTTGCAGCAGAGGCATTGTATTATGATGCTTATTTTAAAAATAAAGAAGCAAAGTATGACGCTTCGAATGCATCGGTGCAAAAACTTTCTAAAGACTATTCGGGGTATAAATATTTCGGGGCTAAAGGGCTTATTATAATGGCAAAAAACTTTTATGGTTTAAAAGACAGTTTCCAAGCTACTTATATATTGGAAAGTATTATTAAAAATTTTACCGATTACTCTGATGTGATAGAAGAAGCTCAAAAAGAGCTAGATACTATTAAAGCTGAAGAAGCTAAACGTAACTCATCTATCCAAAACTAATTTTAATTTAAGCCATCTTACAGTATTGACTATGAAGATCAAATTTGAATATAAAATAGCCGTAATTGTTGCATTAGGTGCTTTTCAAACCACTTTTGCACAAAAGAAGGACGAGAATATAGGAACAGAGGTAGTAAATGTGGTAAAACCATATACCCCTACCATATCTGATGCTTTTAAGGTAAAAGAAACACCTGTAATAGAGGATGACGAGAATATGCAGAAAGAGGCTATAGAATATAATATATTCTCTTTCCCTGTAGCTTCTACTTTTACACCATCAAAAGGTAGGGCAGCAGGAGTAGAACGCCCTAAGCGTGAAAAGTTGTTTAATAATTATGCTACGCTGGGTATAGGAAACTATGGGACTATAAACGCGGAGCTTTTTGTTACTGAAAATATAAGCCGTAACGAATATGTGGGCGGTATGCTGCGTCACCTTTCTTCGCAAGGCGGTATAGACGGTGTAGTGCTAGACGACCAGTACTACAACACAGGTATAGACCTTACGTATGGTAACAGACAACAGGGGTATACATGGAATGCCGATTTAGGGTATCAAAACCAAGTATATAACTGGTATGGACTTCCGTTAGAATATACAACATTTACTGAAGATGTTATTGCAGGAATTGATGAGCAACAGAAGTATAATACCCTAAAAATAGGCGGTAATATAAGTATGAAACAAAGTATCTTTAAGGATGCTTCATTACAGTACAAACGATTTTGGGATGCTTTCGATTCGGCAGAGAATAGATTTGTATTAAAGCCATCATTTGATGTAAGTGTATTAGACGAAAAAATAAAACTAGGTTTTGTTGTTGATTATGTGGGTACAACTTTCGCTCAAAACAACAATATTACCGAAGAGCAAAAATATAATTACTTTAACATAGGTGCACAGCCAAGTATATTATTTCAAAGAGATGATTTTTCGGTAAACTTAGGCGCGGGGCTGTTTTACAGTATGGGTAAAGTAAACGATGCGAACGATAGTAAGTTTTATGTGTATCCGCAGGTAAAAGCATCCTATAAAGTAGTGGGCGATCTTATGGTAGCCTACGCAGGCGCTGAGGGTACGCTTAAACAAAACTCGTATGAAGAGTTTGTTTCTCAAAACCCATTTGTTTCTCCAACGCTTGCTATGGCACCTACTGACCAGCAATATGATATGTATGTAGGTCTTAAAGGGAAACTGGCTAGTAATGTAGCTTATAACGTTCGAGGGTCATATATGAATGAAGCTGACAAAGCATTTTTTTTAAGTAACTCCTTTTTTAGTCCTGTTGCTACAGGTTTAGAGGGGTATCAATACGGAAACTCTTTTGGGGTTATATATGATAAATTAAAAACTATTAGCTTCTTCGGAGAGCTGAAAGCTGATTTTTCTAAAAAGGTAAGTGCAGGTATAAGCGGAACGTATTACAGCTATGATACCGACCAAATGGAGGCTTGGAATTTGCCAGAGTTAAAAGTATCAGCAAATGTTGATGTAGATATTACCGAGAAATGGTATGCGGGTGCGAACCTATTTTTTGTAGGCGAAAGAAAAGACTTTGTTTCAGTAGGAGATTTTGACCCGGCAGTACAAAGCTTTTCAGATGTGGTAACATTAGATAGCTATTTTGATATTAACGCCAATGTAGGATATAGGTATAACGAACGCCTTACAGGTTTCTTAAAGCTGAATAACATAGCTAGTCAGGATTATGAAAGATGGTCAAGTTACCCAGTACAAGGATTTCAGTTCATGTTGGGAGCATCATATAAATTTAATTTCTAAAATCAAGATACTTAAAAATATCAACCTACAGGATTTACAAAACCTGTAGGTTTTTTGTTTACTATTATGCAGGAACTAAAACAAAAAGTAATTAGCTATTACAAGCAACAAGTACAGGATAAGGAAGATGCTTTCAGGGATATGATAGCAGCACTTACCGAAGATGCAGCAAACGATGCTAAAGGCTCGGCAGGCGATAAGCACGAAACAGCCTTATCAATGATGCATTTAGAGCAGGAAAAGCTAAATGCTAAACTAAGTGAGATACTTACGCAAAAAGCATTTCTTAATAAACTAGATGCCGATGCTTTACACAAAAAAATAGCAGTAGGAAGTTTGGTAAAAGCTAACAATATGTATTTGTTTGTTAGTCTTGCTTTGCCAAAAATAATAGTAGATGGTTGCACTATAATTGCGCTTTCCCCTCAGTCACCGTTAGGTACTAAAATTATGGGAATGGAAACAGGAGGCAGTTTCGAAATAAGCGGAACACAGTATGTAATAGAATCTATTACTTAGAGTAATTCCCCTGTGTCGTTTGTTGCTGCTTTAATCTCATTAATTTTATTTTCTAATGAATTAGATATAGCGCTAAACAAATATATAAAAATCATCAGATAAAATATTCTGTCACTAGCATCAACTCTCTTGTCAATTCTAGTTATTCTCAGTGTTAAGAAGTCTATTTCTTCTAAAATAGCAGTTTGGTTTCTAGGGTCTTTGTAATCAGGGTTATCCAATTTGCTATTCAATTCAGTTAATTTCCAAAGTCTTTCATTTTCATGCTCAAGATCATGATAATAATCTATTGCTGGCATTATAATAAAATACATTGCAACTAAGCCAGTAATATGTATCACAAACTTTATAGAGATTAACATTTTTAATTTCATAGTGTCTGTTACGGTTTTATTGTAAAAATAATACCCAAAATTAATCTTTTTGAGTATTCACTTAAAAATTCGCACACTTAATATTATCTTCTTTCTAATCTTATTAATGTTATTGTCTAATCGGCATCAATTATTAATAAATTGTTAATAACTTAAAAGCTAAAAAGAGGCTTTTTACCTAATAATCCTTCGTGTTTTGTTATATTTGTTCGTTAAACTTAAAATTTCGATAAGACCCGTTTTTTATGAGTGAAAGTGAAGAAATAAAGAAAGATAGTTATTCAGCATCCAGTATTCAAGCCCTTGAGGGTATGGAGCATGTAAGAATGCGTCCTTCAATGTATATTGGCGATGTTGGTGTGCGTGGTTTACACCATTTAGTGTATGAGGTTGTTGA
Source organism: Flavobacterium arcticum (assembly GCF_003344925.1). Taxonomy (NCBI): domain Bacteria; kingdom Pseudomonadati; phylum Bacteroidota; class Flavobacteriia; order Flavobacteriales; family Flavobacteriaceae; genus Flavobacterium; species Flavobacterium arcticum. The sequence goes on along the minus strand of NZ_CP031188.1, from coordinate 2,680,226 downwards.
TAACTCTATTGATGAGGCAATGGGAGGCTATTGCGATACTATTGGTGTAACTATTAATGAAGACGGTTCTGTAACTGTTGAAGATAATGGTCGTGGTATCCCTGTAGATTTACATGAAAAAGAAGGCATATCGGCACTAGAGGTAGTAATGACCAAAATTGGTGCTGGTGGTAAGTTTGATAAAGACTCATATAAAGTTTCTGGAGGTTTACACGGAGTTGGTGTATCGGTAGTAAATGCGCTTTCTAAGCACATGAAATCTACAGTGTACCGCGATGGTAAAATCTATGAGCAGGAGTATGAAAGAGGAAAGTCGCTTTATCCTGTAAAACAGGTAGGTACAACGGATAAAAGAGGTACGTTACAAACGTTTTATCCTGATGATACTATATTTACACAATCAACAGATTACTCTTATGATACTCTTGCATCACGTATGCGCGAACTTTCCTTCCTTAATAAAGGAATTACGGTAACGCTTACAGATAAGAGAGAGAAAGATGATAAAGGTGAATTCTTGTCAGAAGCTTTTCATTCAGATGAAGGTCTTAAAGAATTTGTAAAGTTTCTAGATGGTAATCGCGAGCCTATTATCTCTCATGTAATAAGCATGGAGACAGATAAGGGCGATATACCTGTTGAGGTTGCATTGATATACAATACAAGTTACAGCGAGAATATTTTCTCTTATGTAAATAATATTAATACGCACGAGGGAGGTACACACCTATCTGGTTTTAGAAGAGGTCTTACCAATACCCTTAAAAAATATGCCGATAGCTCAGGATTGCTTGATAAGCTGAAATTTGAGATAGCTGGCGATGATTTCCGTGAAGGACTTACTGCTATTGTATCGGTAAAAGTACAAGAGCCACAGTTTGAAGGGCAAACCAAAACCAAGTTAGGTAACCGTGAGGTAGTAGCACCAGTAAGTCAGGCAGTATCTGAAATGCTAGAGAACTATCTTGAAGAGAACCCTAATGACGCTAAGCTAATAGTACAAAAAGTAATATTGGCTGCACAAGCACGTCACGCTGCTAAAAAAGCACGTGAAATGGTGCAGCGTAAAACCGTAATGGGTGGTGGTGGACTTCCAGGTAAATTATCTGACTGTTCAGAGCAAGATCCTGCAAAATGCGAAATATTCCTTGTCGAGGGAGATTCGGCAGGTGGTACAGCTAAGCAAGGGCGTGATAGAGCATTTCAGGCAATATTACCATTAAGAGGTAAGATTCTTAATGTAGAGAAAGCTATGCCGCATAAAGTGTTTGAGAACGAAGAGATACGTAACATATTTACAGCACTAGGTGTAACTGTAGGTACTACAGATGATAGTAAGGCGCTTAACCTTGAAAAACTACGGTATCATAAAGTAGTTATTATGTGTGATGCCGATGTTGATGGTAGTCACATTTCTACGTTAATACTTACTTTCTTCTTCCGTTTTATGAAAGAGCTTATAGAGGGAGGGCACGTATACATTGCTACTCCGCCTTTATACCTTGTTAAAAAAGGAAGTAAGAAAGAATATGCTTGGACAGACAATCAGCGCGATATGATTAATGAAAGAATGGGTGGTAGTGCAGGTATACAACGTTATAAAGGTCTTGGAGAGATGAATGCAGAGCAGCTTTGGGATACTACTATGGATCCTGAGTTTAGAACACTTCGTCAAGTAAATATAGATAGTCTTGCTGAGGCAGATAGTATATTTTCTATGCTAATGGGAGACGAAGTACCACCAAGAAGAGAGTTTATAGAGAAAAATGCAGCTTATGCAAACATTGACGCGTAAGTCATTACTTAAAGGGTTGTTAGCTTTAGCTTTGTTTGTTGTTGCAAACAAAGCTGTGGCGCAATCTGATATGGTTGTTATAGAACAAATGGGGCATCTTATAGACGATGCCCTTTTTTTTTCTGATCAATATGTAACTCCTGCTACTGATGCTGCTGTATATCAGTCATCATCAGGCTGGATAACCTCGCCTAAAGCTCGCGAATTATGGGATGTTTCTATCGGATTGCACACTAATATTTTTGTTACGCCACAACGCGATAGAGAGTTTACTATTCATAACAGCGATTTTGCTTTTTTTCAGTTAGAAGAAGGAACATCGGCTACTGTACCTACTGCTTTGGGTAATAAAAATCAGGCATACTTAACAGGGATGCTAGGTGATAGTGAAGTCCGTCTAGAAACGCCACAGGGTATCAATATGCAAACTGTGGTTTACCCTTACTTACAAGGTTCTATTGCATTGTGGCACGGTACAGAGATAGTGGCTAAATATTCTACTAAAGTAAAACTTAAAAAGAGTAACTATCAGGTATATGGTTTTGGTATAAAGCATAATATTAGTCAATATTTTAAACGCTTAGAAACTAAAAAAATCCACTTAGCAGTACTCGCTGCTTATTCTAAAGAAGATGTTTCGTTTAATTTTTTAGATATCGAAACAGATTACGGTACGTTAGGTATAAGCGAGATAAATGGTTTGGTAGATACTTGGCAGTTTCAAATAAATGGTTCTAAAGAGCTAGGTAAATTTGAAGTTATGACTGGTTTTATAATCAATACAAGTGATGTAAAATATAAGGTAGGGGGAGAGAAAGGAAGTATAGAAGAGATAATGCCTTTGCAGCAAGTTCTTAATACTCGACTAGAAGAAATATATAAAACAAGAGTGAATTATATAGGAGAAGCATCGATTTCTTATAAATTTAATAATTTTTCTGTGCAATCTATACTTGCTTTTGGTAAATTTGTAAACACAAATATTTCTTTACAATATTTATTTTAAAAAATTAATCAACACAAAAAGACATTTTAATATGAAAGTTACAATTGTAGGAGCCGGTAATGTAGGAGCAACCTGTGCAGATGTAATATCGTACAGAGGTATTGCAAGCGAAGTAGTTTTACTAGATATTAAAGAAGGTTTTGCCGAAGGTAAAGCTATGGATATCATGCAGTGTGCTACTACTACAGGTTTTAACACAAGGGTTTCGGGTAGTACCAGCGATTATACTAAAACAGCAGGTAGTGATGTAGTTGTTATTACATCAGGTATACCAAGAAAGCCAGGAATGACAAGAGAAGAGCTTATAGGTATAAATGCAGGTATTGTAAAATCTGTTGCAGATAACGTGCTACAACACTCCCCAGATGCGATAATAGTAGTAGTTTCTAACCCAATGGATACAATGACATACTTAACGCTGAAAGCTACAGGATTACCTAAAAATAGAATTATAGGTATGGGTGGTGCGCTTGATAGTTCACGTTTTAAATATTTCTTGTCTACTGCGCTTGAAAGACCAGCTAACGATGTTCAAGGTATGGTTATAGGTGGTCATGGCGATACTACTATGATACCGCTTACAAGACTAGCATCATACAACGGTAGTCCAGTTGCTAATTTCCTTTCGCAAGACGCTTTAGATAAAGTAGCTGCCGATACTATGGTGGGTGGAGCTACACTTACAGGATTGTTAGGTACTTCGGCTTGGTATGCTCCTGGAGCATCTGTAGCTTACCTAGTAGATAGTATATTAAATGACCAAAAGAAAATGATACCATGTTCTGTAATGCTTGATGGCGAATACGGACAAAATGATATTTGTATGGGAGTACCATGTCTTATAGGTAAAAATGGTGTTGAGGCTATAGTAGATGTAAATCTTGATGATAAAGAGAAAGCATTATTTGCTAAAAGTGCCGATGCTGTACGCAACATGAATGATGCACTTAAATCAGTGTTATCATAGTATGTGAGATGATAATAATGCGGGCTGCCTTGGGGCAGCCCTTTTTTTTAAGATATAATTTAGAAATAAATTGTTTAATCTTTACGTAAATTATATATTTGCTCGTTTTTAAAAAATGGAATAATTAATTTTTAGTACCAATGCAGAACAAGGGACTCGTTAAATTTTTCGCAATTCTACTTGCGATAGTATGTATCTACCAGCTTTCTTTCACATTTGTTTCTAACAGTATAGAAGCTGATGCTAAGGAAATCGCTAAAGGCGATGCTCAAGAGGAATTATCCTATCTTGAATCTATGAAAGACTCAGTAGTTTACCCAATTTTTGGGTATACATACAGTGAAGTAAGAGACAAACAAATCAATAAGGGACTTGACCTTGAGGGAGGTATCAATGTTACTCTTGAAATATCTGTAAAAGATATTATCAAAGGACTTGCTAATAACTCTACCAACTCTGTGTTAAACAAGGCTCTTGATAAAGCTACAGAAGACAGACAAGGTAATCAAGATTACCTAGATGCTTTCTTTATCGCTTTTGATAGCGAATCTAAGGGTAGTATAAAATTAGCTTCGCCAGAACTGTTTACAAATAGAGTAATGGGATCTAAGAGTGATGGAGGTGTAGATACCAACATGACTGATGAAGAAGTTAAAGTTGTTATTAGAAAAAAAGTTAGCGAATCTATAGATAGTGCTTTCCGAGTACTTACTGAGCGTATTGACAAATTTGGTGTAGTACAACCTAACATCCAAAAACTTGGCGAATCAGGAAGAATACTAGTAGAATTACCAGGGGCTAAAGATATAGACCGTGTTAAAAAATTACTACAAAGTACAGCGCAATTAGAGTTTTGGGAAACGTATAAGATAAACGAGCTACAAGGTTTTTTACTTGCTGCTAACGAAACACTAAAAAATACAGAAGAAAAAGAAGATGTAGAGGTAAAAGAAGATGAACCTTCTTCGGATATTGAGTCATTACTTGGTGATGATAAAGACTCTCTTGAAGCATTAAAAGGTAATAACCCTTTGTTTGATAAGTTTATTCCTAATCAAATTCCTCAAAATCAAACAAGTCCTGTAATAGGTTACGCATCTGTAAAAGATACTGCAAAGGTAAATAGCTGGTTTAATAGATCAGATATTCGCGCTTCACTGCAAGGCGAACAGCGTTATGCACGTTTTGTGTGGGGTAAAGAAGATGTAACTAGAAATCCAGGAATGCTAGAGCTTTATGCTTTAAAGGGTAATAGACAAAATGTACCACAATTAAGCGGGAACGTTATTACAGGAGCATCAGAGTCATTTACACAACTTGGTAAGCCATCTGTAGAAATGCAAATGAATACCAAAGGTGCTCAAATATGGGAGCGTATGACTGGTAAGGCTTATACTGAAGGCGGATATATCGCTGTAGTTCTTGACGATGTAGTGTATTCTGCACCAGGGGTTACTTCGGGAGCTATTTCAGGAGGTAGATCTGTAATATCGGGTGCATTTGATGTATCTGAAACTAAAGATTTAGCTAATATATTAAGAGCAGGTAAACTTCCTGCATCTGCAGATATTATACAATCAGAAGTAGTAGGACCATCATTAGGACAAGAAGCGATAGATAACGGTATTAACTCTGCTTTAGTAGGATTACTACTTATATCATTATGGATGATAATTTATTATGGTAAAGCAGGTTTATATGCTAATATAGCACTTGTAGTTAACTTACTTTTCCTTTTCGGTTTCCTTGCTAGTATTGGTGCGGTACTTACACTACCTGGTATTGCAGGTATAGTACTTACTATGGGTACTGCGGTAGATGCTAATATTATAATTTATGAACGAGCCAAGGAAGAACTCCGATTTGGTAGAACGATAGATGAGGCTATTAAAATTGCATTTAGCTGGAAAGGAGCTATGTCGGCTATTACTGATGCTAACGTAACAACATTCCTTACTGGTCTTGTACTTTTAATATTCGGTACAGGTCCTGTAAAAGGTTTTGCAACTACATTACTTATAGGTATCGTTACATCATTGTTTACTGCTATATTCGTAACAAGAATATTGCTAGATATGGGTAAAAATGGTAATCTTACTTTTGATACTTCATTATCTAAAAACTGGTTTAAAAACTTTAATTTCGATTTCCTTAGCAAAAAGAAAATTGCTTATGTTATTTCATCGATATTAATTATAGGTAGTTTTGTTTCATTCTTTACTAATGGTTTAGATCAAGGTATTGACTTTGTAGGAGGTAGAACTTTCCAAGTACGATTTGAAGAAAAAGCACCTATTGAAGAAATTAAAAAAGATCTGTCTTCTGATGCTGCCTTTGGTAGTAGTGTAGATGCTAAAGTTTTTGGTGAAGATTCACAATTACGTATTACTACTAAGTATAAAGTAGAAGAGCATGGTATTGCTGCCGATAAAGAGGTAAACGATATAATGTATAATAACCTTAAAAAATACTATTCTAATGATATTACATACGATCAGTTTGTAAATACATATGAAGGTAAAAAAGTAGGTATTATGCAAGCGGCTAAGGTGGGACCTACAATTGCAGATGATATTAAAACAAATTCATATTGGGCTGTAGCAGGTTCACTTCTTATGGTGTTCTTATACCTTATGATAAGCTTTAGAAAATGGCAATATAGTCTTGGTGCAGTTGCAGCAGTAGCACATGATGTTATTATAGTATTGGGTATATACTCAGTATTCTATAAATATGCACCATTCCAAATGGAAATGAACCAACACTTTATTGCAGCGATACTTACTGTTATTGGTTACTCACTAAATGACACTGTTATTGTATTTGACAGGATAAGGGAGTTCCTTGCCAGCAAAATGCCAGGTACATTTAAAGAAGTTGTAAACAAGTCTGTAAACACGACAATTACAAGGACGATAAATACGTCGCTTACAGTAATATTTGTATTGTTAATCATGTTTATATTCGGAGGTGAGTCTATACAAGGGTTTATATTTGCAATGCTTGTAGGTATCTTTGTAGGTACATATTCATCATTGTTTATTGCAACTCCAATAGTTGTAGACACAACATCAGATAAAGATAAAGCTATGATTGAAGCTGAGCATACTGAAGATGCTGAGTAATCTTTTATAACTACTATATAAAAAAAACCTGCTTATTTATTTAAGCAGGTTTTTTTTATGTTCAATATTAGTAGTTCGTAAACACAATGTGCATAAAAGCAATTTTTAAACTATATTAGCGTTAAATTTAAAATCAATCTAAAGTTATATTTTTCTATGCTAAACATTCAAAATCCCGATAGCCTGGCAGTAGCTAATGAAGCTCTTTTAGAAGGAGGAGAAGAAACTGTTGAAAAGACATTATCCATATGGGATTTGCTAACCAGTGGCGGTATTGGTGGGCAGATTATTGTAATAGTACTTGCGTTACTACTGTTTGTAGCCATTTATTTGTATATTGAAAGAACGCTAGCGCTTAAAGAAGCATCTAAGATAGATAAGGGCTTTATGAATCAAATTCGTGATCATATCACAAATAGGCGCTTTGATAGTGCTAAGTTGCTTTGTCAGCATACTAATTCGCCTGTGTCACGTCTTGTAGAGAAAGGTATATCACGAATAGGTAAACCGCTAGAAGATATTAATACAGCTATAGAAAATGCAGGAAAGCTCGAAGTATATAAGTTAGAGAAAAATGTTAGTATACTAGCAACTATATCTGGAGCAGGACCAATGATTGGTTTCTTGGGTACAGTAGTTGGTATGATACTTGTGTTTTTTGAAATAGAAAAAGGTGGAGGACAAATACAAATAGACCTTCTTGCAGGTGGTATATATACCGCTATGACTACTACAGTAGTAGGGCTTATAGTAGGTGTGTTTGCTTACATAGGTTACAATCACCTTGTGGTGAAAACAGATAAAATTGTAAACCAGATGGAAGCTACAGCAGTAGAGTTTCTAGATCTGTTAAATGATCCGGTATAATTATGCAGTTTAGAAGTAGAAATAGGGTAACCCCTGAATTTAATATGTCATCGATGACGGATATTGTATTCCTGTTATTGATATTCTTTATGATTACCTCTACAATGGTTACTACCAGTGCGCTTGACCTGAACTTGCCTAAAGCAAAGGGAAGAACGGAGAACAACCAAAATGTATCGGTAAACATAACAAAGGACTTAGAGTACTATATAGATACTGAACCTGTTACTGAGGCGGGTCTTGAAAGTAAACTAGTATCGTTAATGGCAGGAGCGAAAGATAAAGCCATAGTACTACGTGTAGAGCAAGGTGTGCCTATAGAAAAAGCCGTTAATGTTATGGCTATAGCGCAAACTAACCAATATAAAATAGTACTGGCAGTTGACCCAAAATAGAAATAAGCGGTTATGAAATATTTAGAGACTAAAGAAGAAAAAAAATCATTTGCAATTACAGCAGCAATCTTTGCGGTACTGTTGCTTTTGTGCCTGTTTCTCGGGATGTCTTTTATGGATCCGCCGCCAGAGAATGGTATCGCGATAAACTTTGGTACTACTGATATGGGGATGGGCGATATACAACCTACAGAGCCAATAAAATCTGCTCCGCAACCTGCAGAGTCTACTCCTACAGATCCTACACCTGCTGTAGATGATGTATTGACACAAGATGTAGATGATGCACCTGTAATTACCAAAGAGAAGCCTAAGGAGGAAAAAAAGCCAAAAGAAGAGCCTGTAAAACCTAAACCTGAGCCAACCCCTCCAACACCATCTAAGAGTACTACAGATGCGCTCTCAAGTATTCTAAATGGTCCTAAATCGGATGGGAAAGAAGAAGGTGGGCAAGGTAAAGATAATAAACCTGGTGATGCAGGTAAGCTTGACGGTAGTCTTAATGGTGCTTATGGTAACGGTGGAGGTAGTACTGGAACGGGTAATGGCAAGTATAACCTTGCAGGGCGTAAAGCTTTAGCTTTACCTAACCCTAAATATACTTGTAATGAACAGGGGGTTGTAGTAGTACAAATAGCAGTTGATAAAAGTGGTAAAGTAATATCAGCTACACCAGGAGCTAGAGGTACAACAAATACTGCAAAGTGCTTACAAGATCAGGCTAAGGCAGCTGCAATGAGTGCTAAGTTTGATGAAGGTGATACAGATAAACAAGTAGGTACTATAGTTTATAATTTTAAACTTACAGATTAATAAAGCAATTTTATAAAAGCATATAATAAAAAAGACCACCTAAATAGGTGGTCTTTTTAAGTTTAAATAGATATGTATTTTTATAACGTTTCGGTTCTGTTTTTTGCGGTAAACATAAAGTAGAAACCAACTAGTATAAATGGTAAACTAAGCCATTGCCCTGTTAGTAATACTGGGTTTTCTCCTTCAAAGCCTCCTTGACTTTGTTTTACAAACTCTACTATAAAACGCACTGTCCATAATAGCGATAAAAATATACCAAATAATAGTCCGTGCTTTTTTCTAGCGTCTGTTTTCCAGTACAAATAATATAAGATTATAAATACAATAACATAGCCTGCTGCCTCATACAGTTGTGCAGGATGTCGGTAAGGTATAGCAGCTAGTTTATCGGCAAATTGCGGGTCTTTTTCAATTAAATTATAGGCTTGGTTATAATTATTGACACCAGTTGTTTTCATTACCTCATATTTATTAAGGTTGTCTTCTCCTCTTACAAATTTTACAGCTGTAGGTAAGCTTTGACTTGTTTTCTCTCCCAATATTTCAGAGTTCATAAAGTTACCAAATCGAACAAAAACACCTCCGCTGGTTACAGGTATTACAACCCTGTCTAATACCCAAAGTAAAGGGCGATGTATTATTTTTTTACTGTAGTAAACCATGGTAATTATAACTGCTATAGCAGCGCCATGGCTAGCAAGTCCTGCAAAGCCTGTAAACTCAAATTTAGGTGTTAATTTAAAAGGGAGTAGTATTTCCTCAGGATGTTGACTAAAATAACCCCAATCATAAAAGAAAACATGACCTAGACGTGCTCCTAAAAGTGTTGCTATTAATGTGTATATAAATAGTTTGTCAAGTTTTTCTACTGATTCACCTTCGCGGTCAAATATCTTTTTAGTTAAGAACCATCCTAGACCAAAGGCTACTACAAACATAAGGCTGTAATAGCGTATCATAAAAAAGCCAAGGTCTATGCCTTCGGACGGATTCCAAACAATGCTTAAAGCGTGTGTCATTGTAGTGTTGTTATAAGTTTGCAGTAAATTTAAATAAATGCTTGCTACTACCCATAAAAAAAGTATTAATGTTTATGGGGGCATTTTTTTTCGGGTACAGGGTCATAACCTTGACCACCCCAAGGATTACAACTTGCAATACGTTTCAGGCTGAGCCATCCACCTTTAAAAAGTCCATGCGTTTGTAGTGCTTCTATAGTATATTGAGAGCAAGTAGGAGAGTATCTACATGCTGAAGGCAGGAAAGGGGAGATACCATGTTGGTAAAACCGCACCAATGCTACAAAGGGTAGTATTGCTATTTTACCTACCTTCATAATGTTTTATAGTATTGAGAAAGTAGTACCTTCTTTAGTATCTTTAATTTCTATACCAAGCGCACTAAGTTTATCTCTTATTTGGTCAGATAGTGCAAAGTCTTTATTTGCACGTGCTTCATTTCGCATCCCGATGAGCATAGTAACGACACCTTCCATTTTATCACTGTTATTGTCGTTTTCTGCTTGTTTTTTAAGTCCTAAAACATCAAATACAAAAGAATTCATTGTTGTAGCTAAAAGCTCTAAGTCGGCAGCGGTAATGGTTTCTTTATCATCTTTTATAAGATTAATATAGCGTACACCTTCAAAAAGCTGAGCAATAAGTATAGGGCTGTTAAAATCATCATTCATAGCATCGTAGCACGATTGTGTCCATTTTACAATGTTTAATGATGAAGCGCTATTAGTTTTTAAGCTTTTCAAGTTTTCTAATGCTTCCATTAGTCTGTTAAAGCCTTTTTCGGCAGCTAAAATAGCATCATTAGAGAAATCTAAAATGCTTCTATAATGTGCCTGCATGATAAAAAAGCGAGTAACTGATGGGCTGAAAGCTTTGCTTAATATGTCATTGTTACCTGAAAATATTTCGCGTGGTAATATGTTGTTACCAGTCGATTTCGACATTTTCTTACCGTTTAGAGTAAGCATATTAGCGTGCATCCAGTAGTTAACTGGCGATTGCCCTGTACTAGCTTCATTCTGCGCAATTTCACATTCATGGTGTGGGAATTTTAAGTCCATACCACCACCGTGTATATCAAACTGGTTACCAAGATATTTAGTGCTCATTGCAGTACACTCTAAGTGCCAACCAGGGAAACCATCGCCCCAAGGTGACGGCCAACGCATAATATGTTGTGGTTCGGCTTTCTTCCAAAGTGCAAAATCTTGAGGGTTTCTTTTTTCAGACTGTCCCGAAAGATCTCGCGTGTTAGCCATCATGTCTTCTATATTACGTCCGCTTAACTTACCATAGTTATGATTTTCGTTAAACTTTAATACGTCAAAATAAACAGATCCTTCAGAGATATAAGCAAAGCCATTATCTAGTATGGTTTGTATAGTTTGTATTTGTTCTATAATATGTCCTGTAGCAGTAGGCTCTATACTTGGAGGTAGGGTGTTGAATAGTTCCATTATTTGATGGAAATCTATAGAGTATTGTTGTACAATCTCCATAGGTTCAAGTTTTTCTATTCTTGCTTTTTTGGCAATTTTATCTTCACCTTCATCAGCGTCATCTTCAATATGACCAACATCGGTTATATTACGCACATAGCGCACCTTGTATCCTAAATGTTTAAGATAACGGAAAATCAAATCAAAAGACATAAATGTACGGCAGTTACCAAGATGCACATTACTGTATACAGTTGGACCACATACATACATCCCTACATTACCTTCGTATATGGGTTTAAACAATTCTTTGTCTCCGCTAAGTGAGTTGTATATCTTTAACGATTGATTTTGGTATAAGTGCATGCTATAATAAGTTTAACCTTTTGTAGTGCAAGATATATTAAAACTGTGTATCGAGCTTAATATAATCTAAAAATTCACGTCTTACTTTTTCCTCTTTAAATGTACCACCAAACTCGGCAGTAACTGTGCTGCTTTCAATATCGCGAATACCGCGTGAGTTTACACATAGATGCTTCGCATCAATAACACAAGCTACATCTTCGGTATTTAGTACTTTTTTAAGTTCTTGCACAATTTGTATTGTAAGGCGCTCTTGTACTTGAGGTCGTTTTGCAAAATAGTCTACAATACGATTCATTTTAGAAAGTCCTACTACAGTACCATTAGAAATATAAGCTACATGTGCTCTGCCTACTATAGGTAATAGGTGGTGTTCGCAGGTAGAATAAACAGTGATGTTTTTTTCTACTAGCATTTCATTATACTTATATTTATTTTCGAAAGTTGAAGAGTTTGGCTTTTTCTCAGGATTTAGTCCTCCAAATATCTCTTTTACAAACATCTTTGCTACACGATTAGGTGTGCCCTTAATACTATCGTCTGTAAGATCCATACCTAAGGTCTGTAATATGTTCTCTACATCCTTTTTAATGGCTTCAATTTTTTGCTCATCACTAAGCTCAAATGCATCTTTTCTTAATGGTGTTTCGGCACTTGTCGCAATATGGTTTTCGCCAATCCCATCTTTAATATCGTCCGTATGGCTCATTTATATAATATTCAGTTATTAGAATTAAAAATTAGTTTGCAAAGATAACTATAAAAGTTGATTTTAATTTATGTACTTAAGACGTAATTTTTTCGTTTGAATACTAATACTTTACATTATCTTAATGTTGATGTCGAGTTTCTCTTTTAAGGGAAAAAGATAGAAATATGTATAAAAAACAAAAGTTTATTAAAATTCAGGTAGGGGAAAAGCTATTTGAATTGTTATAAAATAAAAATATTAAAGTATTTATGTTTTAATTATATCAATTTTACGTAAATTTCGCGTTCAAAAAACTATAAGGAAATGAATAATAAAAAGTACCTAGTTTTAATTTTACTTGTTTTTAGTACCGTTGCAACTTTTGCGCAAAGTAATACAGCTCCAGAGATGGATCCGTTTTGTGCAGGAGGTAGTACATTAACATTTGATAATACTACCAATAGTCCTCCAGCTGATCCTGATTCTGCTGCTGACAGCTATGGTTGTTTAGGTTCAGAGCCTAATCCCGCATGGTTTTATATGCAGATAGGCGAGAGTGGAGATCTTGAATTTACACTTAGTCAAACATCGAATACTGGTAATGGTATTGATGTTGATTTTATACTATGGGGTCCCTTTGGTGGGCCACCGCCAATTTATGGTCCATCGAATTTAAATGATGGTACAACGGTTGATTGTAGTTATTCTGGTTCAGCTACTGAAAGTGTAAGTATACCAGATGCTATAACAGGACAGTATTATGTAATATTAATAACTAACTTTAGTAATCAGCCTGGGCAAATAAACCTTACGCAAACAAATACAGGCGATGCAGGTGCTGGTAGCACAAACTGTGATATTGTATGCCCTCTTTCTTTAGGAGATGGCTTTGAATTATGTCCAGGTAATACAGCTGCTATTACAGCTACTATTGAAGACGCCACTTCATATGAGTGGTTTCAAGATGGTGCTCCATTAGCAGGAGAAACGGGACAGTCACTTGTAGTGAGTGAGCCTGGTACATATAGCGTTATAGTAAATAAACCAGGTTGTGTAGCCGATGCAACTGCATCAGTAACTATTACAGCTCCAGATCCTATTCTTATTAATGATCCCGAAGATATTGTTATTTGTGCGGTAGGTACTCCGCCTTATACTTTTGATTTGTCGCAAAATAATGATTATATACTCAATGGTCTTGATCCTGCTTTGTATGATATTACTTTTCATAATTCGGCAGAGGAAGCTAGCGAAGGTATAGGACAAATTTTTCCTGCCTCAAACGTAGAAAATTACCAGTCTAATGGAGGTGAGACTATGTATGTTAGAGTATTAGATGTTAATGCAGATTGTGGTACATATCGTGAATTTCAACTTATAGGGAACCCTGCACCAACACCAGGTACACCTGGTGATTTGCAAATTTGTGATTCTGACGATAGTGGAGATGAAGAGTTTGATTTAACAATTCAGGATACTGATGTATTTGCAGGTCAAGACCCTACAATATATACAGTAACTTATCATGAGACACTTGAAAATGCTGAAGATAATGTAGGAGAAGTTACTGATCCTGAGAATTATCTTGCTGTTGTAGGGACAACTGTAATTTATACACGTCTTACAAATAACGATAATGAAGATTGTTATGGTGTAACTTCTTTTGAATTAGAAGTTAGCCCTAACCCTGTAGTAGAGGTTCCTGAAGACCAGTTTGTATGTAGTGAGCCTGGGTATACTTTACCTGCAATAATAGAGTCAGGTAACTATTACACTGAACCTAACGGAGCAGGGACTCAGCTTAATGAAGGAGACCTAATTACTACTACACAAACTATTTACGTATATGCAGAGAGTGGAACATCACCTAACAACTGTACTGCAGAAGAGAGTTTTACAATAACAGTATATCAAAAACCTGTTATAGATACACCAGCAGACTTATCATCGTGTGAAAGTTATATATTACCAGTATTATCAGAGGGTAATTATTATACAGATGTTGCGGGAACAGGAACAATGTTAAACGCAGGAGATGAAATTACAGTTACTCAGGATATTTATATCTATGCCGATTCAGGTGTAGCTCCTGTAAGTTGTGTAACTGAACATATGTTTAATGTTCAAATAGATACTAGACCCACCTTACTTCCAGCAACGCCATTAGAGCAATGCGACGATAACTTCGATGGCTTAGCAGTATTCGATTTAACGCCAGCAGGTGATGAAGTAATCAATGGTCAAACAGGACTTACAGTTACCTACCACGAAACAGAAGAAGGCGCCGATTTCGGAACCAATGTTATAACAGATCCTACTAACCATTCTATAATAACAGGCTTTATATGGATTCGAGTAGAAGAAACAGGTACAACAAGTAACTGCTATTCCGTAGAAGAAGTTAATATTATCGTTCACGAACGTCCTACTGTCCCTACTATCTCGGACTATGCCCAATGTGACTACAACAATCCTGAAGGCGTAGAAACCTTTGATTTAACCACCCGCGATTCAGAAGTAACCTTCAACGATCCCGATGTAACAGCAGTATATTACACCAGCCAAGCCGATGCCTTAGCAGGAACAAACCCAATCCCGAATCCAACCACCTACGCCAACACCGGCACCCCAGAAACCATCTGGGCCGCCGCGATCAGTAGCTTCGGCTGCCGTAGCGTAAGCAGTTTCGATATCATCGTCAACCCATTACCAGCGACCAACCCAGCCCTAGGTACATTTTACGCCTGTGAAGAAGTACCCGGCGAAGGCGAATTTGACACCATCACCATGGATGCCGAAATCACCCTTGGCGCCTCAGGCTACACCATAAGCTATTACGAAACCCAAGCCGCCGCAGAAGCCGCCGGTACCGATTATATCCTATCACCCTTCACAGCACCCACAAGCACCATCTACGCCCACGTAGTAGAAGACCTTACAGGATGCTCAATTGTAATCCCCGTAGCATTAGAAGTCATACCAGCACCAATAGCACCAGCACCAGCACCGCTAGAAGAATGCGACATCAACAACGATCAACACGCCTACTTCAACCTCGACCCCGTACTACAAAACATCAGTACCCTACTCGGCGATGTAAGTGTAACCATCCATGAAACCGACGCAGATGCCTTCTACTTTGCTAACATAATTCCCAACACAGGAAACTACGAAAACCTACAAGACCTAACCTTTAGCGGTGTTCAAACCCTACACATCCGTGTACAATCAACCCAAACCGAATGTTTCGACATCGTAACACTCGACCTTATCGTCCACCCAATCCCAGATGCCGCCATCCCAACCGACTACGCATTATGTGATGCAGGACTAGACGACACCGATGGAGTTACCATCTTCGATCTAAGCACCAAAGACGAAGAAATACTCGATGGAATGGACCCAGCCCAATACAGCGTAGGCTACTACCAAACTATGGCAGCAGCCGAGCTAGGACAAAACCCCATCAGTACCCCATCCAACTACAACAGTGGGACAACAACACTATACGTACGCGTCACCAACACCACAACCGGCTGTTACGACATCGTACCACTAGAGCTCATCGTCCACCCACTACCCGTAGTCAACAACCCCGCCCCATACAGCCTATGCGATGTCAACAACCCCGGGGATGAAATAGAAGAATTTGACCTTACCAGCCAATACGAATTCATCGTAGACGACCAAAACGGTATGATCATCACCTTCCACCACAGCTACGCTGAGGCAGAGCTAGGCGACAACCCCGAGTTAAACACCACCGCCTACCAAAACAACGGCGCCGTAGAAACCCTATTTGTCCGTGTCACCACAGCAGCAACCGGTTGTTACCGCATCGTACTACTAGACGTACGCGTAGAACCCCTACCCGTACTATACCTCAACAATATTGACGACTCACTACTCACCACCTGTGACGAAGACGATAATGGTATTGCCATCTTTGACCTAAGCACCCTATTAGACGCGATGATAAATGGCGGTCAAAACCTAGCGGTAACCTTCCATGAAACCGCCCTAGACGCCCAAAACAACCTGAACGCCATTCAGAACATCACCAACTATCAAACAGCAGTAGCCTACCTAGACCACATCTATGTACGCGTAGAAAACACCCTAACAGGCTGTATCAACTCAGAAGTCTATGAAATTAGCCTAACCGTAGTAGGTTCACCACAAGTACCCGACTTAGAAGACATCACCAAATGTGACGACGCTCAAAATCAAAACGGGCAAGACGGAGTAGCGAAGTTTAACTTAACCCAACAAAATCAAGTCATCAACGATGCCCTTCCAGATAGCGACTTAGATATCACCTACCACACCAGTGAAGCCTTTGCTCGAGAAGGATTCCCAATAATCATTACACCAAATGAATACACTGGCAATCATGAACAAACCATCTGGGTACGCGTAGAAGACAACACCACCGGCTGCTTTGGTATCACCAGCTTCCAGTTGTTCCTTAACCAACCCCTATTGATAACCACGCCAAGTATACTCTCACTATGTGACGTAATACTCTCAGACGATGATCAAATAAATGATGGGATAAGAGTCTTCGACCTAACCGTAAAAGACAATGAAATCCTAGGGCCATTTGGAGTAGGACTCGACTATACCGTAGAGTACTTTGAAAGCGAAGCTGATCGAGAAGCAGGCACTCCTGTACCCGACGCTACCGCCTATACAAATACGGATAATGCGCAAACACTCTATGTATTAGTAACCAGCTCACAAGGCTGTAAAAGCTATACCACACTAACCATAAAAGTGCTACCGTTACCAACACCCAATGAAAACCCAGACCCACTGGTTATGTGTGATGACAACAACGCACCCGATGGTGTAATGTTCAATCTAACTGATGCCGAACAAGACATAAGGAATAACGACAACAACACGCTAATTAGCTACTATGAAAGCCAAGAAGAAGCGGAACTAGGGGTAACCCCAATACCAGACCCTACAAACTACTTAAGCGGAACAGCCACCATTTGGGTACGCGTAGCGGCTAACACAGGTAACCCTAATGACGAAGTATGCTACCGAGTATTCCCGTTAGAACTCATCGTAAACCCATTACCAGAACTAGGAGAAAACGGTGTCATCGCTCCATTTGCCTACTGTGAACAAAACACCAATGGCTACCATGAATTTCTACTGAGCGATCACATTACGACAATACTAGGTGATGCAGTAGACCCAGACGATTACACCATCAGGTTCTACTTCGACCAAGCCGCACTCGATGCAGATGAAGACGACTTCTTACCGAACCTATATCAAAATGCCATACAAGGCGCCCAAGAAATTTTAGTATGGGTACAAAACGATGATACCGGCTGTGTTGCTACAGCCCCATTGATGCTCTACGTAGAAGAAGCCGCCATAGCCAACCCAACCACGATAGTGTTTGATGAGTGCGACTACGATGGCGATAATAACGGTCAACACGTATTTGACCTAACCCTAGTGGAGCCCGAAGTATTAGGCGGACAAAGCAGTACTGACTACAGTATCACCTATTACGAAAGTGAAGCCGAAGCCATCAACGAAGAAAACCCGATACCTAACCCAACGGCCTATGTTAATAGCACCCCAGAAGACCAAACCATCTGGATCCGTGTCACCAACATATCAACCGTTAGTAGATGTCATGAACTCACCACCGTAAACCTACACGTAGAGCCGATACCAGAACCCGTTATTCAAGGAGGCGTTATCTGTGTAGACTACGACACCAACGAAGTCCTTAACCCCGTAGTAATGGACACCGGACTAGACGACACCCATACCTTTACATGGTACCTAAACGGAGAAATTATAGCAGGAGCAACAGAAAACATTTATATCGCCGAGGCCGTAGGAAGCTACACCGTAGAAGCCATAAGCGCAACAGGCTGTATTAGCGACCCTATTGAACCTGTAACAGTAACACAAAGTGGACCAGCAAGCCAAGCATTTACTGCTTATGCAGTGAGTAATGCCTTTAGTGATGATCAAACCATTACCGTAACCACTACAGGTTATGGTACGTATGAATATCAATTAGATTATGGACCATGGCAAGACAGTAACATCTTTATAGATGTAGCCCCAGGATTACATGAAGTACATATAAGAGATATTGGAGCTTGTTCACAACATATTGTGACACTAAGTGATGTAAGCATCATTGACTACCCGAGATTCTTCACTCCAAATGGTGATGGTTATAATGATTACTGGAACATCTATGGTTTATCAAGCCAAGGCGGAGCCGAGATCTATATCTTTGACCGTTATGGCAAACTCATCAAACAAATTAGTTCACAAGGAGAAGGCTGGGATGGTACTTATAACGGAAGCCCAATGCCAGCAGATGACTACTGGTTTACCGTAACATTTGGGGAAACAATAATAACTTATAAGCCACTGAGAGACGCAGACGGAAATATTGTAATAAATCCTGATACAGAAGAACCGGAAATGGTTGAAGTTCCTGAGTTTGTAACTAGAGAGTTTAAAGCTCACTTTGCAATGAAAAGATAAGAGCTTGTAATTCGATTTTAAATACCAAAAAAAACAAAACGGCTGCCAATTGCAGCCGTTTTTTATTGTAAAGAATATATCATAAAAAAAGCCCAACTCAAAGTTGGGCTTTTTTTATGATATAATTTAAAGGAAGTTTATTTGTTGTTGTACTGTTTTATACCTTCTTTTAAAATAGTTATAGATTGTATTAGGTCTTCTTTTTTTAATACATAGGCAATACGTATTTCGGTAGTACCTACATTTGGAGAAGAGTAAAATCCAGCTGCGGGTGCTACCATTACGGTTTCACCGTTAAATTCGAAACTCTCAAGTAGCCATTGTGCAAATTTGTCTGCATCATCTACTGGTAATTTTGCAATGCAATAAAAAGCTCCTTTTGGTGTGGCGACTTTTACACCTTCTATTTCGCTAAGCCCTTTTATAAGTGTATCACGTCTATCTTTATATTCTTTAATTACTTCATCAAAGTATTCTTGTGGAGTATCGAGTGCAGCTTCACTTGCTATTTGTGCTAACGTTGGAGGGCTTAAGCGTGCTTGTGCAAACTTCATGGCAGCAGACATCACGGCTTTGTTTTTAGAAACAATACAGCCTATTCTTGCGCCACACATACTATAGCGTTTTGAAACCGAGTCTATCATTATAGCATGCTCTTCTATACCCGACACGTTCATAACAGAGTAGTGCTCATCACCATCATAGGTAAATTCACGATACACTTCGTCGGCAATAAGGAAAAGGTCATGCTCTTTTACTAGCTCTGCCAGTTGTTGTATTTCTTCTTCTGTATATAAATACCCTGTTGGGTTACCGGGGTTACATATAAGTATTGCTTTTGTTTTCGGAGTTATGAGTTTTTCAAAATCAGCAATAGGAGGTAAGGCAAAACCGTTTTCGATTGTAGAGATAACAGGAACTACATTGATGCCTGATGCTACCGAAAAACCATTGTAATTAGCGTAAAAAGGTTCAGGGATAATAATTTCGTCGCCTGCATCCATAGTACTTCCCATTGCAAATAGTAATGCTTCAGAGCCTCCTGTGGTTATGATTATATCTGCAGAATCAACTTGTACATTTTGTTTTTGATAATAATCTGCCAGTTTTTCTCTATAACTTTCAAAACCTGCAGAATGACTGTATTCCAGTATTTCAGGGATGTTGTTTTTTACCGCATTAAGTGCGGCTTCGGGTGTTTTAATATCGGGTTGCCCAATGTTAAGATGATAAACTTTCAAGCCTTTTTGCTTAGCTGCTTCAGAAAAAGGAACTAATTTTCGTATAGGCGATTCAGGCATTTGTTGCCCTTTTATAGATACCTTAGGCATAACGTATAACTTTTATAAATGATTTGCGCAAATTTGCAATAATTTTTACATATTTTATAATTTTTACATTGTCAAATTTCATTTATAATAATATATATTGTTATAAATATAAAAAGCCCATGCTAGACATGGGCTTTTTACTATTGAGTTGAATTTTTTATTGGTTTGGCAATGCTTTTTTCTTTTCGAGAATGTTTACCGTTTCGTGCGATTTTACCTCTCCTTTTATTTTAATAGCTACTGTTCCATTTTCATAATTAACAGCATTAGACATTAGTGTTATTGTTTTCCTGATAGGTCCAGGCTTCATGTTGTATTTAATTTCTATTTTACCAGTTTTTCCTGGCATGATAGGATCTTTAGGTTTAGAGGGTATAGTACACCCACAAGTAGACTTTACATCTTTTATAATAAGCGGTTCATCTCCAGCATTGGTGAATTCAAATTCGCGTATACCGCTATCTTCTCCTTTATATACGGTACCATAGTCAACAGTATCTGACTTAAATTCAATTTTTGGTCCTTTTTGGGCATATGCAGCAGTACTAATTATTAGAGCAGCTACTAAACCTAAAATTTTTTTCATAACCTAAATTTTTAATGTTTACGTAAAAATACTGTCTTTAATTTAAAGTACAAATATTAGCTGTCTTTTTTTTAAATTCTAGTTATATGGTTACTTTTGCATATAATAGTACAAAAATTACACTACGGATTTTTGGATTACAATATAGACCAATAGATTATGACAATTCCATCGCAATTTGATGCCAAAGCGGCAGAACAAAAATGGTATGATTACTGGATGAAAAATAACTTTTTCCATTCGGAGCCTGACCATAGAGAGCCTTATACTATAGTAATACCACCACCTAACGTAACAGGGGTATTGCACATGGGGCATATGCTTAATAATACAATTCAAGATGTACTTATACGACGTGCTCGTTTAAAAGGCTTTAATGCTTGCTGGGTACCGGGTACAGACCACGCATCTATAGCTACTGAAGCAAAAGTTGTAGCAAAACTAAAACAAGAAGGTATCAATAAAAATGACCTTACTCGCGATGAATTTTTAAAGCACGCTTGGGAATGGACAGATAAATATGGCGGTGTAATACTAGAACAGCTTAAAAAACTAGGCGCATCGTGCGACTGGGAGCGTACTAAGTTTACTATGGATCCTGATATGAGTGCATCAGTAATCCGTTCGTTTGTAGATTTGTATAACAAAGGTTTGATATACAGAGGTTACAGAATGGTAAACTGGGATCCGGAGGCAAAAACAACATTGTCTGATGAAGAGGTTAACCACGAAGAACGTCAAGGCAAATTATATTATTTAAAATATAAAATAGAGGGTAGTGAAGATTACCTTACTATAGCTACTACGCGTCCTGAAACGATATTAGGTGACTCAGCTATTTGTATAAACCCAAATGATGAACGTTATAGCCACTTGAAAGGTAAAAAGGCTATTGTACCTATAGTTAACCGTGTTATACCTATTATATTTGATGAGTATGTTGATGTAGAATTTGGTACAGGTTGTCTTAAGGTGACACCAGCACACGATGTTAATGATAAGGAACTTGGTGAAAGGCATAATCTTGAAATTATAGATATTTTTAATGACGATGCTACCCTAAACAGTTTTGGGTTACACTACGAGGGTAAAGATCGTTTTGTAGTTCGTGAAGAAATATCTGAAGAGCTTGAAGCTGCTGGATATATGGAGAAGATTGAGATCCATATTAATAAGGTGGGAACATCTGAAAGGACTAAAGCAGTTATTGAACCGAGGCTTTCTGACCAATGGTTTTTAAAGATGGAAGAACTTGCCAAACCTGCTATTAAGGCTGTTTTGGAAACTGAAGAAGTAAAACTATACCCAAAACGATTTGATAATACCTATCGTCATTGGATGGAGAACATTCGTGACTGGAACATATCTCGCCAATTGTGGTGGGGACAGCAGATACCTGCTTACTTTTATGGTGATGGTAAAGAAGACTTTGTAGTTGCCGAAACTAAAGAGGAGGCACTTGAATTAGCCAAAGCTAAAACAGGCAATGCTACACTTACTACCAATGACTTGAAACAAGATGCTGATGCGTTAGACACATGGTTCTCATCATGGTTGTGGCCAATGGCTGTTTTTGGGGGTATAACGAATCCTGAGAATGAAGATTTTAAATATTATTATCCTACTAATGATCTTGTTACAGGACCAGATATTCTTTTCTTTTGGGTAGCTCGTATGATTGTTGCGGGATATGAATATACAGGCGAAAAGCCTTTTAATAATGTATATCTTACAGGGCTAGTTCGTGATAAGCAACGACGAAAAATGTCTAAATCGTTAGGTAACTCACCAGACCCACTTGACTTAATTGAAAAATTTGGTGCTGATGGTGTTCGTGTAGGTTTGTTACTAAGTGCTTCGGCAGGTAACGATATTATGTTTGACGAAGAGCTTTGTAATCAAGGTAAAGCCTTTTCTAATAAAATATGGAATGCATTCCGCCTTATAAAAGGGTGGGAGGTAAGCGATATAGCACAGCCAGACCATAGCAAAAAAGCTATAGCTTGGTATGAAGCTAAGTTGCAAAAAACACTTGCAGAGATTGAAGATCATTTTGAGAAATACAGAATATCTGATGCATTAATGGCTATTTATAAGCTAGTTTGGGACGATTTCTGTTCTTGGTTCTTAGAGATGATAAAGCCTGCTTACCAAGCGCCTATAGATAGAGTTACTTATGAGAAAGCTATCGAGATGCTAGAGAATAACTTAAAGTTACTACATCCGTTTATGCCATTCCTTACAGAAGAGATATGGCAATATATTGCTGAAAGAACACCAGATGAAGCGCTTATTATTTCTGAATGGCCAGAACTTAAAGCAATAGATAATGATATTATTGCAGGTTTTGAAGTTGCTGCCGAAGTAATTTCGGGTATTAGAACGATACGTAAGGATAAAAATATAGCCTTTAAAGATGCGATATCGCTTATGGTTGTAAACAATGATAAAGCTACAGATTACTTTGATACTATAATAACTAAACTAGGTAATGTAGACGGATTAGAGTATGTAAACGAAGCTGTAAATGGTGCGTTGACATTTAGGGTAAAATCTAATGAATATTTTATACCTGTAGCGGGAGCAGTTAATGTAGAAGAGGAAATAGCCAAATTAACAGAAGAGCTTAACTATAATAAAGGTTTCTTACAATCGGTACAAAAGAAATTGAGTAACGAGAAGTTTGTAAATAGCGCACCCGAAAAGGTAGTGGCTATAGAAAAACAAAAAGAAGCCGATGCACTGGCTAAAATTGCTACAATAGAACAAAGTTTAGCGAGTCTTAGTTAAAAGAGAAATTAGTGTCTACATGATAAAGATAAAGGCTGCCATATGGCAGCCTTTATTAATTACTCTATTATAATTATAAAATTATAAGAAGAATATTTTAATTATTTAGTGTTCAGCTTTTTTAGGGCTGCTATTATATCTTTTGGTTCTGCTCTATTTCTATATTCGGCATCTAAAAATGCATATTTTATTACTTTATCTTTACCTATTACATAAGTAGCAGCTAAAGGTAACTCGGCGTCATCATTTCCGTTATACTTACTTAATTCAAAGCTGTTTTCGTATGATTTAGCAACGTCATCAGTTAATTTATAAACAACCTTATACTCTTTTGCAACTTTATTATCAATGTCACTTAAAACCTGAAATTCTAGTTCATTTTTTTCTTTTGTAGAAATCGAACTATCAGGTAATTCAGGAGTTAATGCTAGTAAATTAGCTCCTTGCTCTTTAAATTCTGGCAATGATTGTTGCATGTACTGCAATGTTAGATTACAATAAGGGCACCATCCGCCACGATACCACATTAAAACGACAGGACCTTTTTCTAATTCATCATATAGATTCACTTCTTCATTTGATGCGTTTTTTAATGTAAAATTCATTGCGGTATCGCCAACTTGTAAAGCATTTTCAACAATTTTACTATCTACTACAGACTGTATTCCTTCGGCATATATTTTCTTTTTCTCATCTGATGCTTTTTCTTCAAAGTTTGCTTTTTTAGTATCTAAATTAGCTTTTAAAGTTCTTTCTACTGTTTCCTCTTTTGTTTCCATAGTTTCGTTATTGTCTTTTTTAGAAGTATTACAACTCATTAATAATAGTGTACTAATACATAATGCGTAACTAATTTTTTTCATACTTTTTGTAATTATATTTATTGTTTTATTTAATGTTCAATTTTTTAAAGTTTTTAATCTAACGGTTTAAATACTTATTTGTTTAATGTAAAAATTCAGCCCTAAAAGGTATTCATCAAGTATAGTATCATTATCATATAACTTTCTGAGACCTCTTATTCCCTCAAATGCACTTATTAAATAAGTAGCAGTTGCAGTACTATTTATAGACTCTCTTATACTGCCTTCTTTTTTTCCTCTTTCTATAAGGTTTATTATTGCTGTTTTCCATTCGTCAATAATTTTTCTTAGTGCCAATTGATAAGCTTTTTCGGTATCTCCTATTTCATTTATTAAATTATTGAGCGGACAACCATGTTTTTTTTCAAGCAATGAAAAAGATTTAATTCTTCTATGAAAAGTATCTTCTAATATTTTAGCAGCATTACCAGAGTTATGTAAAGGAGTAATCATAGCATTATAAACTCGTTCCTGTAACTTTTGGCTTATCACTGTAATTCCAACCTGTCTTTTATCTTCAAAATGATGATAAAAGGCACCTTTTGTAAGGTTTGTAGCTTTCATTATAGCTAGAATACTCGTAGGTTTAAAACCATTTTCATAAAATAACATGAAAGACTTATCTATAATTATTTGTTTTGTTAGTTCTGATTTTAATTTCTGCTCCATTATTTCAAATATAAATTAAAAACATACAGTACTGAATGTTTTTAAGTAAAATTTAGCGTTTTGTTTAATATAACGTATATACAAAAACAGCGAGGCTTTAAAGCCTCGCTGTTTTTGATCAATTAATTAATCTAGTATTTTATACTAAAATATCAGATTAATTATAATATGTAATACTTCTTTTTTCTATATACTTTTTTTCATCGTTTATAGTAATTACTTTTTCTGTCCAGTTGCCTTTTTCATCATAAGTATAAGTATAGGTTCTATTATCTACAGGTACTTGGCTACTGTCTATTACAGTTAGGTTTGTTAAATTACTCTTTTCGTCATAGGTGTAATTTATCTTCATATAGAGCTGATTGTTTTTTTCTATATGTCGAGATGTTTTATTACCGTTATTATCATACTGATAACGCTCAACAGTTTCAGTACTATCAAAGTTATCAACAGTTACTTTCATTTCAAGATCACCTTTTGTATTATAGCTCATTTTTTCTGAATATTCTGTTTCTCCATTTCCATTCGTAAGTTCTTTAGCTATAAGATTATCACCATCGTATTCATATTTTGTACTATAAATTATATTAGAGTCTTTATCATATCTTATTTCTGATTCTTTTTTGTTTTTGTCGTTGTATGTATATACATTTTTTATTTGGACAAATTCAGTACCCAAATAAAGATTCTCATCAGTAATGTTACCATTTTTGTCATATACATAAACTACTCTATCTATAGGGTTGTCTTGCAGGTTATATGTTATTTTCTCTACTAGTTTTCCTTTTTCATATTTCATTGTTTTACGGTCAATCTGGCTATTATCAGGGTTTTTTCGATTAATAGCTGTATTATGTTGCCCTGTTTCATCCCAAGAAAATTCTGTTTTAATTCCAGGGGCGTTATTCACATACTGTATTTGTTGTAATTTTTGTTCTTTACCATTGTAGGTAATTTGTTCATACGGACCACCTTTGTTATTTGATTTTTTTTCTAGTATCAGCATACCTTCTTCATTAAACTGAAGTTCTGTATTATGCCCAGTAGAGTTTTCATGTTTCGTCTTCCCTAATTCTAGGCTGCTATTCATTACTTCATTCGATTTTATCGAAATAGATTTAACATTGCCTTCTAGCTTATAAAAAGCCCAGTCTGTAGTAGTTCTATCGAGTGGTTTAACCTCTTTGTCATTACAAGCAGTTAGTAATAATACTATTGCTGCAAACGGATATATGTATTTCATTTTAAGTTATAGTTAAGTATTCCAAAAATCTGCTTTTTTTTTCAAACGGACAACACTATATAAAAGAAAATCCGCCTTATAAGCGGATTATTCTTTATACCAAGATATATTTTTATTTAGCTATTGCAGCATCATATTTTTTGGCAACAACATCCCAGTTTATTACATTATAAAATGCTTCAATATAATCGGGTCTTTTATTTTGATAGTTTAAGTAATAAGCATGTTCCCATACATCTAATGCAAGTACAGGCTTACCTGCAATACCTACATTTGGCATTAATGGATTATCTTGGTTAGGTGTATCGCCTATTATAAGTTTTCCTGTCTTATCGACAACAAGCCATGCCCAACCCGAACCGAATTGTTTTGCAGCGGCATCAGAAAATTGATTTTTAAAATTTTCAAATGACCCAAAATCTTTAGTTATTGCTTCTGCAAGAGTACCTTTTGGCTCGCCACCACCATTAGGACTCATAACTTCCCAAAACAGGGTATGGTTATAATAACCACCACCATTGTTTCTTACATTGGTGTTCTTCATATCAAGACCAGCTAATAGCTCTTCTATGGTTTTATTTTCTAGATCAGTACCTTTTATAGCTTTATTTAGCTTGTTAGTATAACCTAAGTAGTGTTTAGAGTAGTGTAGCTCCATGGTTTTTGCATCAACATGTGGTGTAAGCGCATCATAAGCATAACCTAATTTAGCTACTTGAAAAGGACCATCTTCAGTCTTTACGTCATCTGGGTTACCCATTACAGGAGCTTCTTCTTGCAGAGCTTCTGGTACTTCTACAACCTCTGTTAAATTATTTTTTTCTTTACATGATTGTAATGATACTATTACTACTAGTGCCGAAATGAAAATTTTTATCTTTTTCATAATTATCTTTTATTTTAGTACCGAGTTAATAATTTCGATATATAATTTCTTTGCTTCATCTGCCGATAAGTGCTTTACCTGCATCCAAGCATTCATTTTAAAACCATCTCTTAGGTCAAAAGTTTGAAATTGTCTTATCTGTTCTTTTCCTTTTGTTGCCTGCTTATAATAAGCATATATTCTTAACATAACATCGGGCGGTAATGCCTCTGTCATGTTAGATGCTTTTTCATAAGCTTCTAGAAAAAGGGTATCGAGATCCTTTTCCTGCATCTATTCTTTTATTGCGATTATTGTTTTTCCTCCTATAGCTTTATCGTTTAAATTTACTTTTATCTCTGTACCGAGAGGCAAAAATAAATCTACACGCGAACCAAATTTTATAAATCCAGCATCAGTTCCTTGTACTACTTCCATGCCTTCTTTGGCATAGTTTACAATACGTCTTGCTAATGCACCTGCTATTTGACGGTATAGTATTTCGCCAAAAAAGTGATTTTCTATTACCACTGTAGTACGCTCGTTTTCTTCACTTGCCTTTGGGTGCCAAGCTACTAGATATTTACCAGGGTGATATTTACTAAATTTTATAAGTCCACTAAGTGCATATCGTGTTACGTGTACATTAATAGGTGACATAAATATAGATACCTGTAATCTTTTATCTTTAAAGTATTCAGGCTCATAAACTTCTTCTATTACCACAACTTTACCATCTACAGGAGCTATTATATGATGGTCGGCTATTGTTACCACGCGTTTAGGATTTCTAAAAAACTGTAATACTAGTATTAGGAATACAAATGCAGCAACTTGTATGGTCTTTAAAAGCCATAGATTTTCGATATACATATCTGCCGTAATAACGGCTACTAAAGTTACTAGTAGAGTAACAATAATAATTTTGGCTCCTTCTTTATGAAACATAATTTATAATTTGATAATACAAAAATAAGAAAGGTATAGCAAATATGATGCTATCCAATCGGTCTAATATTCCGCCATGTCCAGGCATTATGTTGCCGCTATCTTTTACACCAGCAACTCTTTTAAAATGTGATTCTACTAAATCGCCCAAACTACCAAAAACAACTAGTATTACTGCAGTTCCTATCCATACCATAGGTGATAGAAATAGATAATACTGACTAATGATGTAGCTTGCAATAACGGTGAATACTAACCCACCAGCAAAGCCTTCGATGGTTTTTTTAGGCGAAATACGTTCATATAGTTTATGTTTACCTAATGATTTGCCTACAATATAAGCAAAAGTATCATTAGTCCACATTAAAATAAACATTCCTACTATTATATAAGGGTTATACTCTCCTTCGATGAAAGGTAGTTTTATAATGAGTAAAAAAGGTATAATTACATAGCCTGTAACAACTACAAGTTTACCAATTTTGTCGCGCTGTACAGGAACACCTTTTTTAAAAAGAGCAATAAGTAATGGTATTACCACAAATATAGATGCTACATTAAGTAATATATTATTTGTTGGGTTATTGTTAATAAAGTAACCGAAAATTATAAACCCTACTATAGCCATGCACATGGGTATAATAACATTTAGCTTTACTAAACGACAAAATTCTATTATAGCTATGATTAAGAAGATGCCAAATAGTATTTCAAAACTAATAGGCGAGTAAAGGGTAGCTGCTAAAAGCAGTATAATATATATAATGCCCGAAAGCGCTCTTATTATGCTTTCATTCATATTATAGGTCTTCTAGCAATAAAAGGTAAAGATTTTTTGCAGAACTGCCATAGTGTAGGAAATCTTCGTCTTTTACTTTTTCAAAATATTTAATAGTGGTAATGTTAGTAGGGTATTCTTTATTATACTTGTGTTTTATTACCCTAAGTCCATCACTTTTAGTTGTTACAATTTGACTTGTGGTTGCAAATATTACAATATTTGCGGGTAACTCATTGGGCTTGTTTTGTTTTATTTGATTGGATGATAAAAGTATCGAACCTTCATCTGCCACAAGGTTTTCACATCCTGCGAGTATAAATTTAGGATTATTAGGCTTGTTATGCACTAGTTTGTTTTCGTCTAAAAGACTGCATAACTTTGGCTCGTAACATAAAGCTTCACATTCAAACCAATCGTTTTCTTCAAGAATGTTTAAAAACTGTTCATGTACTTCTGTTAAGTTATCACAATAAAGAAATTTACCCCCGTTTTTCTTGAAGTTAGACATAAACATCTCATCAGTAGGTGTTTGCTCTTCAGGGAGAAAAGGACTTGACTCCAAATTTTTTTCTTCATTTGTTACATCACTCGCGCCGCCAAAAATTTTTTTGAAAAGACTCATATAGTATTAAATTCCCTTATTTTATATAGAAGTAACCCAAAGATAAAAAAATCTTAATTCAATTATAGAATTGAATTAAGATTTTTGTAAATATTTATATTATAGTAAGGCTTATGCTTCTGTAATTACCTCTGCTTCGGTACTATCGCTATCAAAAGGACGTTTGCCAAAAATATCTTCAAGATCATCTTTAAAGATAACTTCTTTTTCTATCAATATATCAGCAAGTTTAACAAGCTTATCTTTGTTATCTCCTAATATATCAATTGCTCTTTTGTACTGAGATTCTATAAGTATTGATATCTCTTCATCTATAGTTCTTGCTGTTTCTTCAGAGTAAGGTTTAGAGAAGTTGTACTCATTTTGTCCGCTAGAATCGTAATATGTTATATTACCTAGCTTATCATTAAGTCCATATATAGTAACCATAGCACGTGCTTGTTTGGTTACTTTCTCTAAGTCGCTTAATGCTCCTGTAGATATTTTATCAAAAATAACTTTTTCAGCAGCACGTCCGCCCATAGTGGCACACATTTCATCCAACATTTGTTCAGGGCGCACAATAAGGCGCTCTTCTGGTAAATACCATGCGGCACCAAGGCTTTGCCCACGTGGTACAATGGTTACTTTAACTAAAGGGTGAGCATGCTCTAACATCCAGCTAATAGTAGCATGACCTGCTTCGTGTATTGCAATGGCTCTTTTTTCTTCTTTAGTTATAATTTTATTTTTCTTTTCAAGACCACCCACGATTCTATCTACAGCATCAAGAAAATCTTGTTTATCTACCGATTTTTTGTCTTTTCTCGCTGCTATAAGTGCAGCTTCGTTACAAACATTTGCTATATCTGCACCCGAAAATCCTGGGGTTTGCTTTGCTAAGAAATCAGTATCAAGTTCTTCTGATTTTTTAAGCGGCTTAAGGTGTACTTCAAAAATTTCTTTTCGTTCTCTGATATCTGGTAAGTCAACATAAATTTGTCGGTCAAAACGACCTGCACGCATTAACGCTTTATCCAATACATCTGCACGGTTAGTAGCTGCTAATACTATTACGTTAGTATTAGTACCAAAACCATCCATTTCTGTAAGTAGTTGATTTAAGGTGTTTTCACGTTCATCATTAGAGCCTGAGAAGTTACTTTTACCTCTGGCACGACCTACAGCATCTATTTCATCTATAAATATGATAGCAGGCGATTTTTCTTTAGCTTGTTTAAACAAGTCACGAACTCTAGATGCTCCTACACCTACAAACATCTCTACAAAGTCAGATCCTGAAAGTGAGAAGAAAGGCACTTTAGCTTCGCCTGCTACTGCTTTAGCAAGTAGGGTTTTACCTGTTCCTGGAGGTCCTACAAGTAGTGCTCCTTTAGGTATTTTACCACCTATGTTAGTATATTTTTCAGGGTTTCTTAAAAATTCTACTATTTCTTGTATCTCTTCTTTAGCGCCTTCAAGCCCAGCTACATCTTTAAAAGTAACTTTAATATCGTTTTTCTCGTCAAACAGCTTCGCTTTCGATTTCCCGATATTAAATATCTGTCCGCCGCCGCCAGCACCACCGCCCGACATACGACGCATCATAAATATCCATAATGCTACAAGTATAAGTATAGGAAGTAGGGTTAGTAAAAGATCGCCCCACATACTCTCTGGTTCGGGGTTATATTCATTTATTTTACCTGCTTGTAAAGCTTCATCTAGCTTTTTTTGAAAAAGCTCAGAGTTACCTATTTCAAGTGTGTAATGAGGACCTGCATTAGGCTTATCAAAAATATCTTTGCTTACTTCTTCGTGCTCTTTTTTAGTTATAGCGTCTTCTTTAAGATATACTTTGGCAGTAGATTTATTAAAAACTACTTTGTTTACTTCATTGTCATCCACAAATTTATAGAATTTAGACAATGATATAGGCTTAGGATCATTCCACGTAGAATCGCCTCCAAAGAAATTTATTGCAAGAAATGCGACTAATATACCTCCATAAATTAGCCAAGGATTTATACGTGTTTTACTCGGTTTATTATCTTTTGACATGAATTATTGTATAGCTTGTTAGTAGTTGTTTCCTATAGATGTGATTTTTGCATCACCCCACAGGCTTTCTATATTGTAGTATTCTCTTATATGCTTTTGGAAAACGTGTACCACAATGTTCACATAGTCCATAAGCACCCATTCGCCATTGTCTGTACCTTCTACATGCCAAGGCTTATCTTTTAACTCTTTTGAAACTGTTTTTTGAATAGAGTGAACAATAGCATTCACTTGCGTGTTAGAAGTACCGTTACAGATTACAAAATAATCGCAAACAGTGTTGTCGATAGCTCTTAAATCTAGAATATCAATATCATTTCCTTTAACTTCTTCTATACCTTTGATGATGTTCGCTAATAAATCATCATTACTTATGTTTTTTTTCGCCATTTAAAATTTATATATATAACGCAAAGTTATCATTTTTTGTACTTACTTTTGAACCTTAATACAAGATTAACGGGTTATTCCTTATTATTTTTAATGAATATAATCAAACTCAGTGCCATTAACTCTACTAATGACTATTTAAAAGAGTTATCGTCAACAAGGCACGTAGAAAATTTTACTATTGCAGTAGCAGAACATCAAACACAGGGCAGAGGGCAAATGGGCACTCAGTGGGAAACGCAACAGGGTAAAAACTTAACGTTTAGTGTATTGGTTAAAGATTTACTACTCGAAATTAATGCTATTTTTTACCTAAACGCAGCAGTAGCTGTTAGTGTAATAGATGCTCTAGAAATGTTTAACATATCAGGGTTATCAATAAAATGGCCTAACGACATTTTGGCAGGGAATAAAAAACTTGGCGGCATACTTATAGAAAACAACATTAGGAGCAATGGCGAAATACACTCGGTGGTAGGCATAGGTATTAATGTTAATCAAACTGATTTTGAGGGTTTGCCAAAAGCAACATCGTTAGCCTTGGTTGCCGAAAGAGAATTTGATAAAAATGCTGTAATGGTAGCTATTGCCGAAAATTTGAAGCGAAACTTATCTTTATTATTACATAAAGATGCAGATGCTCTTTGGGATAAATATTTACAACAACTGTATAAAAAAAATATCCCCATGCCTTTTGAAAAAGAAGGCATGAGGTTTATGGGTATCATAAAAGGAGTATCTAAAAACGGAAGCTTAGAGGTACAACTAGAAGATGATAATATTGTTTTTTATAAAGTTAAAGAAGTACAATTGTTATATTAGTTTATAGTCTTATTCCGTTATCATCTTCTTCAAACTCATTAATAAGAAAATCAATAACAAGTTCTACAGTATCACCATTATTATTTACCCCCCAGTATGCAGGGTAGTAGCCATCGCCCCATCCAGAGGCAAACATTATAGCATTATCATCAGAATCTTTATTAGGTCGGTGGTCGTTCCAGTCGCCTAATTCTCTAGAAAATTCATTTTTGCCAGAGTATTCGCGAAACTCGTCCGAAAGCACAACATCATAATAGTTTGCTATAGGGTCTTTTTCTTGTAACGCTTCTATTTTTGTTATAAGGGCTGCATTTGTTTTTTCATCAAGAAAACACGCTAATCCCGACTCGACAGGGAAACCATAAAACTCATCTTCTCCAAGCTCTTGCATTTCTTCGCCTGTAATATCGTCAGTAAGTGCTAATATCCATTTAGTTGCTGTTTCAGGTCTAAATTTTATTTTAGCATAAGCTACCCTGTGGTGCATTGTGTCAATTTTTGACATATAAATATGCACAGGATATTTATCAGGTTCTACTGTGCGGGCAAAAGGTCGTTGTTCTACTGTAAAAAAAGGATCGGCAACAATAATTTTACCTGTAGGAAGGTTTACATCGCCTATATGTATTTCTACAAGCTCTGGATCATTTATTTCATCTTCAAGCTCATAGTTAATTTCGTAATCGTTTATGTTTTTCATAACCATTGATTTATTAGGGGAGTTTATAGTGTTTTTTATATATGCCAAGTTACAAAATGTTTAACTGGAAAATAAAATTTATGGATTATAAAAAGTATGTTTTTACTATTTATCTTTACTATAAGTAGGTTCAACACTTACGGGTATTTTCAGTAAAGGGCTTAGTGTAGGAATTATTTTGCGCATCGTTGCTATGTCATTACCTGTAGGGTCTATAAAATACCAGTTTACACCATTATCCATGGATACGGCTATAAGTACAGCATTCGCAGTAACTGTACCGCCATCTACTTTCATTTCAATCATTTGGGGTAGGGTGCATTGCAACTGTCCTTCATATTGTATTATTTCTGAAGGGACACCGTAGCTGATATCCTCAAAGCTTACTCCATCTTCTTTTATTAAATCAAAACTACGTGCAATTTCGCTTATCATTTTCTCTTCTCCCCCCATCATGGTAACAATTGTAGGATGTGTAAATTTTGCAAAAACAGCATACTCTGCGGCTACAAATGCTTTTCCCATTTTGTCTGCTTCTGTAAGTATTACAGTATCAATATTGTCATTTTCAGACTGGGCTTGTATAGTAGTTACAGAAAGTAGGAATGTAAATAATAAGAGTATTTTTTTCATAGTGTAGAGAATTTGCCTAAAAATAACAAAAAAGCCTTTAAGTATGCACTTAAAGGCTTTTAAAATATAATTAACTGCTTTTTAAAGCTTATGCATGTTTTTTGCTAAAGTTTCTATAAACTTACTTATAGGTCCTTTTACCATCATAGCCATCATAGCATTAAATTCGCCTTCAAATAATAGTTGTACTTCGCTAGATGTGTCTGACACAGTATTTATATTGCCAGTAAGTGTAAATGGCAATTTGTCACTAGCAGCTCCTAAAACTAATTTATTAGGAGGTGTTTTTTCTTTCATTTTTAGTTTTATCTCTGGCATACCTTTAAGTCCGAAAATAAAAGAATCATCACCTGTTACTTCAAATTTTGCAATGTTTTCAGGCATTAGCTTTTCAAAATTCTTTACATTAGATAATGATTCGAATATGTATTGTGCCGATTTTTCAACCGTTACTTTTGGGCTTTGTAAATTCATAATATGTTGTATTAATTATTTTGTATAAATCAGGGCTTATTTTTGTCCCCATTCTGAAGGGTTTTTACGCCATTCTTTTAGTGTTTCGTGTTCCTCTTCGGTAATATATTCTTTTGTTACGGCAAGTTGTAACAGTGTGTCATAATTGCCTAAAGTGTTTAATGTAATTCCTGCATTTTTAAAATTCTCTGTGGAAACATCAAAATCATAAGTAAATATAGCAACCATACCTTGCACGTTAGCTCCGGCAGCTTTAAGTGCTTCTACAGCTTGCAGACTGCTATTACCTGTACTTATTAAGTCTTCTACAACTACTACGTTTTGACCTTCTTGTAAATAACCTTCTATTTGGTTTTGGCGACCATGTTTTTTAGCCTCAGGACGTACATATACAAATGGTAGTCCCATAAAATCTGCAACTAGCATACCTATTCCTATAGCACCAGTAGCTACGCCTGCTATAACATCGGGTTTTCCGTATACTTGTTCTATATTACGAGAAAATTCTTCGCGAATGTAGTTTCTTACTTCTGGAAATGAAAGTGTTATCCTATTGTCGCAATAAATAGGCGATTTCCATCCGGAAGCCCATGTAAAAGGATTTTTTGGATTTAATTTAATTGCGTTTATTTGTAAAAGCAATTCGGCTGTTTTTTCGGCGGTAGTTGTGTTAAAAATCATATTGCAAATGTATAAAGTTTTTGTAAACGATAAACCGCTTTTTCTAACAAATAAAGTAGAAAAGGAAACTGATTTCCAAATTTTTTTATTGGAAAGTGTAGATATAGAACAGCTTATCGTAAAAATGTTTAATAATAAAGTAAATAAAGCTTTATTATACTATCCTGACGAAAAAGCAATACTTAAAAAACTAAAAGAGAAATTACCTGTTGCAAAAGCAGGTGGTGGTTTAGTATATAATGATAATGGCGAGGTACTTTTTATTTTTAGAAACGGTAAATGGGACTTACCCAAAGGTGGTACCGAGCGTGGCGAAGAGATGGAAGAAACGGCGATGCGCGAAGTAGAGGAGGAGACAGGGGTTAAAAACCTGAAAATTGTAAAGAAACTACAAAAAACGTATCACGTTTTTAAACGTAACGGGCAATATAAGCTAAAAATAACTTACTGGTACGAAATGAAAACTTCTTATTCTGGAAAACTACAAGGGCAGCTAGAAGAGGGTATAGAAAAAGTAGCTTGGTTAAAACCCGAAGAAATAAAAGAAGTACTTACCAACTCTTACGAAAACATAAAGCTACTTTTTAAAGAGGATACCGCTACCATAATTAAATAACTATTTTACCCTTACAGAATCAGGAACAAGGATAGTATAATCGCCACCATTACGCAATACATCGCGCACTATACTCGAGCTGATATAAGAAGTTCTTGCAGCTGTAAGTAGGAATACTGTTTCTATTTTAGATAGTTCCCTGTTGGTATGTGCTATGGCTTTTTCAAATTCAAAGTCGGCAGGATTACGCAATCCTCGTAGTATAAAATCGGCTCCTACTTTACGGCAAAGATCTATAGTAAGTCCTTTATAGGTTATAACTTCTACTTTTGGCTCGTCTTTAAAGGCTTCTTCTATAAAATGCTTTCGTTCCTTTATAGGGAACATATATTTTTTATCGGCATTAACACCAATAGCTACAATTACTTTATCAAAAAGACTTATTCCTCTATTTATAATATCGTAATGCCCAAGGGTAATAGGGTCGAA
The DNA here is from genome assembly GCF_003344925.1 of Flavobacterium arcticum. Lineage (NCBI taxonomy): Bacteria > Pseudomonadati > Bacteroidota > Flavobacteriia > Flavobacteriales > Flavobacteriaceae > Flavobacterium > Flavobacterium arcticum. The sequence continues at coordinate 2,643,720 of NZ_CP031188.1, read as the reverse complement.
TGATCCGGGAAATACAGCTATTTTCATAATGGTAATGTTTATTTGATTTTAAAGCTCTTAATGTGTGATGTGTATATAAATTATTCTTGCTTTTTTAAGGCTTGCTCTATGGCGTTACCAAAAAGCTCTGGCAATGTTATACCTCCGGCGCGTGCTTGTTGCGGTAGTATACTTTCGGTAGTAAGTCCTGGTACAGTGTTAAGCTCTAAAAGGTGAGGTTCATTATTTACTATAATAAATTCACTACGCGAAAAGCCTTCCATTTTTAGTACTTCATAAATACGTTTAGCAATATCGGCTATTTTTTTAGTCATTTTATCTGATATGCGTGCAGGCGTAATTTCTTGCGATTTACCAAGGTATTTAGCATCATAATCAAAAAACTCATTTTCCGATACAATTTCAGTCATTGGCAATACAGTAACTTTTTCTTTATAATTTATAACACCTACAGATATTTCTTTACCATCAAGAAAACTTTCTATTAATATCTCGCTGTCTTCTTTAAAAGCTTTTTCTATAGCAGGCATAAACTCATCGTTAGTTTTTACTTTAGAGATACCAAAACTAGAGCCCGATTTATTAGGTTTTACAAAACAGGGTAAGCCAACCTTATCTAGTATGGCCGCCTGATTAATATCGTCGCCTAAATTTATATAATGTGATATGGCTGTTTTTACACCATAAGGTTTTAATACTGACAGTAAGTCACGCTTGTTAAATGTTAATGCAGCCTGATAATAATCGCATGAGGTTTGAGGTATACCTAATAGATTAAAATAAGCCTGAATAAGTCCGTCTTCACCTGGTGTGCCATGTATGGCATTAAAAACGACATCAAACTTTATTATAGTCCCATCATTGTTTACCGAAAAGTCGTGTTTGTTTATGGGGTATTCATTTTCATCATCATCTACCATTACCCATTTATCTTTTAAGATATGTACCTTGTATGGATAATATTTCGACTTATCTAAGTTGTCGTACACTACATTTCCGCTTAATAAGGATATTTCGTATTCACTGGAATATCCGCCCATTATGATGGCAACATTTTTCATTGGCTGTCGTTACAATTATAATATTTAGTAACACAAAAATATCATTATTTATTCAAAGTTATAAGTTTGGTATTATTTATATCTTTGTCAAAACTGACATTACATGAGTCTTAAAAATTTTGTGACTAGCAAAACGTTTGCTATGCAGCTTGCCATAGCATTGGTTATTATTATTATAACAGTATATGTAGCCCTAAAATGGCTAGATAATACTACTAATCACGGGCAGGAAATACCTGTGCCGAATCTAACAAAAATGTCGGTAGCAAAGGCAGAACAGTCACTCGAAACAATAAATTTACAGTATGTAGTGCTTGATACTATGGATTATGATAAAGAATATCCGCCTTATAGCGTAGTACAGCAAGACCCATTACCTAATGTAAATGTAAAAGAAAATAGAAAAATATACCTTAAACTAAATGCAGGGGGGTATAATGACATCCGTTTGCCAGACTTAATACAAAAAACATATAGACAAGCTATACCTAACCTACAGGCAGCAGGCTTGCAGGAAGGTAAAAAGACATATAAACCATATCTTGCGAAAGATGTTGTACTCGAAATGTGGCAGAATGGCAAAAAGCTTAAAGCAGGCGATATGGTAAAAAAAGCCTCTAAGATAGATTTTGTACTTGGCGACGGAAAAACAGGTTATAATGAAGAGTCTGATTCCGAAGACTCTACTATTGATAAAGACGAAGAAGATACAGGCGTTAATGCAGCATACGAAGCAGGAAATAAAAAATAATAATGAGCAACCCCGATATAGAACAAGACTTACAAGAAGAAGAATTATACGAACATCATCGTTTTGAAGCAGGTAAAGGGCAATCGCCTTTGCGTGTAGATAAATTTTTGATGAACTTGGTAGAAAATGCTACCCGTAATAAAATACAACAGGCTGCCGCAGCAGGAAACATTTATGTAAATGATGTTCCTGTAAAATCTAACCACAAGGTTAGGGCTAGTGATGTAGTACGTGTATTATTATCACATCCACCATATGAGCATTTATTAGAGGGAGAGAACATTCCTATTGATATAGTGTATGAAGACGACCAGTTACTTGTTATAAACAAAGAGCCAGGTATGGTAGTACACCCAGGACATGGTAACTATTCGGGTACATTGGTTAATGCACTAGCTTATCATTTTGATAATCTTCCGCTTAATAGTAGCGAAAGACCAGGACTGGTACACCGAATTGATAAAGACACTTCGGGACTTTTGGTGGTAGCCAAAACCGAACAAGCTATGGCATACCTTACCAAACAATTTGCCAACAAAACATCTGAAAGGGAATATGTAGCACTAGTTTGGGGTGATGTTAAAGAAGAAGAGGGTACTATAGAAGGACATATAGGGCGACACCCTAAAGACAGGATGCAAAATACGGTATATGCTGATGGTAGCGAAGGTAAACCCGCTGTAACACACTATAAAGTGATAGAGCGTTTAGGCTATGTTACACTTGTTTCTTGTAAACTAGAAACAGGACGTACCCACCAGATACGAGTGCATATGAAATATATAGGACATACGCTTTTTAACGATGCACGCTATGGAGGCGACAGGATACTAAAAGGAACGACTTTTACCAAGTACAAACAGTTTATAGACAATTGCTTTAAAACATTGCCAAGACAGGCACTACATGCCAAAACACTAGGTTTTGAACATCCTGTTACCAAAGAATTTATGCGATTTGATACCGAACTACCACAAGATATGGTAGAGTGTATTGAGAAATGGAGGGTTTATTCGCAGTCAAAAGACTTGGAGGTAGAGGAGTAGTTTTAAAAAGAATATCCATATAATAAAAGCCTGCCTTACGAAAGTAAGGCAGGCTTTTAAATACATAAAATAATTTATTTATGCTTTTGCAAACTGTAATTCGATATTCAGTTTTACATCTTCGCCTACCAGTACACCACCGCTTTCTAATGCAGCATTCCAAGTAAGCCCAAACTCTTTACGGTTTATTTTTCCCGTTGCCGACATCCCTGCTTTTACATTACCCCAAGGGTCTTTTGCTGTACCACCAAACTCTACATCAAGTGTTACAGGTTTTGTTGTACCACTAATAGTAAGGTTGCCAGTAAGGGTATAATTATCCCCACTTTTTTGTGTAAAAGCTGTTGAGGTAAATATTATTTTAGGGTGTTGCTCTGCATTAAAAAAGTCACCACTTTTCAGGTGGTTGTCTCTGTCAGTGTTTCCTGTATCTACAGAGTCAATATCTGCACTAAAATCAAATTGAGCATTTTTAAAATCTTCACCTTCTGTTGTTACTGAAGCGTCAAATTTTGTGAAATTACCTGATAGGTTAGTAAACATCATGTGTTTTACTTTAAAACCAATTTCTGAATGTGTTGGGTCTACTACCCATTTTGTTGTACTCATTTTTTTGTTTATTTATGATTAATAGTTATTTAAGAATTAAGAAAGTTATTATAGCCTACTTACTTATAATTTAAAATTGTCGCAATGCCATAGGCACTTCCATCAATAGTATTTCTGCATCCTCAAAGTTGGCTTTTAGTGTTATAGTATCAGTATCCCAAATGCCAAGCCCGTCACGACGGTTTAATGCAATATCGCCAATAGTAAAGTCGCCTTCTAGTACAAAAGCATATACACCATTACCTTCTTTTTTTATTTTATATTCGGTTGCTACATCTTTATCAAATTTCCCCATATAGAACCATGCATCTTGGTGTATCCATACTCCCTCATCGTCAGGGTTAGGCGACAGTATTTGTTGCAGCTTGTTGTGTCTTTCACTTTCGTTAAGTGTTATTTGATCATAACGTGGTGCTACATTACGTTTGTTAGGGAATACCCATATTTGTAAAAACTTGGTTAGTTTGTCACTGTTACGGTTGTATTCACTATGCTGAATACCGGTACCCGCACTCATAACCTGTATATCACCTTTTTTTATTACAGTATTAGTATCCATATTATCTTTATGTTCTAAATCGCCTTCTAGCGGTATAGAGATAATTTCCATATTGTCATGCGGGTGTGTGCCAAAACCCATTCCGGCATCTACACGGTCATCATTCAATACCCTAAGTACACCAAAGTGCATTCTGTCAGGGTTATGATAGTTGGCAAAACTAAAGGTGTGATGAGAGTCTAGCCATCCGTGATTAGCATGACCTCTTGTTCCTGCTTTGTGCAAAACTGTATTTTCCATAATTAAAGATTTAGTGTTAGGTAAATGGTTATAGCCAATGGGTTCGAGAGGTTGTATCTCGTCGATATTGTTCTTGAGGGCATTGCCCACCGCCGCCGAGGTTATAAACATTCCCGTTCCCATAAGTCCTTTTTTTATAAAATCTTTTCTGTCCATGATGATGGTTGTTTAAGATTACAGTACAAATTTCGCACTTATAAAAAAGCTGTACATTGAACTAGGACAAGAAATCAGTTTGCAGATAGTAATGTTTGGTTTGAAAACACTACCAAACCGAAGGTATAATATAACTAAAAGACTATGCGTTAACCTTTTGCTAATTTTGTACGTACTTTACTTAAAAACTCAGCAGAGATGCCCAAGTAAGAGGCAATGTAGTGTTGTGCTACACGTTGTGGCAGGGTAGGGTAGTGTTCTAAAAATTCAAGGTATTTTTGGGTAGCCGATTTTGCTATGGTATTAAAAAGCCTATTTTGAGTAACTGCTAAATGGCGATGTAATAAGATGCGGAAAGCACGTTCAAAACGTGGTGCTTTTGCAAAAAGTTCTTCTTTAGTTTCGGGAGTAAAAACAAGAAACTCGCAATCTTCAAGTGTTTCTATAAAAATGGCACTAGGTTCGTTTTCATATATACTAAATGATATATCGCTCATCCAAGCATTTTCTATGGCAAATTGTAGTATTACTTCAAATCCGTTTTCATCTATATAATATTTTCTTACACAGCCTTTTATTACAAAGGCTTCAAAGTTGCATATTTCGCCTTCGTGTAGCATTATGGTTTTTTTGGGTACTGTTTTATATTCTAGTAACGCATTTAATAAATCGAGTTCTTCTTTGGTAAAAGAAACATAGCGACTTATACTCTCGTTAATTTGCGAATACATATCCATAATGGGAAGTTTTGTAACAAATATACCAAAATACAGATAATAATAAAGCACCCTATTGGGTGCTTTGTGCTAGTAACTTTCCTGTATGTTATCAGCTTTCGTTGATAGGTTCCCAAAGCTCTATTTTGTTGCCTTCAGGGTCATATATCCATGCAAATTTCCCGTACGATTCATTAATTCGTTTTTCATCGACTTTTACGCCATCTGTAATTAGTTTTTCCATTAATCCGTCAAGGTCTTCTACCCGAAAGTTTACCATAAACTGCTGATTGCTGCCAAAATAATCAGTGTCTTCTTTAAAAGGAGAGAATACTGTTGCTCCTGCTTCCTGATCCCATATATATCCGCTTTGAGAGGAGTTGATGCCTAAATGTTTTTCATACCATTGCGCCAATGCAACGTTATCTTTAGAACGGAAAAAAAATCCGCCAATACCTGTTACTTTTCCCATAATTATGCTATTTGTGGTGCTTTTGTTTTACGTTTTAATATAGCGGCTGCTATTAATGCTATTAGTATTCCTACGGGTAAAATTTCTATGTAGGTATATAAGCCTGCTAATAATGGATTGTTATCGTACAATTCTTTATATCCTTGTACAGTAACCATTTCTTGGGCTATTTCCTCTGGAGATAATCCTTTAGCTACTAAACCTGCCTGATGCATTTCGGCATATTTACCCCAAAAATTGTCTAAAATGAAATAGTATTCTATTAACCAAACTCCAACATATATAGTAGATGCAATAAGGCTAATGTATAAGCCTATCTGAAAGGCTTTACCAAAGGATACTATACCTTCATTATACTTATCTCTATAATTTTTTATTGCTACAAAGATTAGTGAAAAGGCTAATATCATAGAGGCAAACCCGTAAATCATGCCCTTCTCCATGTCTATTGCATCAGGATATATTGTACTGATGACAAAACCAATAATACTTATAAACCCTGCAATGACACCAAATGTCCATACATTTTTTTTCATACTCTTTTTTGTTTTATGTTTGTTTGGCAAAGTTGTATAAAACCTGTTTTTTATCACTCATACTTTTGGGTGATTTCTTGTTATATAAGGCTTTATAGTACTTTTGTATTAGGCTATAAGTTGTAATTGTCTTGCTTTCTCTACTGCCTGTGTACGACGTTTTACCTCTAGTTTTTCATATACTCTAGAGGAGTGTGTCTTTACGGTATTAAGCGATACAAAAAGTTTATCAGCAATTTCTGCATTACTCATGCCTTGCGCCATCAACTCTAGTACATCCATTTCGCGTTGGCTAAGGTTCGTTTCTTGTAATGCTTGTTTATTTCTAATAAATTCTTTTTGATGTTGTATGTATATTGTTTTTTCTACTACAACAACTTCTTTTTTAGGCGTAGCTATTTTAAGAGCAATCCATATACCAAGAAGTGTAAATATAAGTGCTATGGCTCCAAAATAAATATCTTGTGCATTACTAAGTATTAAAAAACGAAGTTCCAGCCAGCGCAGCAAAAAAAGCAGCAACGCAAGGCTGGAACCATATAATAATATTCGTTTGTTTTTTACAATTGCCTTTAGCATTTATATACTATTTTAAGACAAAGATAAATTATTTTTGCTCTTTGAGCCCTAATGCCTGTCGTAACAATTGCTCAAAAGTCTGTTCATTAGGAAAAGGCATCTCGGCATTTACTATGTTACCGTCGGGATCTATTAGTATAAATCTTGGTATGCTCACGGCATTATAATTTTTACTGAATTCCTTTTTGTCGTTAATATGTAATTGTAATACAGATTTGGATTTAGATTTTGCTTCTATGTACCAATCATCCATTCTATCATCTGTACTTGCTGCTACAAACTGTATATTTTCTTTTTTATACTTTAAAGCTAACTTTTCAAAGTATGGCGATTGATACCTGCATGGTCCGCACCATGTTGCCCACACATCTATAACAACAAATTTTCCTTGCAGGTCGGCAAGATTAACAGGTTCATTATCTATAGTAATAGCATCAAATAAAGGTGCTTGTTTTCCTTTTGCCAACTTCTCTATTATTTGTTTTTTATACAGTATAATATCTGTATATCGGTTGTTCGAAAAGTTATCAGCATACAATACTGCAAGGCTGTCACGTTCTTTTTTGTCCGATGCATCTTCCATACTTTGTTTAAGTTGTTTAAAAAGCATCTTATCTTTAAATGAACCTTTACCTAGTTTAGCTATTGCGCGTAGCGATTTAGTGTTTTGGCTCACATCTTCGGTGTCATCAGCAGTAATTTGAGAAGATACATAGTCAAAGTAATCTTCATTACTCAAAAGTCCTTCATCATTTAGCGGAACAACTTTTTTCATTTCGGCTATTTCAGGTGTCTCTTTTGTTTCTTCGTTAGGGTATAATGCAGTACGTTTTTTTAGAAAATCGTTCCACATATTAAGGTAGCTAATGGTAAGTAGCTTTTTGTTTTTCTGTTTAAAATCGTCATGCGGAACATAGTTGTCTACTGTTTTAAACTTGTCAGACTCTGCCATCGCTTCTTTCCATCCGCTTACCAGTTCCTTTATTATAAAATCTGGCTTATCAAGATAAATGTTTTTACTTATGTAATAGCTCACACTGCTCCAACCTGATTGGCTATCTTTTTTATAACGGTTTTCGGCAAGGCGTGTACCTGTTACGGTTATTTTAGTAGTTTGCTTACGTTTTTTAAGATCTATAAAAGTACTGTCATTAGCAGCCATAGTAATAATTATCGTACCAAGGTTACCAAGAGCAACCTGATAATCATCTAAGGGTATATCTTTAGAAATCACATAATGAAATTTATTATCTTTTACTGATATCTCGGCAATGGTATCGTTAATAAAGGCATCCATCATGTAAAGTTTATTAATTGGCATGTCAGAGTCTATTGTACCAGTTATAACTGTTCTGTTATGAAGCTTCATTACATTAGGTGCAAGAGTGTAATATAATAACCCGCCAAAAACAACAAGAACAGCAACCAACATGGCAATGCGTTTGCCTGTACCGAAAGCCAGTTTAAGCTTTTTGTGTTTATACCACTTGAAGCCTATATATAATGCAATTACAGCGCAAATACAACTTACAGCAGCCGAGTAGGTAAACCAATACCCAAGGTCGCTACCTTTTTTATAAGTCGCTATTTTGCCTAATAGCTCTATAGGGTACCAGTCAGGTACTACATTAAATGCGGTTAAGAAAAGGTATGCCAAAAGCAGAAAGAAACCCACAAGTATAGACCATATAAAGCTTGGCAATAAAACTGAAATGATGTATTGTAGTGCCGTAAAAAATAACCCTGCTATAAATAACCTTGAAGCTATAAGTAATACAGAACCTAAATCGAAAGATAGCGATGCGTTTTCGGGTACTTCAAGAATAAAACTTGCTATATATCCAAAAAGGTAGCAACCTGCTATAAGCGAAAAAATACTGATGAGGTTAGCAATAAGTGTTACTGAGAACTTTGAAAAGAATATAGACGTTTTCTTTATCGGTTGGGTTTCCATAAGTTGCCAACCGCCATTTTTATGGTCGAGCTGTGTTATCCTACTAACGGTTATAATAATCATTAGCGGGAAAAAGAAGGTAGCAAAAGGGTCAAGACAACCTTCTATATATTCGGTAAAATAGTTATAAGGTAGCTTGTTTTGGTTAGGAGTATCTTGTATTAACTTTACAATTGTCCAGATTATGGGCGAGATAACTCCTAATATACCAGCGACTACATAGAGCCCTGTACCTTTTTTCTTTATATGTTCTGCTTTTAGAGCAGTAGTAAAATTTTGCATTGCGATTTGTTTAGTTGGTAATTTATTTTTGTCGGATAAGGGTCATAAACCATTCTTCGAGCCCGTTAAGTACTTTTAGTTCATACAGTTCAGCACCTCGATTTATAAGCTCTTTAGTAAAAGCAGGAATTTTCTCGCGATCACTTAACTCTATACTAAGTTGTGCATTGCTCTCTAATGTTACCGAAGGATATTCTTCTAAAAGCTTTTCATGCCATTGCGAAGCATCTTTAAGTGTAAGCTGTATTTTACAAGTCCCTGATTGTTCTGAAAGTTCTTGTATAGTGCCTTCAAAACGTAACTTACCGTTACTGATAATGCCCACATGGGTACACATTTTTTCTATTTCTGCCAATAGGTGGCTCGACACAAAAATTGTAATACCTTGTTCCTTATTCAGTTTTACTAATAACTGCCTGATGTCGCGCATACCGTTAGGGTCAAGCCCGTTTACAGGCTCATCGAGCAGTAATAATTTAGGCTCACTTAATAACGCCATAGCAATGGCAAGCCTCTGTTTCATACCTAGTGAGTATTGTTTTACTTTACGTTTAGCATCGCGAGTAAGATCTACTAGTTCTAATACTTCGGTAATTCTGCTTTCGGGTACATTACGTAGTTCGGCAAGATATTTAAGGTTATTATATCCGCTAAGGTGCAGGTACAGCGCAGGGCTTTCTACTAGTGCACCAATATTCTCAAATACCTGTGGTAGTTGTGTTTTTAAGGGTTTACCAAAAAGAGAAATAGCCTCTTCTTGCTCGGGTAGTATGCCTGTAAGCAATCGCATGGTAGTCGATTTTCCTGCTCCGTTAGGACCTAAAAAACCATAAATAGCTCCTTTAGGTATGTTTAATGAAATACCGTCAAGTACTTTTTTATGTTTTGAAAATCGGAAGTTTAGTGATTTAGTCTGGATGATATAGTCCGTCATTGGTTATGGTTAGTTGGTTAAATTGCTAATATATGAAATTACTTATTACAGTTGTAATAGTGGTATTTGGTTAGTACTTTTGGGTATATAAACTCGAAAGAATGAAAATTGTTATATCACCTGCAAAATCGCTAGATTTTGAAACCAAGCTGCCTACTCGTAAACATACTGAGCCTGCTTTTATAGAACAATCGGAAATAATACAAGAAACCTTAAAAGAAAAATCTCCTGCTGATTTGATGAAGTTAATGAGCATATCAGACAAGTTAGCAGACCTGAACTGGAAGCGTAACCAAGAGTGGAAAACGCCTTTTACTACCAAAAATGCCCGCCCAGCTATATATGCTTTTAATGGTGATGTATATACAGGACTGGATGCTTATACTATTCCTACCAACAAATTAAATAAGTTACAAGATACACTTCGCATACTATCAGGGTTATATGGGGTATTAAAGCCGCTTGACTTGATACAGCCTTATCGTCTTGAAATGGGTACGAAGTTAGAAGTAGAAGAGGAGAAAAACTTATATCACTTTTGGAAAAAAACAATTACCGATGCGCTTAATGAGGAACTGAAAGATGATGAATTATTTATTAACCTTGCCAGTAAAGAGTATTTTGATGCTGTAGATACTAAGGCATTAAAAGTGCCTGTTATTACTCCTGAGTTTAAAGATTATAAAGATGGCAAGTTGAAAATGATAAGCTTTTTTGCCAAGAAGGCTAGGGGTATGATGGTACGGTATATTATTGATAAAAATATACGGTCTTTAAGTGGCTTGAAAGGTTTTGATTATGATGGTTATAGTTATGATGATAAACTATCAAAAGGGAATAAACTGGTGTTCACGAGATAATGAAATTTAAAATTTTTAAATAATAAATTTCAAACAAACAAGCCTGCTTTTAGCAGGCTTGTTTGTTTATTTGAGATTACCTTTTAGTTTCTTCATAAAGTCGCTAAAGGCAGGTTTCATATCTTCGAATAAAGGATTTTCTTTATTGCGAAGCATTACTTCGCTAAACATTTTTAAGCCAAGAGCAAACTCAATGGCTTGGCTTTTATCATCAAATAAATCACGTTCTTTTACCTTTTCTATGATGTTGAATAAATTATCATGATTGTCAAAAATCACTGATACTGGTTCATGCAGTTCACTATCTTTTGGGTTACTTATATGTTCTAGTGTTACTTTGTAATGGTTATATTTTGGGTTCATTATATTTTAATTTTCTAAGATAAAAAAGAGTTGTAATAGCTTATAAGTAAAATCTATAGTAGTATCTCTTTTTATTGTTTGTTAGTGTATTGAGTTACTTTTGTTAAAGTATCAGTTTATGATAAAATCCAGTTTTTAATGAGTAGTTTTCCTTGTGGTGTTAGCACTGATTCAGGGTGAAACTGCACTCCTTTTACATCAAATAATGTATGGCGTAATGACATAATGTTACCCTTCCCGTCTAGCGATGTGGCTTCTAGCACAGCGGGCAAATCGGCAAGATTTACACTCCATGAGTGGTAACGTCCCACTTCTATTTCTTTCGGCATTCCTTCAAACATAATTTCATTATCTACTACAATAGTAATCTTGGTAGCTACCCCATGATATACTTCGGGTAGGTTTATGATCGACCCGCCAAACACTTCGGCAATGGCTTGCTGTCCTAAACATATGCCTAATATACTTTTGGTTCTGGCATAAGTACCTATAACTTTTTTTAATAAACCAGCTTCATCTGGTACACCTGGTCCAGGAGAAAGGAGTATTTTATCATAGTCGGCAACCTCATCAATGTCCAGTTCATCATTGCGTATTATGGTTACTTCGCAATCTAGTTCTACTAAGTAGTGCACAAGATTATACGTGAAACTATCGTAGTTATCGATGACAAGAATTTTTTTCATAATAGATGTAGAATAGTTACAAATGTAAAAAAACATTTTACCTCTACTGAGATTTATTACTGCTTAATAAAATACCCTCTACCGATGAGGTAGAGGGTATATTGAGATGTGAGTTATATCTGAAAATTAAAACTGTAGGTTTACAGTAAGTTCAAAATCGTCATATATCACTTTGTCACCTAGACCATCAAAAATACTACCTGAGTTGTACTCTATACCATACTTAGTTCTGTCTACTTTAAATTCAGTAGTAGCAGAGTTTTTAGCTACAGTAAGGTCAAAAGTTACGGGTTTTGTAATTCCTTTTATAGTAAGGTTTGCAATAACTGCATATTTGTTACCCCCTGTTGCTTTAACTGATGTAAAAACAAGTGTAGCTTCTTTGTGTGCATCTGTACCAAAAAAGTCGGTAGCTTTAAGGTGACCTTCAAGTTTTTCTTTTCCTTCACCTGCTTTAAGATCTGTTACTTCAATAGATGTCATATCTACAGTAAAGCTACCACCTGTAAGTTTACCGCTTTTAAAGTTAAGTACACCTTCTTTAAAGCTGATAACACCACTGTGTTCACCTGTTACTTTTTTACCTACCCATTCTACTTGGCTTTTAGAAGTGTTTATCTTCTTGTCTTGAGCTTTAGTAGTAATTGTACCTAAAGTTAGTACTAGCGCAATTGCAATTGTTTTTAGATTTTTCATTTTTCTTAATTATTAAAAGTTTGGTTATATATTAAATTGTTACAAATAATTCGTTTTCAGATTTTCTCACTTTTTTCATGTGCTGGAAAATATCATCTTCATGACGGTAACCTACAGTGGCTACTACGGCTGCATTAAGCCCCATTTCGTCAAGACCTAATATTTTATTAAACTCAGCTTTATCAAAACCTTCCATTGGGGTAGCATCTATTTTTAATACTGCAGCAGCTATAATAAGCGAATTCATGGCTAAATAAGCTTGTTTTGCTGTCCAGAATTTTTTATTGGCATCATCTAAAGCTCCAATAAAATTTTCCATCGAGTTTACAAACGGAGCTATATCTTGTTTTGTAATGCCTCTTGTTGCTATAATATTGTCAGTATAAGCATCTATATGTTTTTGTCCCACATTTACTTCATTAGCAAATACAAACAGGTGAGATGCATCAGTTACACCACCTTGATTATAAGCTACAGGTTTTAGTTTTTGGCGTACTTCTGGATCGTTTATAATAAATATCTTATAAGGCTGTATCCCCATAGAAGATACACTCAGTCTTACTGCTTCTTTAAGTGTTTTAAGATCTTCATTAGATACTTTTTTTTCGGTATCATATTTTTTTGTTGCATAGCGCCAGTTAAGATTTTCTATGTAGTTATTCATTTTTTATGTTTACTTTAAATTAATTCTCCTCTGTATTTTTCTAATAAGTTATTTAGTTGTTCTAGCTCTTCATTATTCAAGTTTTTTGAATAACTTATTTCATGTTTAAGTACTTTTGGGTCTAGCTCTTTTAGTAATGCCAGTCCTTTTTCGGTAATAGTAATGTCCATTTTTCGGCGGTTTTCACTACATACCTCGCGAGTTACAAGCTCCTTGTTTAGCAGTTTATCTACAAGCCGTGTTGTGTTGCTAGTAGGGGCTATCATTCTTTCTTGTATAACACACATATTAGCTGGTTTCCCTTTTTGTCCTCTTAGTATACGCAGTACATTAAACTGCTCTGGAGAAATCTCATAAGCTTTAAGTATCTCATTAAAACTATCGGCAACCATATTTTGTGTGTACATTATATTCAATATTGTCCTTTTGCCTATAGGTAAGGGAGTTACTGATTTTATTACATCTTCTATCTTCATAATTACATCTGCAAAATTTGTAGGTACAAATGTAATATCTTTAATTATTGTATATACAAATGTTAGGTTAAAAAAGTGTTAAACTTATTAAAACCATATTTTTTACCTTATTTTTAACCTGTTCTAAATTAAAAGGTAATGAAGGTTATATATAGTAAAATAGCAGTTTTTATAGCATTATTAGTAATGGTATCGTGTAAAAATGGAAATAATACAACAGTAGAGGAAGCGCCTGCGCCAAACCCTGTAAAAGTATATTCGGCTGATGATATTAGTGTTAAAGCTTATGAATATGATGGTTTAAAGTATTTTCTTAACAGGGATAATGATACAACATATGTGGTCAATTTTTGGGCTACTTGGTGTTTGCCTTGTGTAGAGGAGTTACCGCACTTTGAAAAACTGAATGCTGAATACAAAGATGAAAAAGTAAAGGTATTACTAGTAAGTCTTGATATGCGAAAAATGATAGAAAGTAAACTAATACCTTTTTTAAAAGAAAAAGAACTTAAAAGTGATGTAATTATCATGACAGATCCTGACTCTAACTCATGGATACCTAAAATAGATTCTACATGGAGTGGTGCTATACCTGCCACCATTATATATAATAAAGATAAACGTAAGTTTTATGAGCAATCATTTACTTATGAGGAGTTAGAAACAGAATTATTGAGCATTAAATAATAATAAATAGTAGTTTAAATTTTAAATAAAAAAGCAGAATATGAAAACAATTAAATTTTTTGGACTTTTTTTAACAGCAGGTTTACTAATGCTAAATGTTGCATGTAAGTCAGATAACTCAAAGAAAGAAGAGGTTGATACTACAGCAGAATCTGCTGAAGTGATGGAAGAGCCATCAGAAGAAGCTCTTACTGGGTATAAAATAGGAGATGTAGCAACAGATTTTAGTCTTAAAAATATAGATGGGAATAATGTGGCACTTAAAGATATGACAGATGCTAAAGGGTATATAGTGATATTTACCTGTAACCATTGCCCATATGCAGTAGCTTATGAAGATAGAATTATAGCGTTAGATAAGAAATATAAAGAGAAAGGTTATCCTGTTGTAGCAATAAATCCTAATAACCCTGAAAAGGCAAAAGACGATAGCTTTGAAAAAATGCAAGAAAGAGCTAAAGATAAAGGGTTTACATTTCCTTACCTTCTTGACGATGGACAAAAAATTTACCCACAATATGGTGCTACAAAAACACCTCATGTATATATACTACAAAAAACAGATAATGGTAATGTAGTAAAATATATAGGTACTATAGATGATAATTATGAAGACGAAAGTGCTGTAACGGTTAAGTATGTAGAAAATGCAGTAGACGCTCTGTTAGAAGGTAAAGATGTTCCTGTGAAAGAAACAAAAGCTATTGGTTGTTCTATAAAAGCATAATATCTTTGGGAAAAAGAAATTAATTATGAATTTATCAGAACAAGAATGGTGGGACAAAGCTCAGAAAGACAGTAATGCTGTTATACTTGACGTGCGCACCCAAGATGAATGGAATCGTGGTATTATACCTGGAGCTATAAATATAGATATCTATAAAGGTCAAGGGTTTATATATGCAGTAGAAGAATTAGATAAGACTAAGAATTACTATGTGTATTGTGCTGCCGGAGCTCGTAGTGGGCAGGCGTGTGGTATAATGAGTCAGCTTGGTTTTGAGACTACATATAACCTTGTTGGAGGTATATCGCAATGGGGAGGTCCTGTTACAATGCCTTAATAGTAAAGATCTACTATAACAAAGCATAAAAAAACAGCCGAAAGGCTGTTTTTTTTATGCTTTGTTATCTATTATATTAAAATTACATTTTTCTTAGTTTGTCAATATCTGATATTATTATTTTTTTACCTGATAAGGTTATAAGCCCACTTTTGTTAAACTCCGAAAGTAGTCGTATGCAACTCTCTGTTGCAGTACCTATCATACCAGCCAATTCTTCGCGCGACAGTTTAACATTAAGACTTTTATCTTCTTCATTTATACCAAATGTATCATGTAAGTAAAGTAATACTTCGGCAAGGCGTTGTTTTACCGATTTTTGCGCCATGGTTACTAAATGATCATCGGCATTTTTTAGATCACCACAAATAGTGCGCATCACATTCATAGAGAACTGATTATTTTCGTTAAAAAACTTAATTACTTCAGCTTTAGGTATAAAACAAACCTGCATATCATCGAGTGCAACCGCACTCAAGTTTACAGGCTCTTCGCTAATTAACGAACGTTGTCCTAATAGTTCTCCTTTAGAAATAAGTTTTACAATTTGTTCATTGCCGTTAGCACTAAGCTTTGTCATTTTACAAACCCCATCTTTAATGCAAAAAATGCCTTGTAAGTTTTCACCCTCACTAAAAACAGGTTCACCTTTTTTAATTGTATATAATGTTTTACAACTAGAAAGGTTTATTAACTCTTCTTTGTTCAAAGCTTTTAAGGAGCTGAATTGCCTCACGATACATTGTTCACATTTACTCATACCTCTTTACTTTAGAATGCAAATTTACTTATTTAATGTTATATACGATATTTAACCGTTATAATATTGATTGGTTTTATATTGCATACCTTTCTATCAAATATACATTTACTTATGTAGATGATAATAGTGTTAAAAATTATTATAAGTGTTTTATTTTTAAAGTATTCAGGTGTTTTAAACTTAATTTACCAAAACTTAGATTAGTATTTTATTTTAATATTATAGAGTTGTAATTATTATAAAACATATGTTTTAAGGTAATTAACGATAGTAGTATTTAGTATTATAGTATATAATAGAATTAAAAAAAGGCTTCCTGAAAATTTTCAGGAAGCCTTTTTTGTGGAGTCGCCGAGAATCGAACTCGGGTCCAAACAGGCAATTCAAGAGCTTTCTACATGCTTAGTTTCCAATTAGATTTTCGATAATATGCTAGGTCGGAAACAACCACATACTACTTAGCTTCTTTAGTTTCAAAACCCCTACAAAGCAAAAGGATTTCTAGGTTTACTTTTACGGTTCCCCTTAACAAAACGCCATAAACCAAGGCTTTTTAGGAGAATCTCGCTTTCCTACCTAGTAGGAACGAGGCTAATCGTACTATAAATTCGGATTATGCAGCTAGAGCGTAGTTATTTTCGCCGTTTAAAATTGTGAAACATTATTTACAGGATATGTTCCCGTTCCTGGCGTGCTTACCATTCAATTCGACCTGCTGTCAAAACCAGTCGACCCCAGTAAATAGTAAAACGATATAGTTCAAAAATAATATCATTTTACTAATGCTGCAAAGATAATGAAATAGTTTTTATGTTTCATTCAATTTCCCGTATATTTGATGCCATTATCAAAAACAATATTACGGTATTGTCAAAAGATTATACTATCTTTTACATAACCTGTAAAAACCCACCATTTACACCATATAGATAATGAAATTCGGTATTATAAAAGAACGAAAAAGCCCACCTGACAGAAGGGTGGTTTTTACACCTGAAAAGCTAGCAGCTATTGCAGAGAATTATCCTGATACGTTAGTAAAAGCTGAAGTGTCGGATATAAGAATATTTAAGGATGAAGAGTATATAGCAGCAGGTGTAAAGGTTGATGCCGATATGACTGATTGTGATGTGCTTATTGGTGTTAAAGAAGTGCCTGTTGAGGCGCTTATACCTAATAAAAAGTATTTCTTCTTTTCGCATACTATTAAAAAACAGCCTTATAATCAAAAGTTGCTACAAGCAATACTTGATAAAAATATTGAGCTATATGACCATGAAACAATAGTTGATGCAAAAAACAAACGACTTATTGGTTTTGGGCGCTATGCTGGTAATGTAGGAGCTTATAATACATTAAGAGCTTTTGGAGTAAAGTATGAATTATACAACTTGCCTAAAGCAGAAACATTACCCGATAGAGACACGCTAATAGTTAAACTAAAGCGTATGGTTTTACCTCCTGTAAAAATAGTACTTACAGGTAAAGGTAAAGTAGCGATGGGAGCTAAGGAGATGCTAGATGGTATGAAAATGAAGCAAGTAAATGTAAATGATTACCTTACTAAGAATTATGATGAGCCTGTATATGTACAACTAGATGTTTTAGATTATAACAGGCGTAAGGATGGCGAAGTAAAAAACAACATTGACTTCTATAATAACCCTGCCGAGTATGAGTCTAACTTTGAAAGATTTACTAAGGTGTCAGATATCTTTATTACAGGACATTTCTTTGGTAATGGTTCGCCAGATATATTAACTCGCGAAATGCTAAAAGCTAGTAGTAATAAAATAAAAGTTGTTGGCGATGTATCATGTGATATAGGAGGACCAATAGCTTGTACACTTCGGGCTTCTACCATTGCAGACCCTATATATGGTTATAATCCATCTACAAATGAAGAGATTGATTTTTATAACCCGTCAGCTATAGTAGTAATGGCAGTTGATAATTTACCTTGTGAATTGCCTCGTGATGCGAGTGTTGGTTTTGCCGAGATGTTTTATGATAAGGTAATCCCTGCATTTTTTAACGGAGATAAAGATGGTATTTTAGCGCGAGCCAAAATAACAGAAAACGGAAAACTTACCGAACGTTTTAAATACCTAAAAGGGTATGTTGAAGAAAAATAAATCTAATAAATAATACCTATATAATTTATTAGATTTACGATATTAATTATGTTTTAAATGAAAGCCTCTTTTTTTAAGAGGCTTTTCTACATATAAAATTTTAATCCGAGCCTTATTAAGTTTGTTTTTTCGATATCCTCAATGCAAACGTTTGAATATTGAATGTTATTGAAGATAACACTTTAAAACACTTCTTTTTTTTGCAGATTAATGAATTGCTATAAATGCGGATATGTGTATATTTATGAAATTTTTAAATCACATGAGAATTTCTTTTACATCACTATTGCTTTTATGCATTGGGTTTACATCTGCCCAATCGGTAAAGTCACCATCACAAGACATTGTTACCGAATTTAAGCTCGATCAATCGGGCAGTCCTTATTATTCAGTAACCTACAAAAATCAACCTGTTATAGCAAAAAGCTATTTAGGGCTTGATATTAAAAACGAACCCTCCCTTAGCGATAGTTTTACTATTATGGGAGTAAAATCAGCTTCGGTAAACGATAGCTGGAAACCAGTATTAGGCGAAGTAGCCGTTATACAAAATAAGTATAATCAGATGAGTGTTATGCTTCGTCAAGAAGGTACGGGAAGATTGCTCAATATTATTTTTAAAGCCTTTGACGAAGGTGTTGCATTTCGTTATGAGTTTCCTAAACAAGATAAATTAAACTATTTTGTTATTGCTGCCGAGAATACCGAGTTTAACCTTACAGGTGATCATAAAGCTTTTTGGATTCCTGGAGATTTCGATAGTCAGGAGTATGTGTATAATGAAACACTATTATCTGAAATAGATAATGATAAACTTAACCTTAATAATGGTATTGCTGTAAAATCGATAACAGATAAATATACCATACAGTCGCCGTTAATGATGAAGTCTAAAAATGGACTTTACATTAATATTTTTGAAGCTGCGGTAGTAAACTATCCTGTAATGCATTTAAATCTTGATGCTAAAACACACAAGCTCACATCGCAATTAGTGCCTAATGCTATAGGAGATATGGCTTACTTGCAAGCACCAGCAGTAACGCCTTGGCGTACTATAATGGTTAGCGATGATGCTCGCGATATTGTAGGACAAAAAATGATATTAAACCTTAACGAACCATCTAAAATAGATGATACTTCTTGGATAAAGCCAATGAAGTATGTAGGTATTTGGTGGGAAATGCACGTGGGCGTATCAACTTGGGATTATAGCGGTACACAGGATGCCTCTCAAAACAAGTTTGCAAAAAGAAAGCCACATGGCGCCACTACCGAAAATACTAAACGATATATAGATTTTGCTGCAAAACATGGTTTTGATGGAGTACTAGTAGAAGGTTGGAACACTGGTTGGGAAGATTGGTTTGGTAACTGGAAAGAAGAAGTGTTTGACTTTACTACGCCATATCCTGATTTTGATATTAAAGAAGTTACAGAATATGCCAAGAAGAAAGGTGTAAAAATGATAATGCACCATGAAACATCAGGTTCAGTAACTAACTATGAACGCAGGCTAGACAGGGCTTATAAATTCATGAAAGATTATGGTTACGGAGCTGTTAAGACAGGTTATGTGGGCAAAATAATACCTCGTGGTGAGTTTCATGATGGGCAGGCAATGGTAAATCATTTTAATTATGTGCCACAAAGAGCAGCAGAATATAAAATACTGATTAACTCGCACGAATCATCAAGACCTACAGGTGTGCATAGAACATGGCCCAATTATATAGCAGCCGAAGCAGCACGAGGTAATGAGTTTAATGGTTGGAGTTCAGGTAACCCACCGGCTCACGAAACAATATTACCTTTTACTCGCTTACTGGGTGGACCTATGGATTATACCCCTGGTATTTTTGAAGTAAAAATGAATGTGTATGACGCTACTAAAACAGAGCAAGTGCATACTACACTAGCTAAACAGTTAGCGTTATATGTAACCATGTACAGCCCGTTACAAATGGCTGCCGACCTGCCTGAAAATTATGAGAAATATCCTGATGCTTTTCAGTTTATTAAAGATGTAGCTGCCGATTGGGATGATACAAAAGTGCTAGAGGCAGAGCCAGGCGATTATCTTACCATTGCTCGTAAGGCAAAAGGCACTGAAAACTGGTTTTTAGGAGCTATAACTGATGAAAATGCCAGAAAAACAACACTTACACTAGACTTTCTTACTCCTGATCAGAAATACAAAGCGATTATTTACCAAGACGGTAAAAATGCCGATTGGAAAAATGATCCTATTAATTATGAAATTAAAACTATAAAAGTTACAGCTAAAACAAAGCTGAAACTTAATCTTGCACCAGGAGGTGGTACAGCCATTAGTATTGTACCTATACAATAAATCACACAATTCTATTCTAAATATTTATTCATCACATTAATTATTCATCACATTATGAGTACAAACCAAACAAAAACCAATTACCCAGCACTGTATACTCTTATCACGGTATTCTTTTTCTGGGGTTTTATTGGAGCATCAAACGGTGTTTTTATCCCATTTTGTAAAGCTAAATTTGGGCTTGATCAATTTCAGAGCCAACTTATAGACTTTGCTTTTTATGGAGCTTACTATATGGGAGCATTATTGCTATTTATATTTAGTACCCTTGTAAAAAAAGACATATTAAATTCTTGGGGTTTTAAAAAAGGTATCATTAATGGATTACTTATTAGTACATTAGGTGCTATACTAATGATTTTTGCTGTAAAATCAGGAGATTATTACCTTATACTAGGTGCGCTATTTATTGTAGCACTTGGTTTTTCTTTACAACAAACTTCTGCACAACCTTTTGCAGCCTCATTAGGAGAACCGCATACAGCGAGTAACAGGCTTAATCTTGCAGGAGGGGTTAACTCTTTTGGTACTACTATAGGTCCTATTGTTGTTTCATTAGCATTGTTTGGTGTTGCATCGGGTATTAATATTGAAGAATTTGCACAACGACCAGAATCTCTTGATATGATGGAGATACTTTACATCTTTGTAGGTGCATTATTCCTTATATCTGCAGGGTTATTCTTCTTTTCTAAAAAATTACCATCGGGTAAAATAGAATCGGTTTTTGAGCCAGCTAAAAAAGCAATGAATACACTTATTGCAATTACGGTTATACTTATCGCTATTTTTGGTTATATATTTTCTCGTTATGAAGATCCTGAATTTATAACCCGTTTTATAGAAAATAAAGAAAAAGACTTTCTAGGTCTTGGATTAACAATAGCTACTTTATTGGTAATAGTATTTGGATTACTTTTTGCTAATAGTGCTGCACAAAAAAAACCAGAAGGATGGGGTGCAATGCGTTACCCTCAATTAGTATTAGGTATGCTAGGTATCTTTACTTATGTAGGGGTAGAGGTAACGATACAAAGTAACTTAGGTGAACTTTTGGGTACACCTGAATTTGGCGAACTTACAGGATCGGCTATTGCTCCTTTTATATCAATGTATTGGGGTAGCCTTATGATAGGGCGTTGGGCAGGAGCTATAACGGTATTTAACCCAAGCAACTCTATGAAAAAAGTATTACTTATAGTAGTACCTTATATTGCCTTTGGTGTAGTACTATTGGCTAATTATGTTTCAGGTCAAGATATTACACCGTTATATGCTTATGCAGCAATAGTATTAATACAAATAGTTGGTTTCTTTATGGGGCAAGATCATCCTGCAAAAACATTGATGATTTTCGGATTATTAGGTATGACAGCTATGCTTATCGGTTTATTTACAACAGGAAATGTAGCTATATATGCCTTTATGAGTGGCGGATTATTTTGTAGTATTATGTGGCCTTCTATATTTTCGTTAGCTATTGTAGGTATTGGTAAATATACTTCTCAAGGATCTGCTCTCTTAGTAATGATGATTTTAGGAGGTGGTATTATTCCTCCATTACAAGGTAAGATTTCTGATATAATTGGTATTCACAGTTCTTATTTTATACCTGTACTTTGTTTTGCATACATTGCTTTTTACGGATGGTATGTAGTTAAAGTATTAAAAAAACAAGGTATCGCTGAAGAAGTAGAAATAGGTGGCGCTCACTAAAAAATATTTAGTTTCTATAATAATAAAACCGTCTCACAATCGTGAGGCGGTTTTTTATTACTTTAAAACGTAATATCTTTGATGAAAATAGGAATCATGAAAAAAGTACTAATCACGCTAAGTATAGTAACAATATTAACTGCTTGTAATAATAAAAAGCAGGATGCCACAGAGCCTGCTGTTATAGAGTTAAACGATACTACAGCGACTAATACCACAGAAGTAACTATACCTAGCAGCTCTAAGCATGCTGATGGTGAGGTTATAACTATTGAGGGTAGAGTAACCGAAATAATTAATGGTAAAGACGGTTATACTGCAAAAATACATACCCCATCAGGAGAAGTATATTCAGCTACTGTAAGCATCGCTAATATGGATGATCCTAAACAACAATATAAAACTGTAAAAATGGGTGAAGATATTACTGTAACAGGAGAGGTTGTAAATCTTGAAAGTGATGTGCTTATAAAAGTGACTGAGCTTAAAAAAAATACCTCAGAGCATAGAGCTCTGAAGTATGAAAAACATTAATTAAGCATGACTATTGCTCCAATCAATTTTTCTGGATACATACATAACCGCACCTAATATCAGGAATAGCCCGATGCTACCTACTAATAGGGCATAATTTTCTAATTGTATTATTACATATATAAAGGTGTATAAAGCACCCAATGATGTAGTAATTAGCAATGGGAATTTCTTGTTTTTCAGTATTGATAATGAGTAAAGTCCTATCATTACTATAACTGCTACGCCTGATATAGCATAGGCAAATTTGAAAGAGCTATGTTCTGTTACGGAAATCAACAGCGTATAGAACATAATAAGAGCAAGACCTATCATACTGTATTGAAAGATATGGATGTTTATTTTGCTAATGGTTTGTATCAGGAAAAAGACCAAAAAAGTAAGTCCGATAACAAGAAAGCCATATTTAGCTGCTCGTTCGCTTTGCTGATACTGGTTTACAGGGATTACAAAATCAACATCAAAACTATACTCGCTAAGGTTAGGCAGTTTACCAAAATGCTGTTGTACAAATGGTCGGTTAAGGAATGATATTTTCCATTCGGCAGTAAAACCACTATCAGTTATGTTTTTATTTTCGGGGATAAAATCGCCCTGAAATCCTGGTGAATTCCAGTTCGAAGTCATTTTTGCAGTAGTTTGTTTACCAATAGGTACTATTTTAATGTACTCACTACCATTGTAACTAATATCAAAGTTAAAGGGTATAGACTTAGTATTAAAAACTTCTTTTACATTAATAGATTTTGTTTCTAAAGCAGCATAAGAACCTTTAGTGAAACTACTATTATCAGCAGCTGGTTCAAAAATATATTTTTGCGAACCAATAGTCATGGCTACCTCTCCCTTAATACCTTTAATATTATTGGTTTCGATTATTACCGAAGCTTTATCCCACTGTATGTCTGCATCTGCAATACTTTCAGTACTAAAATCGGGCATAGTATAAACACCTTTAAAGTTCATTTTAGAGTTAAATAAAACCGACTTGTAATTGCTTCGGTTTCTTTCTTCGGTAGTTACATTGGCTATTGCATTAAGCTCATCTGGAAAAAAATAAGCATAGTTAGTATTTGCAGTTCGGTTTATGGTTACCTGCTTTGTTTTTTCGTCAGTAACTTTTGTTTCAGTATAGGAGGTGTAAGGCACTTTTAAAACAGGACCATAAAAGTAAACGCTGCCACCCCATTTTTGATTAATATCGATTATTACCTCTTTTTGCCTGTTAGAGCGTTCTAAAATAAGGTTCTTTACATATTGTAACGGTATAAGTAGTACGAGTGTTAGTAAACCTACCATTATAATTTTTGCGGTGGCAGATTGAAAGAAATTCTTTGGATTTTGACTAGTTTCCATAATAATTTGATGTTTGTTAATTGAAAAGAATGAATATATAGGCTATTGCAATAGGGATATTAATAAGTTGTATGGAGGCGTATTTTAAAATATCGGATTGATGATTTCTATAAACAAATGATAATATTACCAATATCAAGAGTATGACTAGGTTTACTATGAAAGCAATGATTACATAAAAGAAACCGATTATTAATAAGTTATTATTTTCATTGGTTATCATTTGAAAACCGAAAAGTATTGTGCCTATAACAAAGGAAGTAATAGCTGTCCATACAGGTAATTGTAATAATTCATTATAGTATTTTGGCGTTGTATTATTATAACTCATAGTTATCGGATTAAAAATGTGTCTTTGATTCTATCTAATGGTAAGTGAAGCATCTTGTAATGGTCTAAATCATAAAAGCGCAAGGCATTTTTACCCGCTTTATATTGGTTGCAAAAGTGCTTTATATCAAAAGGGTAGGCGAGTAACCCCACCAGCATTTCAGATAGTGTGTCGAAGCTCGCATCGCCATTACCAAACAAGTAGAAGTACATACCAAATTGTTCTTTTACTGAAGTGTCTTTCGTAATCAGGAGTCGATATATATCTTCTTTTTCCAGTATTGTACAGGGGTTAAAACCTTTTTTGAATAAGTATTGCCCTAAGTGAAATCCTAAGCTGTTGCTAGGGTAATCTATAAGCTCAATGGTGTTTACAGTTGTTCTTTTTTGTCGGAATAAGTTTTTCATGAGTATAGTATAGTTTTTAGATTGTTATTTCACTTTGAAATTCAAAGTAGATGTGTAAATTTTTTTACTTGTCAGCGGTGTAATATAAATGGAAGAGTAGGAGCAGAAAGCAACCAAAACCCAAAGTTATACCCAAAGGAGTAGTACTTGTAAAGCTTTGTAAGACATCATTAGTAAGTGTTAATGGCTTACTGAGTACATCCCAACTATTGTATCTGAGAAAGCGACCTAGATAGATACCAAACCCCGAAAGAAAACAAGTAATAGCAATACTAAACCACGCTACTAAAGGATTGGTTTTTATAGTAATTATGCTAAATATATGTTTCATAGATGCCAGCCCTGCGAGTATGCCCCCTGTGGAAAATGATATAAGCAACAGTACATCATACCAAATGGGTACTGTGCTTACTTTTTTTAGGTGGATGAAGTCGGTAATTATATAAGGAGCATTAGGTAGTAGTAACAACCAGCAGAGTAGTAATGGATAATAGTATATTCTCTTTTCCATCAGCTTTACATTATTAATCATTAGTAATGATACTAATAATGGTAGGTAGGCAAGAAATAGATTCCAAATCAAAAATGAATAGAACATAGAATGGGTTAATTTTGCTCTTACCAATAATAAAGCAGTACAAAACAAGGCAAGATAGAGTAGTGCATAGTGTTGCTTGAAGGTGTTTGTAAATGTCAGTCGTAGTGTTTTCATAATTAATTTATATTTATAAAAGTACTTTGAAATTCAAAGTTTAAATTCAAAAAAATATTAGTCTTTTTTTATTAGTTTTTCGAGTGCATCAATATGATCTTTAAAGGCTTTTCTTCCCGATTTTGTGGCTATATAGCGTGTGTTTGGTTTTTTGCCTATAAATTGTTTTTCTATCATAATATATTCTTCAGCTTCTAGTGCTTTTGCATGACTTGCTAAGTTACCATCGGTAACGCCCAGCAGTTCTTTAAGCGTAGTAAAATCGGCATACTCATTTACCATAAGTATACTCATGATACCTAGGCGTATGCGATGATCAAAAGCCTTGTTAATATGTTGCAGTATGTTTTTCACTACTTATCTTTTCGGTCATATTTAAAGTACATTACAGTACCATATACTATGTGGCATACTCCAAAACCTAATGCCCAAAATTCGAGCCCATAGCCCATAAATGCGGTAGCTAATAAGCCTATAATGATTATGGTAAGCCCTAAGTAGCGCACATCTCTCAATGTATATTTACTAGCGTTTACACAAGCTAATCCGTAAAAGATTAGTGTAATGGGCGATATAAGCCCGTAATACCTGTTTTTTATTAAGAGTAGTGCAAATATACCGCCTGTTACTAAAGGTATCAAGAAATTAACTAAAAGTCTTTTAGTTGTAGTATTCCATATTGTTTCACCTCGTTTTTTGGCTTTAACGGCAGTTAGTATATAAGCTGTAAGAACTGATAAAATTAAAACTCCTATAGCTATGGCTATAATAGCTTTAAAAGACTTACTCTCTATTATAATATATTGTCCATAGTTGAGGTTATAAATATACTTCCCAGCAGCAGCGCCTAGTAAAGCATAGATACCCGCCATGATACCCGAAAGCCCGCTAAGTGATAAAAACTGTGACGACTTGTCCATCATCATCCTGATGTCCTGTATGTCTTTTAGATAATCTTTGTCTGCCTCCATAGTAAAGTACTTTGAAATGCAAAGTAAAATTATTTTTATTGACGTACCAAATATTTATGCTATTATTTTTTGAGAAATAAAAAAAGGTGCATAGCGCACCTTTTTAAATAATATATATTGTTGTTATATTCTGAAAATTCCGCCAATTACTATTATTCTTTCAAAAAACATAAAATGTTGCGATGCACTATCATTACCAGAGTAGGTAGTACGTATATCATTCATATTAATATAACCACCTTTTAATTCTCCTTGGATAAAGAAGTGTTTGAAAAAAGTAATGTTCAACCCTGCTTTTGCCGAGAATCCGTAGCCAGAGATATGAAAGTCATCATGCCTGCGTTTACCCAGTACTTTAGCATTGGTTTTCGGGTATATTACGCCACCACCAATACCTTCGGTTATATTTACCTGTATTTTATCGGTATTTGCAATATACAAGTACTTAGATATATCATCTACTCTTGCAATTTCAAGGTTTATGTAATTAAGCCCATCAGTGTGTTCAAACGTAAGGAAATCTTCTGTAAGCTCTATCGGTTCGTTATTGTAGATTCGGTTATAGGAAGCTCCCGCTTCGCTGTCGGGTAGGTTTATATAGCCGTTTATACTTGCTATTTGGTTTTGTGTCATTACATATTTCATATGGTCAATACCAAAAGAAACATTATAATGATCGTTTATAAAGTAACCCACTCTCAAGTTGGTTTGTGGTATGGTCATCCTAGCAGGATTAATATAATCTGCATGCCAACCTTTCGGCTTGTCATGTGCAGCTACATCATGTAAAGTAAAGTTATAGCCGTCACCCTTAAAGTTAATATCAGATTTAGAATACGATTCTCGGTTTCCACCCCAATAAATATAAAATTTACCTTTATTATGTTCGGTGTATTTTTCTGCATTTATTGCCTCATCTTGGGCAATGGTGTACTGAGAAAAAAGACAAAAAGATAGTACAACCAATAAAAGAGGTTGTTTCACTGTGTATGTAATGAAATATTAAAATTGATTTACTGTTTTACGTATGGCTACAAGCTTTTGCATTAAGCCTTCAAAGTGGTCTAAGTGTAGCATGTTTGCTCCATCACTCTTAGCATTAGCAGGGTCAAAATGCGTTTCTATAAATATTCCATCTACGCCTACAGCAATACCTGCTTTGGCTACGGTTTCTATCATATCTGGTCGTCCTCCTGTAACACCTACAGTTTGGTTAGGCTGTTGTAGTGAGTGGGTTACATCTAGTACTGTAGTGGCAAACTGCTGCATGGTAGGGATGCCTCTGTAATCTACAATCATGTCTTGGTAGCCAAACATAGTACCTCTATCGGTCACCATTACATTCTCATTATTACAGTCTAATACTTTTTGTACAGCATGTTTCATGCTTTCAGGACTCATAAATTGTCCTTTTTTTAGGTTTACTATTTTACCCGTTTTAGCAGCAGCAGCTACAAGGTCAGTTTGGCGTACTAAGAAAGCAGGTATTTGCAGTACATCTACGTACTGTGCCGCCATAGCAGCATCTTCATTAGTATGAATATCTGTAACCGTAGGCACACCAAATGTTTTAGATACTTTTTCGAGTATTTTTAAGGCTTTTTCATCGCCAATTCCCGTAAAGCTATCTATACGAGAACGATTAGCCTTTTTAAACGAACCTTTAAACACATAAGGTATTTGCAATTTATCGGTAACGGTAACCAGTTTTTCGGCTATGCGCATAGCCATTTCTTCCCCTTCAATAGCACAAGGACCAGCAAGTAAAAAAAAGTTACCGCTATCTGTATGCTTGATTTGTGGTATATTATGTATGTTCATTGTTATGATTTAATTTGAAGGCGCAAAGATACGCATAATAATTTTTCATTAATAGTATTCTTACAGTATCTTCTTGATACCAAAGCCTGCAGGTGCTATTATTTCGCCCCTCTCATATAGGTTGATATGCAACCGTTTAGGAACAGAAAGTCCTTCCCATGTTACTTCATATACATCAAGTAAACCGGCACCCATATTATTTTTTCCCGAAGGAAAAGGGCAGCAACTATCTACAAGTTCATAGGTTATAGGTTGCCCCTGTGGTCCTGATAATGCCCCAAAATATCGTTTTATATTAATATCGGCATTTTGTACAGGTAAAAAACCAAGATTTATAGGATAGTCAGGATCATACCCATATTTTTTATCGCTGCTTATTTCTGTAAGTTCAAATGTCTTTTCTTTTGTGAGCTTAGGCATGGGGGCTTTATCATCTATATTTTTAATAGTAAGCCGAGTGCTTATGCATGATGTTGCTAATATCAAAGTAAAGCAGGAAAGAAGCAGGTATTTTTTCATAGTAATTATTAATAGATACCAAAGTTATAAAAATATTGATTAAAGCTATAACGCAGTTATTTATGAATATATATCAAAGTGGTATTATCTGAGGGGGATATTTCCTATTTTTGTGAAAATTTATAGTTATGTATAGTTTTTATGGTACTTGGTCTTGGTATGTTTCGGGACTACTTATAGGGGTAATAATGCTCTTACTTATATATTTCGGAAAAACATTTGGAATGTCATCTAACTTGCGCACGATGTGCTCGGCTTTTGGAGCGGGAAAAAATGTATCCTTTTTCCGTTTCGATTGGAAAAACCAACGTTGGAATCTTGTTGTAGTACTGGGTGCTATGCTTGGCGGGTATATTGCTACTACTTACCTGAGTGATGGTAGCGGTGTTAACCTGAACCCGCAAACGGTAACCGAGTTGCAACAACTGCATATTGACGCTCCCGAAGGGAAATTATTACCAGATGCATTAGTAGGTACAGAAGCATTACAATCGCCTAAAATGCTTGCTATATTACTACTGGGAGGGCTATTAGTAGGCTTTGGTACACGCTATGCTGGCGGATGTACCTCTGGGCATGCCATTACAGGATTGAGTAACTTACAATTACCATCGCTTATAGCGGTAATAGGTTTTTTTATAGGAGGGCTTATTATGTCGTGGTTATTATTACCACTATTTTTTAATTAAGAAAACAAGACTATGAAATTTATAAAATATTTATTGGTAGGGTTAGTATTTGGTATTGTGCTTACAAAGTCAGAAGCCGTATCATGGTATCGCATTTACGAAATGTTTCATTTCCAGTCGTTCCATATGTTTGGTATTATCATGACGGCTATTGTAGTAGGAGTAGTGGGCATACAAATTATAAAGAGAGGAAAGGTAAAAGATATTACAGGACAGCCTATAAACATACCTGATAAAGAAAAAGGATTTACCAATTATATTATTGGCGGAATACTGTTTGGCTTAGGTTGGGGGCTTGTAGGTACTTGCCCAGGACCTATGTATATATTGATAGGCGCAGGTTTTTGGGGTATAGGTGTAGTGCTTTTAGGTGCTTTAGTAGGAACTTACCTTTATGGTGTTTTGAAAGATAAATTACCGCATTAACACTAAAGGAATGAACCCTAAACGCTTTTTAAAATACTATTTAACGATACTGTCTTCTGGTATTATTTTAATATACATACTATTTCCTTTAGTAAATACAATACGTACTCAATTTTCTAAAGAATATGAGGTCGCTTTGGATTACATTAAAGATAATAGTGATTTAGTACAGAAAATAGGACAAGTTAAAGATTTTGGAAACTTTCCACATACTGTGATTATAAAATACTCCGACGGTACAAAACAAACAAAAATAGAGACTAAAGTAATTGGAGAGAAATCAGAGATAGAAGTTGAAATCTATATGGAACAGGACTGGGAGAGAAAATGGGATGTAAAACAAATAATAATAAAAGATGAAAGTTAAATTAGTTAGGTTCTTGTATATATTAGCTTCATTAACAACTGTTTTTGCTCAAATCTGTATTAAAATTGTTCTCAATTACATTTTTAATGGAGATTATATATCTGCACTTTTTAATATTATGCCAATTTGGATTTTTGGATTTATGACTTTTCTTTTATTAAGAGGTATAGAAAAATTAGAAGGAGAAATAAAAAAGGATACTCAACAGAGCATCCTTTTTAGTAACTAACTTAAACAATAAAATAAAATTTTAATTCTCATAGACTTTTATATAGTCTATAATAAATTCCTGTGGAAATATTGTATCATCTACTTCAGGACCTCCAAAATTGCCACCTACGGCAACGTTTAGTATAAAATAGAATGGTTGGTCGTACGGCCATACTGCTTCGGTTTTACCTTTAGGCGCAAAAGTATATACAAGTTTGTCATCTACATAAAATTTAATATAGTCTTTCGTCCAATCTATAGCATAGGTATGGAAGCCTTCTTCTATATCTTCAAAACGTGTTTTTTTGGTATTAATTGTCTCACCATGACTGTCTTGTGTGTGTAATGATGTAAATACCATATCAGGTTCTTTACCTACATACTCTAAGATATCAATTTCGCCAGCCATAGGCCAACCTACTTGCTTTATATTACTGCCCAGCATCCAAAATGCAGGCCATATACCGTGTCCTGTAGGTATTTTGGCACGAGCCTCTATATAGCCATATTTAAACTCTTTTTTCTTGGCAGTAGTTATGCGAGTTGATGTATAGTTTTCACCATCTTTTTTTACGGTAATGGTAAGCAATCCGTTTGCTACCTTGTGGTTATCTTTAGTATATATTTGGCGTTCATTATTACCCCAACCGCAAATGTTAGGACAACCGTCGCCAAGTTCATACCTCCAAACCTGCTCATTTAGGGTAGTACCATCAAAGTTTTCTTCCCATAGTAGTTTACCTTTCTCTTTTTGTGCCTGCGCTGTTGCAATAACAACAATAAACAGGTGTAGTAATACTATTATTTTCTTCATATTATTTCGTATAAGTAAAATTGCTTTCTAGTGTAGCATCAGAGCTTCCGCCTACATACACTTTAAAATCGCCTGTTTCTGATTCCCATTTTTTATTAGCTGTATAAAAGGCAATAGTTTTTTCGTTTATAGTAAACGTTACTGTTTTAGTTTCTCCTGCTTTTATGGCTGTAAGTTCAAAACCTTTCAGTTCACGCACAGGACGAGTAACTGATGCATATAAGTCATGCAGGTACAGTTGTACTACCTCTTTACCATCGGTTTTACTAGTGTTTTTTACATCTACAGATATTGTTATGTTTCCATTAGTAGTCAATTTATCAGAGCTAATTTTTAAGTTAGAATATTCAAATGATGAATAGCTTAATCCATAACCAAAAGGGTAGAGGGGGCTATTATCAACATCATTATAATGCGACCAAAAAACGCTTTCGGGTGCTTCTTCAATTGGTCTACCTGTATTTTTATGATTGTAATAAATAGGTAATTGTCCCACATTACGAGGGAAACTCATAGGTAGTTTACCACTTGGGTTATAGTCGCCATAGAGTACCTGTGCAATAGCGTTACCGCTTTGTGTACCCAAGTGCCAAGCTTCTACTATAGCGGGTATATTTTCTGCTGCCCAAGGTATTGTTAACGGTCTTCCGTTGGTTAATACTAGTACAATATTAGGATTGGCTTTATATACTGTTTCTAAAAGTTCTTGTTGTACACCTGGTAGTCCTATTTCGCTACGACTTCTACCTTCACCTGTTTGTAGTCCGTGTTCGCCAAGTACCATAATAACCACATCAGCATTTTTAGCAGTATTTACCGCTTCGCTAAAACCGCTTTTATCAGTCATGTTTATTTTAGTTTCTCTTATAAACATTGGGTTACCTAGGGCTACATCGGCACCTTTAGCATATACTAGTTCATTACCATTATATTGCTTTAAACCTTCTAAAACAGAAACAGCAGTACCATCATCAGCACCGATTCTCCAACTCCCAAGCGGGCTTGTTTTATCGTTTGCCAATGCGCCTATTACGGCTATTTTTTGTCCTTGTTTTTTTAAAGGAAGTGTGTTGTTCTCGTTTTTAAGTAATACAATAGATTTTTTTGCCATATCTAGCACACCGTCATGAAATGCTTTTTTACCAATGGTTTCTTTTTCGCGGTTTTCATCGCAGTATTTATATGGATTATCGAATAACCCCAATTGAAACTTAACTTTTAGTATACGGCGTGCAGCATCGTTAACTTTTTCTTCGTCAACTTTACCTTCTCTTACCAAGTCGGCAAGGTGCCCTACATACCCGTAAGATTCCATATCCATATCAGATCCTGCATTGGCAGCATATTCAGCAGCTTGTTTTAAATCTTTAGCATAGCCATGATTTATCATTTCTGCCATAGAACCCCAGTCAGATACTATAAAGCCATCAAAGTTCCATTCGCCTTTAAGTATATTTCTTTGCAAGTAGGCGTTACCTGTTGCTGGTATACCTTCAAGCTCGTTAAAAGCATTCATAAAAGTAAGTGCTCCTGCATCGGCAGCCGCCTTAAACGGTGGGAGTATTATATTATGTAGTGTATTATCACTCACATCTACAGTATTGTAATCTCTGCCCGATTCGGCAAAGGCATATCCTGCAAAATGTTTAGCACAGGCAGCAAGGTTAAACTCGCTAAAATTACCCTGAAAACCATGTACTCTGGCAATGGCTATTTGGCTGCCCAAGAATGGGTCTTCCCCCGAACCCTCCATAACACGACCCCAGCGGGCATCGCGTGCTACATCTACCATAGGGGCAAACGTCCAGTTAAGACCCGAAGCTGCTGCTTCGGCTGCGCCTATTTCGGCTGATTTTTTTATAGCTTCCATATCCCAGCTAGCTGCTTCGGCGAGTGGTATAGGGCTTATTGTTTTATAACCATGAATAACATCGTACCCAAATAGTAGGGGTATGCCTAGTCGGGTTTCTTCTACGGCTATTTTTTGTAATACTTTTACATCTTTTACACCTCTTACATTGAGCATAGAACCTACCCATCCTTTTTTAAGATGGTCATATTTTTTTGCGGCTGCACCATCTTGTGGCGCAGGACCTGTAGCATCCCAAAAACCATTATATTGGTTCATTTGCCCTACTTTTTCTTCGAGGGTCATGAGGTTTAATACCGAATCTACTTTTCGATCTATGATTGATTGGGGTGCTGGTTTAGCTGTATTTAAAACATTTTTTTGTTTTGTTGTAGTACAGCTTAGTGTAACAAGTAAAGTTACAACTACAGCATATTTTGGGAAATTATATTTCATTATAATTTTTGAAAATATCAACGAGTAAGAAGATTGGATAAACCAACCTTCTTCTCATTGAAGTGTGAATTAGAAAAGATGCGAAAAAACTATTATTCTTGATATACTCTTACATAATCAACCTCCATACTAGATTCTGTAAACGAAGGGTCTATAGTACCACCAAAGCTACCACCCATTGCTACGTTGAATATTAGGAAGAAATCCCAATTGTATGGTACTTCGGGTGAGTTTGCAAAAGTTTTAAATTCATTACCATCTACATAGAATCGTATGAAGTTTGGACTCCAGTTAACAGTATAGATGTGAAACTCATCTGAAACGCCTTCTACAACTGTAGAGCTGGTGTTTGCATTACCAGCCGAATTGCCTGGGTAATGTAGTGTACCATGAATTGTGTTCTGGTCGTTACCTACATGTTCCATAATATCTGTCTCTCCACAAGCTGGCCAAGATATTGTTTGGTAGTTAGAACCCAACATCCATAATGCAGGCCATGTACCTCCACCTGTAGGCAGTTTTGCACGCATTTCTACTTTACCATAGGTAAAATCAAAGTTGTTGTGCGTGTTCATACGTGCAGAGGTGTAGTTAAATCCATTGAAAGCTTCCTGTTTTGCTGTAATTATAAGGTTTCCGCCTTGTACTACAGCATTTTCTGCGCGGTAGTACTGTGCTTCGTTATTACCCCAACCATTAGTACCATTACCTATTTCCATATTCCAGATAGTAGGGTCAGGAGCACCGTCAACATCAAATTCATCAGAGAATACTAAGTTATCATATACTGGTTCGTCATCAGAGTAAGGAGGTTGTGTTGTAAATATATGATACCAAGCTAAGCTAGCATCATTACCCATAACAGCTCTTACTGTCATTGTGTTTTCGGTTATTGATACTATTTCATAGGTATTTGTACCAATGTAGTACCCCATGAAGCCACCATCTGAAAAAGTCATTTGTGTACCTGTTGTTTCATATTGAGGTGTAATAGCATCTGCTGGACCTAATACGGCTATTTTTTCACCAGAAGTATCAAAAGGCTGACAAAGATCTGAAGATGAATCTTCGCCACCTACACTATTATAACTAGCATTAAAGAATGTTCTTCCTCCGTTATCAAGGGTATATTTTACAATCTCGCCATCTTGGGTAAATGTCAATACATTTTCATAAAGACAATCGCTATCTTCTGATCCTGCTTTTTCAAAAGGAGTTGCAGAATAGTAACTTGGCCATCCATTGTTTTCTGAACCATCATTAGGACCTACACCAATATGTCCAGCAGTCGCTGCTGCCCAGTACCATACTTTGCTTGCACCTCCAGTTAATAAGGCTACTGTTTCAGGATCATTAAAGTTACTTAGTACATCTTCTACCATAAAGGTTAAGCTACTAGCAACGCCACCTTTTCCGTAAGCGATAACGGTAACTTCATAAGAGTTAACACCATTGGTAGTAAACCTTTTGGTATACTCACCACTGCTTACTGTTACTGATGATTGGTCGGGGAAAATATATTTATAGCTTATTGCATTTTCTGCAGAGGCTTTTAATAGTACATTTCCTGAGCCATCTCCATTTGGGAATTCAACTGATTGCCCTATTATTTCGTAAGTTGCTTCTAAATTGGTTGGGGCATCTAAACTCCCAAATGTTTTATCGTCGTCCTGACAACTACTTACTAAAATAAGTAGCATAAGGCACTTTCCTATAATTGTTAATGTCTTTTTCATAGTTTTTAATTTGATAATTGTACATCATCAAAGTAGTATGATTCTCCTGTTCCGGAAACACCGAAGTTGAAGAAAAGTACTATTTGTTGATAGTTATTAGCATTATTTATACCTGAGAAATCAAATGTAATTTCTTCCCACTGGTTTGCAACGGTAGTTGTTGTTTGTACTTCTAAATCAAGAGCCGTATCATGCGGTTCCATATTTTCAAGTTTTATAAGTACTGGTATACCTGCTTGTGGCGACCATACTTTTACTTTTATTTGTTGCATTGTCGAAAAATCAATAGGTGCATCCATAGGTATGGCTATACCTGCCCAAGTTTCTGAACCTGCATTTTTTACAAATTCTCCTACATTAGCAGTTGTATTTATCCCTGAAGCATTAGGGTTGGCTATTTTATTACCTATTGCACCACCAAAGTTATTCCATGTAATGTCCTGAGTTGGGCTCTCAAAAGTAAGTGGAAGCTCTACAGGATCAGAACCATTAAAGAGTTCTATATCATCAAAATAATAAGTATCACCATTCCCTTCATTTCCTGCATTAAAGAAGATAACTATTCTCGAATAGGACTCAGTTAAACTAGCTCCTGAGAAGTCATATACAATCTCTTCCCATTCGTTAGCTACAGTAGTAGTAGCGATAGCAGCTTCATAAAAAATATTTGAATCATTAGCATCTTCTATTTTAATAATAACAGGTATTCCTGCCTCAGGCGACCATACTTTTATTTTAATATCATGCTCGTTGGCAGCAAAAGCTATAGGCTCATCAAGCGTTAAGAAACCACCTGTAAATACACCACTACCAGGCGTCATAGCACCTACTTTACTACTTGTATTAAAACCTGAAACATCAGGGTTATCTATTACTGCCGAAGCATTACCATTAAAATCAGTAATTGTATAGTTAAGACTTGCAACTTCGAATGTGATAGGTAATGTAAGCGGGTTATTGATAGTAACCTCTTCAGTATATACTGCAGTTGCAGCACCACCGCTATATGCTGTTACAGTAACTGTATAAGTGCCAATATCGCTATAGGTATGGTTTACTGTTTGCCCTTCATTAAACTCTACAGCTTCTTGCGCAGGATCTTCGCCATAGGTAACATCAAAGAATGTTTCATAATCAGCAGTTGCGCTCACGTTAATCTTTAATGGATTACCTAAAACAGTTACTATAGTTACATTAATGTTTTCAGGCGCAATAAAAGTCACCGTTAATGGTAATGTAACCTCAGTACTATTGCCTGTAACGCCATGTCCTACAATTGTTACATCATATTGTCCTTCGGTATAGGTATGTGTGGTTTTTTGTCCTACGTTTACAGCAGTAGGCTCTACAGTACCATCGCCATAATATACATCAAACCCAACAACTCCTTCACCATTAGGTGCAATAGTAACTAGTCCTGTATTGTCTTGCGAAATAGTGAATAGCGCTGATATGTTTTGTGGTGCCGGAGCATTATTTACAAACGATAAATCGTTTTCATCTTCACTACATCCTGCTAATATGCCAATAAACAGAATGCTGAATATTAATTTTAGTTTTTTCATATCTCTTATTTTTTAATAATTAGGGTTTTGTTCCCAGTTACCGTTAGAGAATTGTATTTCTTCTAGAGGTATAGGGAAAACTTCGTTTTTGCCTGTTGTGAAATTGTCAATTTCCTGTGCAGCTCTACCTGTTCTTACAAGGTCGAAGAAACGATGCCCTTCACCAAATAGTTCTCTTCTTCTTTCTTCTAAAATGAAGCTTAGTAATGTTTCGCCATTTGCTGTAAAATCGTGATCAGTATCGCCAAAAGCTCTTCTTCTTACTTCATTTACATATTGTCTTGCCTTAACATCATTACCAGATCTGTTAAAAGCTTCGGCTGCCATAAGTAGCACATCAGAGTAACGAATAGCTCTGTAATTGTTAGGGTTAGTAAGGTTAAGGTCACCAGCAGCCTGATCGCTTCTTTTTCTAGGGATGTATTTACGGTTAAAATAACCTGTGTTTTTATAACCAGGACCATAACTTACATTTACATCAGGGTCTATAGCCATGTTTTCGGCAATCCACTCTTCCATATTTAGTATCGTTACATCTTCTCTTAAATCGCCATCTTCAAAAATTGAAGCTCCTTCAACAGTTGGCACATTACAACTAA
Source organism: Flavobacterium arcticum (assembly GCF_003344925.1). Classification (NCBI taxonomy): domain Bacteria; kingdom Pseudomonadati; phylum Bacteroidota; class Flavobacteriia; order Flavobacteriales; family Flavobacteriaceae; genus Flavobacterium; species Flavobacterium arcticum. The sequence continues at coordinate 2,606,000 of NZ_CP031188.1, read as the reverse complement.
ATCCTGATGTGAATAACGGTCCTTCATAGTTTCTAGGACCACTAAAACCTACGGCAACATTACCTTCTACACATTGTAGGCAATCAAAACTTGCACCTTCTACATCAGTATATTGTACTTCGAATACTGATTCGGGTCCGTTTTCACCTTCAAACTCAAATATTGAATTATAATCGGTTACTAAGCTGTAATTACCATCTGTAATTACCTGCTCTAAAATAGCAGCAGCTTCGCTGTATTTTCCGTCATATAAATAGGCTTTTCCTAGTAGTGCTTGTGCAGCACCTTTTGAAGCTCTTCCTATCTCTGGAGCTTGTATATCAAGATCCTCTATGGCTAATAAAAGATCTTCCTGAATACTTGCATATACTTCTTCTTTTGAAGAACGTGGTATAGAAGTTTCATCACCAAACTCGAATCTCGCATCGCCTTTAAGCGGAATACCGCCAAACCATTTTACTAGCTCAAAATGATAATATGCTCTAAGAAAACGAGCTTCGGCAATAATTTGGGCTTTACCCTCAAATTCGGTTTTATCTTTAAATTCTAATATATAGTTTGCTCTATTTACACCCGAGAACATCCAATTCCAGATATCTCTAAGATTAGCATTTACAGGTGTATGTATCATTAGGTCTACCTGTTGCCAGCCTATAACATCATTTGCACTTTCTCCTCCTGCGAGAGTGTTATCTGAAGCGATTTCGCCCATAATAACGTTAGGGTAAGAGGCATGCAAAAGATCATATGCGGCTATAAGCCCATTATAATAGTCTTCTTGTGAGTTAAAATAGTTTTCTGAAGCTATTTGGTAAACAATGTCTCTTTCTATAAAATCGTCACTACATGAAACTGTTGATGCGGTGAATATACTAAGAGCCATAACGGCTGTGATTATCTTTCTTTTCATTTCTTTTTAATTAAAAGTTAACATTTAATCCAAATAAGTATGTTTTCGGTACAGGATAAAAACCATAATCTATTCCTGATGATAATGGCTCTCCGCTTGATGCTCCAGGATCGTAACCTCTGTATTTAGTAAATGTATATAGGTTATTTACACCCGCATAAAGTCTTAGTTTAGAGATACCTGCTTTTTTAGTAAAATCAGGATTTATAGTATATCCTAGTTGTATGTTTTGTATTCTTAAATAAGAGGCATCTTCTACATAATAGCTAGAGAATACATTATTTGTAGTTGCAGATGTTGTAACTCTTGGTACGCTGTTACTTGTACCTTCTCCTGTCCATCTGTCTAATGTATAGTTAAGCCTATTTACATCGTTTAAAGTTCTTTCGTAATTTCTTACCATGTCATTACCTAAAGAAGCAAAAGCATAGCCAGTAAAATCGAACCCTTTATAGTTAAGTTGTATATTAAAACCCATGGTAGCATCTGGTATTGGGTCGCCAATGTTAGTTCTGTCATCTGGAGTAATTACCCCATCACCATTTACATCTACAAACCTAATATCTCCTGGTTGTGCAGGTGCACCAAGCTCTGTTTGCGAAGGGTGTGCGTCTACTTCTGCTTGATTTTGGAAAATACCATCCATTTGATAGCCATAGAAATAACCTATTGGCTGTCCTGCTTCCATACGAGTAGCAGTACTACTTAAACCAAAATTTCCGCCATCTACAAATCCAGTACCGTTGTTAACTTCGGTAACCTCATTGTGTAAGAAGGTTACATTATATCCTAATTTATACGTAAAGTCTTCACCAATCTGGTCTTTATAATTTAGACCAAGTTCAAAACCTTTATTTTCTACCGATCCTGCATTAGCTGTAGGATTTTTACCACCAGGACCATATGTTCCTAGTATTCCTGATACAGGTATATCTGTTATTAATAGATCTTTCTTTTTATCGATAAAATAATCGGCAACAATACCTATTTTATTATTTAATAACTGTATATCAAGACCTACATCAAATTTTTGAGATTTCTCCCAAACTAAATCAGGGTTTGGGAGCCTACCTATTGCAAGACCGTTAACAAGATTTCCGTTAAGTACATATGTTGCTTCGCCATCTAGCAAGCCTACATATTGGTTATCTCCATAACGATCATTACCTAGTATACCGTAACTGGCTCTTAATTTTAAGAAGTTAACTACTGTATTGGCTTTATAAAAACTTTCGTCTGATATTATCCAACCTCCAGTTACAGAAGGGAAGTAGGCAACACGATTATTAGGACCAAAACGTGTAGATGAATCTCTCCTTAACATTCCAGATAATAAATATTTACCTTTATAATCATATTGTACTCTGGCAAAATAAGAAAGTCTTCTTTCGTCATATTTATATGAATTGGCAGTTTTAGCTTCAGAGTAACCTGTAGTAAGCCCTATATCGGCAAATTGCCAAGAGTTATTAGGAACATCAAAACCAGTTGCAAATACTGCTTCGCCAAAGGTTTTATATATAGTAGTACCTAATGTAGCTTCAAAATTATGAGTATCGTTAAATGATTTCTTGTAGTTTATGAATGCATCAAAGGTATAGTCGTTATCATTTATACTTTTTTGCTCTACACTACTCCTTACATTGTCAAACACTTTACCTCCATAGGAAACTTCTTTATTGAATATTCTTTCGTTTGAGTTTAGTGTATTAAAACCTATACGAGCTGTAGCGGTTAAATTTGATATTATTTCGTAATCTAAACCGAAAGTACCGCTAAACTTTCTATAGTCATAGTCATTAAAAGTATTATCTATTTGTGCCAATGGGTTAATTATCTCATTACCAAGATTACTACCTGGCATTGTAGCGTCTCCTGTAGGTAATACTGTAAAATCGCCATTTTCATCATAAGGAGAGTAAATAGCAGGGGTATTAATAGCGTTAAATAATACAGACCCCAATGCATTTTCATTAAACGACTGTCTATTTACATCAGTATAAATTACGTTAGTATTTAGTTTTAGGTCTTCTAATAAGTCTGCTGTCATACCTATACGAAATGTATTACGATCAAAGTGCGACTTGCTGCCTCCTACAATACCATCTTGATCGAGATTAGAGGCACTAATACTGTAAGTTACTTTATCGCCACCACCTGTTGCATTGATGTCATGACTTATAATAGGTGCACCAGTATCAAATACTTCATCTTGCCAGTTGGTTCCCACTCCTAAATTCGAAACGTTAGGGAAGGGTAGAGGCTGTCCGCCATTTGCATAACTTTCATTTAAAAGTAAAGCGTACTCTGTAGCATTTAACAACGGTAATTTTCTAGATGTTTCTTGTAAACCTATATAACTGTTATAGCTAAGACTAAGTTTAGTGTTTTTCTTTCCTCTTTTTGTAGTAACAAGTACTACACCATTAGCCCCAGCAGTACCATATATAGCAGCTTGTGCATCTTTAAGTACAGTAATGTTTTCTACATCATTAAAATTAATATCGCTAAGTTGCCCTATATAACCATCTATTAATACTAATGGAGATGAGTCATTATTAGAAGATATACCTCTTATTCTTATATCTAACCCAGCACCAGGTGCTCCAGATTGTGTAGTAACATTAACACCACTAACAGTACCTTGTAGTGCCTGTTCTATTTTTATAGGTTTTAAGTCCTTAATAGTTTCAGAGCTTACTACACCTACAGCTCCGGTAATATCTCTTCTTTTTTGGCTACCATAACCAATAACAACCACTTCATCAAGTGTTTGAATGTTTTCGGTCATAATTATTGTGATGGATTCGCTAGAGGTGATGACCTTTTCAGCATTGTTAAAACCTATAAAATTAAACACTAGTGTAGAACCTGATGGTACTGATAGAGTAAAATTACCATCAATATCTGTTACTGTGTTTAACGCGGCATTTTTAACCGTTACGTTTACTCCGGGCATAGGCAACCCGGTTGCCGCTTCATTTACCGTACCACTCACCTCGATGCTCTGGGCAAAGCAAAAAGATGAGATTAGCATAAAGGCAATTAAGAATAGTTTTGACTTCATATGAAATTGTTTTTTGTGATTATATAAAAATATGACACAATATTTTAAACAGATGAAAAAGAACCTTTACAAAAAATATACAATCCGTAATTTTTTGAAAGTTTTTTTAAAATAGCAAGACTACATCACTATTAACAGTCTTTTAGGGGACTTTATAAGTTACATAAAATAATTACGAAAACCTTGTAAATAGAGGTTTTGTTGTGGTGTTGTATAGGTATATACAACACTTGTTGAGTGTAATTATAAGGACAAAATGTACTCAACAAGGCTCACTTCGTGAATGAGCTCCATTTTTTTGCGCAAACGATATCGTTTTATCTCTACACTTCTTACAGAGATGTTAAGTAACGGTGCTATTTCTTTAGATGATAAGTTAAGTCTTAGGTAAGCACACAGCCTTAAATCATTTGGTGTAAGTGCAGGATGTTTGGCTTTAACCTTTTTCAGGAAGTCTTTATCAGCATTATTAAATGCTTCTTTAAACATATCCCAAGTGTCATCTTCGTTAATATTTTTGTTTATAGTACTAATTACCGATTTGATATTCTTGTCACCATCAGTAGTTTTTTTCAGGTCATCTTTAATCATCGAGAGTAGCTCGTTTTTCTTTATAAGATTCATAGTAGAAACCGCTAATTCTCTATTTTTATTTTCGAACTCTTGTTGTAGCTGTTCATTTTTAATTTTCATTACTTCCTGATCGGTTTCTAATTCTTTAATTTCTAGTAACCTTTCATTTTCTTCAATGAGTTTCTCTTTTTGTCTATGGTAATAATTTTGATAGGATTTGTTTATAAAATAAGCAGCAATAAGTGCAATTATTAAATATATAACAAGAGCTATAGTGGTAGCATACCAAGGTTTTAATACTGTAAAACTGTATTGTGCAGTATTGGATATAGATTTACCTGTGCGTGCCCTAACTTTAAAGGTATAACTACCAGGTGTAAGGTTTTTAAAGTTTGTAAATGATTTAATATTCCATTCACTCCACTCTTCTTGAACTCCTTCTAAAAGATACTGAAATTCGGCATTTATATATTTATTATACTCTGGAACAGCATACGAAAAAGTAAAATTATTTTCAGAGTATTTAAAGCTCCCTTCCGTATCTATAGGGTTATATACTAGATTTTTATTCATAATGTTACTCGATACATTTGTAATCGACACATTATATTTTTCAAACTTTAAATTATTAAGGTTTATAGTATAATAACCATCTGTAGTACCTATAAGATATGTGTTAGATGTTATTTGAGTAATGTTTTCGTACCCTACCATAGAATTGGTAAGTGTAGAGGGAATGGGAATTACATTGTGTTTTAAATCGGTGTTTAATTTACCTGATGTGAAATAGTTAATATAATTTTTTGAAAAAAACCAAAGTCTATTAGTATTATCGGCCGTTAGCTTGCCCGATGTATATTCGTCTTTCAGGAATATTTCACTAATGCCTTTATCTTTATTAAACTTTTTAGTGGTTAAATCTAATTTAAAAACGCCATCTTTAGAGGCATAATATATTGCATTATTATACTTACAAAGACTTGCATTTTTACCCTTTATGGGGGTTTTGTAAGTGAAAAAATCATCTACTTTAGTGTAGTCAACGTCTACAGTTATTCTAAAAACACCTTTATATTCGTGACTTATATAAATATCATTGTTTTTACTTACTTCAAAATATCGACTAGAGTAGTCAAAGCCCTTTATCCAGTTTTTAAAAGTCCACTTGCCATTTACTTTTTCTAAAATAGAAATACCATGATAATTGCCCTGTAGTAATAGATTTGGGTTTTTAGGATGTTTTTCAAACTTCCATGTTCCTGAAGTAGAGAATATTTGAGTAGCTATACCGTTACTGATAGTGTAGGTGCCAGAATCGTGACAGCAAAACAATGTTCCGTCATAATTATATAATGACCATACTTGACCTTTAGTACCAGGTATAAACTTGAAGCTTTCTGTAGTTCCGAAGGTTTTATAAAACAATCCTTGATTTGTACCTACATAAAGCATATCATTATGATGGATAGAAGTATATACTGTACCTAAAAAACCAGTGTCATCTACAAAGCTTCGTACTGCCGATTTTAAATTAATACAGTTGATACCATTATCTAAACCTATCCATAAATTTTTATCATAATCTTCATAAAGTGATAGCGCAGTATTATTGCTAAGTCCTTTATTTTGAGTTATATGGTATATTATCTTGCCTGCTTTATCTAATATAAATATACCGTTTGATACTGACCCTAGTGCAAAGCTACCGTCAGTAAGCATTTTACTACTATATATACTGCTCGACTTTAGTTCATCATCAGCCTCTGTAGCCCAAGGTGTAATTTTACCATTATCATATTCATAAAAACCATTGTATTGCGTTTGTAGTAATAAGTGTTCATTTTTAGGAAAGATATTTACAATTTTATTACTCTTAATTATGGTATTATCACTAATTAGCTTGCTTTTACCGTTTTCAATTTCATATAACCCTGTGCCAAATGTTTGATATAAAATAGTATTGTTTACAATAAATACTTTGTTTATACCTGCATTTGATTTTATTACTTTAAATGTTTTTTCTTTTGTATTGTATATAAATATTTGGTCTAGCGATTGAAATATAACCCAATGGTCATATTGTGTAATATTCCAGAATTGTTCATCATCTAGTATTTTGTTTTTTACAGCATCGCTTAGCGAAAAATAATGTAGTTTTCCATTAGGTTTACGCTCCCAATAACCAAACTCCATATAGCAACCTGTATAAATGCGATTTTCTATACATTTTACAGATCGCATTATTGTTTCATTAGGGGTGTGGTATAATGTCCAGTCATTACCATTGTACTCCATTAACCCTTCGTTATTGGCAAAATACATGAAATGATTGCTGTCTTGGCTTATCATCCAGTTTTGATTCCCTGCACTATAGGTACTAGTACTGTATTTAAGTATAGGAGGTAAATCTTGCGATTGTACACATAGATTAATTGTAAGTAATAATATGAGGATGATTTTTTTTAGCAAAATCTATAGAATTAGTTAGCGATTGTTTTACGAATATACCTAAAAAGAGAGTAATTGTATTTTAGGAAATACACTTTTTTTAAAGTACAGGTAGTATATTATATAAAAAACCGCCTTGTTTTAATTAGGCGGTTTTTTCCATCATGAAAATAACAAATACTTATTTTTTTACAAAACGTGTTGTGTTTTCTTTTCCATCAACAGTAGCTTTTATTATATACATACCATTAGTAAGTGTAGATACATCTATAGTAGCACTTGACTGTGCGGTAGATACTTCTATTACTTTTTGTCCTAAAAAGTTGTATATTTTTACATTCTCTATATTACCATTATCAGTAGCGATGTTTAGTGAACTTGTAGCAGGGTTAGGATAAATAACCATTTTTGAAGCTTTAATAACTTCATTTAAACTTAGAGTTCCTGAACTAACTACTGCATTGCCAAGAGCAGCCTCTTGAGTAGGGTTTGCATTTACACCTGTTACAGAGTAGCCATATTGAAAAATAGTAGCACCTGCAACAGTACCCGTTTGAGAAGTAAGACTGAAACTTTCACCACCAACTAATGGAGAGCTAAGGAATTGTAATAATTGATAATCTGCACTCAATATTTTAATAAAAGCTATACCATCATAACCATCAGCAAGTGTATTACTTATAGTGCTTCCTGTAAATGTAACTGTTTCGCCTATAAGCGCATTATTTTCTACATAGGTATTTCCTTCAAACACTTTTGCACCATTTTCACCGTTAGCCCAGTAAGGGTCAGTTCCGTCTCCATAAGCACTAAAGTTAGGGTGAAGTATAAGGGTATTATCATCTGCATTTACTACCGTTTTAAGATCTGCAACACCCCATTCAGAACCACCAACATAGGTTGTCCCATCAAGTTCAAACCAGTTTGCATAGGCAACCAGTTCAGATGTAGCATCTACTGTTATATTCGTTTCTTCAGGATTTGTACCAGAAGTTTCGGCAGTTACAATAGCATTACCAAGAGCAGTCTCTTGAGAAGGGTTAGCATTTACACCTGTAACCGAGTAACCATATTGAAAAATAGCAGCCCCATCAATGCTCGCTGTCTCAGAAACAAGGCTAAAATTTTCGCCTGTCACTAATGGAGAGCTAAGGAATTGTAGTAATTGATAATCTGCACTTAGTATTTTAATAAAAGCAATACCATCATAACCATCGGCAAGTGTATTGGTTATTGTGCTTCCTTCAAAAGTTACAGTTTCTCCTAATAAAGAGTTGTTCTCTATATATGTGTTTCCTTCAAATACTTTTGCACCATTTTCACCGTTAGCCCAGTAAGGGTCAGTTCCGTCGCCATAAGCACTAAAGTTAGGATGAAGTGCTATTGTGTTCTCGGTAGTATTTACTACCGTTTTAAGATCTGCAACACCCCATTCAGAGCCACCAACATAAGTAGTTCCATCAAGTTCAAACCAGTTTACATAAGCAACTAAAGGAGCATCAGCTGCTATAGATACTGTCGTTTGTGCTTTAGCAGCACCAATCGTTAGTAAAGACATACCTAGTATGGTAAACGCCTTAACAAAGTTTCTTTTAAATTGTAATTTTAGATTCATAAAGACTTTAGATTTAGTTTTTATAAATGTAAGCAAACAACGAAAACGTTGTAAATTATATACCTATATAGAAACTCTACAAACCATAAATTTTAAGCCTAAATAATGTGTTATGTGTTATGTTTTATGTGTTTTTTTATAAAATTAATAATTATACTTTCTGTAAAAAAGCACTTTGATTATCATGATGTTGTGGTAATGTATAGGTGATTTTGATGTGTTCATTAGTGTGTTGTAGTCTGTAAATTTTACTTTAGCTACCATACAAAAGAGATATCACTATTATTCGATATCATATAACGATATAAAATACTTAGTCGTATTATTAGTTTAGCTAAAGAAATAGAGTAGTACTATGCGTAGTATAATTGAAATAATGATAATTTCAGATAATATGATAAATAAAAAAAGGGCTTTGCAAAGCCCTTTTTTTATTTATACGATTTCGGCACTAAGACCAGCTTCTAGCAATTGTGTGCACTGCGGTTTTAAATCGTCATACACACCTGTTTTAACAGTGCATTTACCTTTGTAATGCACAATAATAGAACACTGCTCAGCTTGCTCAGGAGTATGTTCGCATATTTTTATAAGCATATTAATAACGTGGTCAAAGGTATTAACCTCATCATTATATAATACAATTTCATTGTTTAAAGAGGTACTTTCTTCTACTAATACCTCTTCTAGAACTTCTTCTTTTGTACTCATATTCAATTGTTTTTATTCTAACTGCTAATTTACATATTTTAGCGCAACCCAATTATTACGTTGGTGTTTTTTTGTCAACGTTAATCCTTTTTCGGTACATGATGCATCAATAAAAGGGATGTCTTCTTCATAAAAACCACTTAAAAACAATGTTCCGTTAGGGTTAAGACAGTCAACATATTGTTGCATATCGTTAAGTAATATATTACGATTTATATTGGCAATAATAATATCATACTTTTTTTCTTGCAGTAAAGCTGCATCTCCTTCATAAACGTTTATTTCTTTACAATTATTACGTTCGGCATTCTCTATAGAGTTCAGGTAACACCAGTTATCTATATCAATAGCATCAATAGGACTTGCGCCTTTCATTTCGGCAAGTATTGCTAATATAGCAGTACCACAACCCATATCAAGGGTTTTTTTACCTTTCATTTCAGTCTCTAATATGTGCTGTATCATCATAAAAGTAGTTTCATGATGCCCTGTACCAAAACTCATTTTAGGCTCTATAACAATATCATACTGTACATCTTTCTTTTCATGAAACGGTGCACGTACATAACAAGTATTATCTACCTCGATAGGTTCAAAATTCTTTTCCCACTCTTCATTCCAGTTTACTTGGTCAATTTCTTCAAAGGTATATTCAATTTTAAAATCATCCGATTCTAGTATTTGAATATCATTTAGAATGTTTTCATCCCAGAGCTCTTTTTGTATATAAGCCGAAACCCCAGCGTCAGTCTCTATAAAACTTTCAAAGGGTGTTTCGCCAAGCTGCGCAATAAGTATTTCAACTCCTGGTTCTTTTGGGGTCACAGTAAAGTGATACCCTATGTATATGTTAGACATATTTTTATTTTTTGCAAAGGTAGTATAAGCTTTGCAAAAAATAATATTAAGTTTGCGGCAAAGTAAACACAACATGAAGAAATCGTTAATAATTATCTTGTTTATCTGCTGCTTTTCGGCTAATGCACAGGTAACTATTGAAAGAACAAAAACAAATAATGATATTAAATTGTCAGCGTTACCCTACTATAGTTATGGTAAAGGTTTAGGACTTACATCGCCAGATAGTCTTTTTCAATTTAATATCCGTTTCCGTATGCAAAATAGAGCTACTTATATGCAAAATGACGGAGAAGAATCTGCTGTAGATGCACAAATACGCCGTTTACGATTGCGTTTTGATGGCTACGTGGGAGATCCTCGCTTCCTTTACGCTATACAACTTTCATTTGCTCCTGGTGATGTAGGGCAAGTTCATGAAGGAGATAATGTAAATATTATTCGAGATGCAGTTTTCTTTTATCGACCTAATAAGCATTGGAGTATTGGTTTCGGGCAAACAAAATTACCAGGAAATCGCCAACGTATAAACTCATCAGGTGCATTACAACTTACAGACAGAACTATAAATAATGCTCGTTTTACTATAGACAGAGATTTTGGTGTACAGCTACATAACTTTAATGAGTATGAAGATAAGTTTTCATACAACTTTAAAGCAGCTATAAGTATGGGAGAAGGACGTAACTCAACCAGAGAGCCTGATAACGGACTTGCGTATACAGGAAAAGCAGAGTTTTATCCTTTTGGAGTGTTTAAAAAGAATGGAACTTATTTTGAAGGGGACCTTGCCAAAGAGAGCACGCCTAAATTACTTATTTCAGGGGCTTATCAATTTAACAATAAGGCAAGAAGAACACGTGGGCAATTAGGTAATGATCTTTTTGAAAAGCGCGATATGCAGTCGTTACTACTCGATGCTATGGTAAAATATGCAGGATGGTCTTTTCAAACGGCATATATGCAACGAGTAGCAGATAATCCTGTTACTGTAAACCCCCTTGATGATACAGATATTGAATATGCCTATACAGGGCATGGTTTTGATTGGCAGTTGAGTTATTTATTGCCAAGCAATTATGAGTTAATAGGTAGGTTTTCTACTCAAAAAGTAGAAGATGAGATACATTATTATACACCAGATACTAATCAGTATAGCGTAGGGGTTACTAAGTATATATGGGAACACTCATTTAAAATGCAGTTAGAATTTAGTATTAACGATCTTTCTTATTACGATGGTACTTCGGGACAAGATTGGTACACAAGATTTCAAATAGAAATAGGGATATAAAGCAACAACTATATCGTTATATTTTTCCTAAATTTGCAATGGTTTAATTAAGAGACACACTATGTTACAGGCAGAAAGCACTATTGTTACCAGTTTAGAAAATTATTTTGATAAATTCAGACAACATATTATTGGTATAGACCAAGAGTTTGAATCGCCATACGGTAAGCAAAAAATTATATATACTGATTGGACTGCCAGTGGAAGGCTTTACCGCCCTATAGAAGAAAAGATAATTAACGATTTTGGTCCTTTTGTAGCCAATACACACACCGAAACTACAGTATCTGGTACTGCAATGACTAATGCCTATCATGAGGCACGCCATATTATAAAAAAACACGTAAATGCTGGTGCAGATGATATATTGATTACCGATGGTACAGGTATGACTGGAGTTATCAATAAATTTCAGCGTATACTAGGGCTTAAAGTTCCCGAAAACCTGAGAGCACACACTAATGTACCCGAAGAGAAAAAACCTGTGGTTTTTATAACCCACATGGAGCACCACTCTAACCAAACTTCTTGGCTTGAAACTATTGCTAAAGTAATTGTTATACCTGCCTGTCCCGAAGGGCTTATTTGTCTTGACAGCTTTACAGCATTATTAGAAGAATATAAAGATCATACTTTAAAGATAGCTTCGGTTACTTCATGTTCAAATGTTACGGGTATTAAAACACCATACCATCAAATTGCAAAATTAATGCATCAATATAATGGTGTGTGTTTTGTAGATTTTGCCTGTTCAGCACCCTATGTGGCTATAGATATGCACCCTGAAGATGAAGACGAATCACTTGATGCTGTCTTCTTCTCTCCGCACAAGTTTTTAGGAGGTCCTGGTACATCGGGCGTAATGGTGTTTAATAAAAAGCTATATAAAAATATGATACCTGACCATCCAGGTGGTGGTACAGTAAGTTGGACAAACCCTTGGGGAGAACATAAATATTTTGATAATATTGAAGAGCGCGAAGATGGCGGTACACCTGGTTTTCTTCAGGTTATAAAAACAGCATTAGCTATACGCTTGAAAGAGCAAATGGGTATAGATAATATACTGAAACGCGAAAAGGAAATTACAGATTACATTTTTGCCGAATTGGGCGAAATAGATAATATAAATATACTAGCCCCTCAACATCATAACAGGCTTGGTGTTATATCTTTTTTTATAGATAATTTACACTTTAATTTAGGAGTAAAATTACTTAATGATAAGTTTGGTATTCAAACCCGCGGTGGTTGCAGTTGTGCTGGTACATATGGGCATTACTTACTACATGTAGACCAAGAAAAATCGCACTACCTGACAAACAAAATAACAGAAGGCGACCTTATACAAAAACCAGGTTGGATAAGAATGTCAATTCATCCTACTACTACTAGCGAAGAAATAGCCTATGTATGCAAAAGCATAAAAGAACTTGCTGCAAACCACGAGCTGTGGGTAGAGGACTATAAATATAACAGGAATACTAACGAGTTTGTACATAAAAACGAATCACCCGATGCTGTAAGTAATAGTATTAAGCAGTGGTTTGAGTTATAGGAGCAGGGTCGTTTTTACGATGTTTAAAACGTTTATGTGTCCATAAGTAATACTCAGGAGCTTCAAGTATTTGTAGTTCTAAGAGGCGTATAAACTCGTCTGTAATTTCAAAGTTAGGTACTTCTTTAGGATTCTTATTAAAAGGAATAAATTCGGCTTTATAATAACCTCGCTTTATTTTGCTACCTTTTACAAACATGATATTCATATCTAGTTTTTTAGCAAGCATCTCGGCACCTACGTGTACAGGAACTTCCATGCCAAAGAAATTAGTCCAGTGGGTAGCACTTTGTAGTTTTGGCGATTGGTCACTTAAAAAACCATAATAGCCCAATACACGATCACGTTTGTGTCGTAGCATAGCAGGAATAGTACTTTTAGTATCTATAAGCTCACCTTCAAACCTGCCACGTATTTTTCGCACCAGTTTATCAAAGTATTTATTACGTATGGTTTTATATATACCAAAACCTTTATGGGTAGTAAGCGATTTATTCATTACTAAAAGCCATTCATAACTAGCATAGTGTCCGCATATAAGTGCTATACTCTTACCTTTTTTCTCAAATTCTTCTACAAGTTCTATATTGTCAAACGTAAAACGTTTTTTCATTTCTTTTTCAGAGATAGTCATGGTTTTTACCATTTCTACAAGGGTATCACAAAAGTGACTATAAAACTTTTGTTCTATTTTTCGTCGTTCAGTAACGCTTAGATGGGGTAAAGTAAGTTCAAGGTTTTTTCTTACAGTGTCTTTACGATAACCTATTATACGATAAATAAGAAGGTAAAGTATATCAGATAAAAAATATAGTATCCTGAAAGGAAGTATAGAAATTAAATAAAAGAGTGGATATAAAAGTATATAGGCTAATAATTGCATTATTCTTTTTTGCAAATATAGTTTTTATTATTAATTAATCTTTTGTTATGATTTTTCCTTATTGTATTAAACAATCATTAGTTAAATTTACACAAAAATTTATTAAATGGGTGATATAGATATCTTTTTATTGTTGTTAATTGGGGCAAATGCCATTGTGAGCTACAAAGGATTTAATGATATACTTTTTTTTAGAAAGTATGAGTTTCATATAGGTAGTATTAGAGCAGGGGAGCAGTACCGCATGATAACCAGTGCTTTTTTGCACGGCGACATGATGCACCTTATCTTTAATATGCTTACGCTTTACTTTTTTGCACCAATAGTTATATACCATTTTGGTATATTTCCTTTTATACTTATTTATTTTGGTAGCCTTATAGCGGGTAGCTTGCTAACGCTATATTTTCATAAAAATGATTATAACTATCGTGCCATTGGGGCATCGGGTGCGGTTATAGGGGTTTTATATTCGGCTATACTATTAAACCCAACTATGAAATTGTACTTGTTTTTTGCTATACCTATCCCAGCATACCTTTTTGGTATAGGTTATTTATTATACTCTATATATGGTATGAGGGCAAAGAACGACAACATAGGGCATACCGCCCATTTTGGCGGAGCTATAGCAGGTTATCTTATTACGCTTGCTCGCGAACCAGAGATGTTACAGAATAATACATTAATGGTTGTTTTACTAGCCGTGCCTATCGCGTTACTCTTTATTTTAGCACGATCAGGAAAGCTGTAAGGTAAAACTGGTATAACTTTTGAAATTCATACTAAAAACACTAAATAAAAAACACTATGAAAAAAATTGTATTAGCCTTACTTGTTGTAACAAGTACCTATATGGGGGCACAAACGGTAGCTCAAAATGCACCGAGACAAATAAACGTATCTGGCGAAGGTAAAATAATGGTCGTGCCTGATGAGGCAGTAATAACTGTTGGAGTGACTAATAGCGGAACAGACGCCGCCGAAGTAAAAAAAGAAAATAGCATTGTTATAGACAAGGTAATAAAGTTCCTTAAAAAAAGTAAAATCTCTGAAAAAGACTATCAAACACAAAGGGTATACCTTAATCGAAATCAAGATTATAAAACAAAAAAATATTCTTTTACAGCATCACAAACAATGACTATTCATTTAAAAGACTTGTCTAAATATGATGAAATCATGATGGGGTTAACAGATGTAGGGATTAATAACATACAAGGTATTCAGTTTAAAACATCAAAGCAAGAGCAGTATGAAAGCGAAGCGCGTATAAAAGCTGTAGCAGATACTAAAATGAAAGCAGAAGAGTATGTAAAGGCTACTGATATGTATTTGGGATATCCGTTGGTAATTAGCGATAATACTCAAAATAACTCATATCCAAGACCTATGTATGCTATGGAAATGAAATCGATGGCAGGAGATATGGCGCAAGAAACACTTGCCGTAGGAGAAATAACTATAACTGCTAATGTTAGTATCACTTATGAAATAGAGTATTATGATATTAAGAAAAGATTAGATAGATACAGAGAAGCTAGAGAAGAATAGAGGCTGACGTGATAGCATAAAAAAATCCTGAACTATTTAGTTCAGGATTTTTTTATGTGTTGTATTTGCTCTGTTAGCGTTAAAACGTATAAACTGCACCAATAAGATTACCATTAAACGTTAATGATAATGATGTTTTGAGCGGCTTTTTGTTATTGTACTTTTCATCATATTTTCGGTCTAAGTAAATGTCTATTGCTTCTACTACAAAAAAGCTTGTAGCCCAGCTTAAAAAAACATCACTAGCCCAGTGCGCATCGGCATAAATTCTAGAAGCTCCTGGCACGATACCTACAGCGTAGATGCCTGCTTTTATCCAAATATTTTCAAACTGTTTTGCTATTACATGGGCATTTGTAAATGTTAGTACACCGTGCCCTGAAGGAAAAGAACGATATTTTGCACTCCCTCCAAAGGGACGAAAATGATTTTTCCCTAAATCAGACCCTGGTCTCGCTCTACCAACGGCAGATTTTGTTAATTGCTGCAAAAAACCCGTTGTGGTTGCTGCAGATATTAAAAGTACGCCTGTACGTCTTAATTTTGGGTTTTTGCTAAATAACCCTGTTAGGTATACTGCTCCCGTAAAACCATAGTTGTTTTGTGGGCTACCTGCATACCATCCGTAATTCAATAGTACATTAGGAACATCTTTTTTATGGTTTAAAAATTCTCGACGAATATTGTCGTCTACAAGATACAAACCATAGGTACTTGCAGCAACTCCTCCTAGTTTTAAAAAATCGTCTCCTTGCCAATGTAATGGTCTTGTATAGGTATACCCAGCAGCCTTAAATACATTTCCCATATCATAAGTAAAGTCTTGCCATATCGTTTTATCAGAACGGTCAGGAACAACAACGTTATTTTGCGCTATTAATAAACTTGGGGTAATAACGAGAAGTATATATATATAAAGTAGTTTATTCATGTTTTGTAGTTATATAAAGAGCACAAAGGTAATATTTATATCTTCTAAAGTTTATTATATTAAAAAAGGGAATCATCTTTACGATAATTCCCTTTTTGTGGGGAGAGCAGGATTCGAACCTGCGAAGGTTTCCCAGCAGATTTACAGTCTGCCCTCGTTGGCCGCTTGAGTATCTCCCCAATTTTAGGCTGTAATACTAGTAGAAGTATTCCCTAAATGCGGATGCAAATATACAGTTGTTTTTTTATTAAACAAATATAAATTTGCCTATTTTAGTAACTATTTTGTAACTTATTGTAGGTTAAATAAATAAAAAATCTCCCAGAGGAGATTTTTTATTTATGTTATATAGCTTTAGAAAATTACTCTCCTAAAAGTTCTTTTACTTTAGCTTTTAGTTCTTCGCCTCTAAGGTCTTTAGCGACTATTTTTCCGCTAGCATCTAATATAAAAGTAGCTGGTATAGATTGTACACCATATTGCTTAGCAATAGGATCTTCCCAGAATTTTAAGTTAGATATATGGCTCCAAGTAAGGTTATCATCAGCAATAGCTTTTTTCCATGCATCTGCATCTTTATCTAAAGATACTCCAATGATGTTAAGCCCTTTTTCGTGTAACTCGTTATACATAGCCACTACACTAGGATTTTCTTTTCTACAAGGTCCACACCATGACGCCCAAAAGTCGATAATGGTAACTTTACCCATAGCATCTTTTAGAGATACTGTTTTACCCTCTGGGTTAGGAGCAGAAAATTCAGGAGCTATATTACCAACGCTAGCAGCAAACATATCGCCAATTTCTTTACCTTCTTTTGTGTTTTTCACCTCATCATCAAGACCATCATATAGCTCTTTTATTTGTGCATCATCAAGATTTCTAGAGTTCATTAATCGCGGAAATATTAAAGCGTTAATGTAAGCTTTAGGGTTGTTTTTAATGAAGTCAACAGTGCTTTTTTCCATGTCATCAGCAATAGCTTTATACTCATCATTAAGTCTTTTCATTGCTACTGTATCATTCTTTTGGGTAGCTTCCATCATTAAAGGAGTATTATCAGCTTTAAATTTAGAAATTTCCTGATTTTTAGCCTTCATTGTTTTAGAGTACTCATAAAGTTTTTCATTGTTATATGTACCACCTTGAATAGAGTTATCTAAAGTGTCCTTATTTATGGCTATAGTAATCTTTCCGTTTTCTAATATTAAACTAGCTTTTTGATCAGGTATTCCTTCAAAGCTAAGAAAATGTAATGATGGAGCAGAAACAGTATCTTTAAAAATAAACCTTCCATTTTCTACTTTTACTGTATCTACAGGTGTAAAGCCTGTATATCCGCCTTGTTTTTCAAGTATTACATTTTTACCATCCATAGAGGCATCTGCAATAGTACCTGTAATTTCATATTCGTTTTCTGCTGGTTTATCACAGGATACAAAGGCTGCTGATAGAGCAAGAAATAAAAGAATTTTTTTCATAATTATTATGTTATTTTAGTGCTGCAAAAGTATTCAAAAATCGGATTGTTGCAGCTTCACCCGAAAATTAATTTAAAGTTTTATATTTTAAGCAGGTTCTACTGTGTTAAGAGTAGTTTTTACAGCTGTATTTTTTATACCTCCAAATCCTTTTTCT
Source organism: Flavobacterium arcticum (assembly GCF_003344925.1). NCBI lineage: Bacteria > Pseudomonadati > Bacteroidota > Flavobacteriia > Flavobacteriales > Flavobacteriaceae > Flavobacterium > Flavobacterium arcticum. Next base: position 2,587,960 of record NZ_CP031188.1, on the reverse strand, counting down.
ACATTAATCATATTATGATATCCTCTACCTTTTAGTATAGATGCCATAATAACAGAGCGGTAACCACCAGCACAGTGTATGTAAAAATCTTCTTCCTTAGGTACTTCTGCTAGCTGTTCGTTAACAAAGTCTAAAGGTATATTTAGAGCATCTAGTATATGTCCATTATTATATTCGCTTGGTTTGCGAGAATCTACTACTGTTATTTTATGCTTTGCATAGTTCTCTGCAAAAACTTCAGGAGTTATAGAGCGAACATTGTCAGTTTCATAGCCTACTGTTGTCCATACTGCTATACCACCATTAAGGTAGCCCAATGTGTTATCGAAACCTACTCTCGCTAATCGTGTTATAGCTTCACTTTCTTTCCCTTCGGGCGTTACTAATAGTAAGGGTTGTTTAACATCGCGTATTAAAGCACCCACCCATGGGGCAAAGCCACCATTAAGTCCTATAAATATACTACCAGGTATATGTTGTGCAGCAAAATCTATTTCTGTTCTTACATCAAGTATAATAGCTACTGAAGTTTCTGCCATGTTTTTAAACTCTTGCGGGTTTAACGCAGTAAGCCCTTTGTTCATTACAGTATCAAGACTATCATAACCTTGTATGTTTAGCATTACATTTTGAGGGAAATAAGCAGGTGGTGCACCCAGCCCATCAAGAAGCTCTGCTGTAAATTCTTCTTTGGTCATATTTGCGCGTAACGCATAATTTGTTTTCTTCTGGTTGCCCAGTGTATCAGTTGTTTCTTTGCTCATATTCTTACCACAAGCACTCCCCGCGCCATGGCTAGGGTATACTATAATATCATCGGGTAATGGCATTATTTTATTTCGCAAAGAGTCATACAAGTGTGATGCTAGCATTTCTTGAGTAAGCTCTTCTGTAAGTGCTTGTGCAAGGTCAGGACGACCTACATCGCCAATAAATAGCGTGTCACCTGTTATTATGCCATGCATTTCATTATTTTCATTTATAAGTAGGTAGCAGGTACTCTCTAGTGTGTGACCAGGAGTATGTATTGCTCTTATAGTATAGTTACCAACTTTAAACTCTTGCCCATCGGTAGCAATAATCGCTTCAAAATTAGGCTGCGCCGTAGGTCCATAAACAATCTTTGCACCTGTTTTTTGTGCCAAATCAATATGCCCTGATACAAAATCGGCATGAAAGTGCGTTTCAAATATATATTTTATGGTAGCATTATCTTTAGTAGCCTTATCTATATAGGGCTGTACTTCTCTAAGTGGGTCAAATATGGCAACTTTGCCATTACTCTCCAAGTAGTATGCTGCTTGTGCTATACAGCCTGTATAAATTTGTTCCAGTTTCATTTTTAACTTATTAATTGTAATAACTACAAATATATCAAAATCTACGGTGTCAAAAAGCCAAATAGAGGACTCCTTGTGATATTATAGTTTATTTAACTAAAACCAATCTTTGTTTTGTAGTTATAATTAACTTGTTTTTTAGGCAAGAATACAAGGTTGTATTGTGTATTATGTATTTTAACTAAGGTTGTAATTGTTTAAATTGAGGCAATGATAATTTTAACGTAGTATTATTAAAAAATTGTCAACAGGATGTATTAAGTTATCGTAAACTTGCTATATATTTGTGTGCTTTTTCGAAAGCTAAAAAACAGTATATCAACATAAGGTTGTAACTCAATAATTATGGCAACAGCAGTTAAGCCCCGAGTGGGCATGTATGAAAATGTTAAAAACCAGTTTGAGAAAGCCGCAGAGCTTATGGGACTGGATGAAAGTGTAAAGAAAATTTTATCGATCACCAATAACGAAATTGTTGTGCATTTTCCGGTAAAAATGGATAATGGGACAGTAGAGGTATTTACAGGATATCGTGTACAACACAATAATGCTTTAGGACCTTATAAAGGTGGACTAAGGTATCACCCAACGGTAGATATTGATGCTGCAAGAGCATTGGCTACTTGGATGACATGGAAAACATCGTTAGCAGGACTTCCTTACGGAGGAGGTAAAGGAGGTATTCAAATTGACCCAAAACAATACTCTCTATCTGAATTAGAAAGAATAACTAGAAGGTTTACTTATGCTCTTGGCGATAATATAGGGCCAGAGCACGATATACCTGCACCAGATGTTAATACTAATGCACAGATGATGGCATGGATAGCCGACACATATATGTCGACTAAATCACCATCAGAACGTTCTAAAAACCAACACGTAGTTACAGGGAAACCTGTAGGTTCTGGCGGGCTTGAAGGACGTGATAGAGCTACAGGTTTTGGAGTAGTGGTAACGCTTGAGTCTTGGGCTAAAGTAAAAGGAGTTACTCTTGAGGGGAAAAAATATATAGTACAAGGTTTTGGTAATGTAGGATACTGGGCTGCTCACTTTATGCACAAAAATGGTGCTATATTGGTAGGAGTACAAGATGCTACAGGAACAATATATAACCCAGAGGGTATAGATCCTGAGTCTTTATTTAGATACCAAACAGAAAATGCTACTATAACAGGATATGCAGGCAGTCAAGATTATGCATCAGATGCCTTTTTTGGTATAGAGTGCGATGTAATTATACCTGCTGCATTGGGTAACCAAATAACAGATGAAAATGCATCTAGTATTAAAGCACAGGTTATTGCCGAAGGTGCAAATGGTCCTGTAGATACTGATGGCGAAATAATATTGCTTGAAAGAGGTATTGATATGATACCAGATATATTATGTAATTCTGGAGGAGTTATTGGTAGTTACTTTGAATGGTTACAAAATCGTAATGGTGAGATATGGAGTATGGACGATGTTGTAGTTAAGTTGAGAAAAAAACTTGAAGATGCTTTTAACAAAGTTGTTACTACATCAGTACAATATCAAACCGATTGGAGAACAGCTGCCTATATCCAAGCATTAACACGTATAGAGATGGCATATAAGCAAAGAGGTATTTTCCCTTAATAGTTTAGAGTTGGCTATAAACATAATCAAAAAAGGTATCCTAATATATAGGATACCTTTTTTGATTATATTTGTTAGTACATCATACTAAACTAAAAGATTATGAAAAAAATAATTGTTCTAGTAATGTTTTTAGTAGGAGCAGTATCTTATGCTCAAGAACTACCTAATGTCCTTTCTTTGGCTGTAAAAAAAGGAGTAGCTTATACACCGCAGGTTACCGTTAATTTTTCTTTTTATAATGATAACTTTACTAAAGTGTTTGGTTACTATAATTACACATCAGATAATTTTGATTATGGTGAGCGTAATGTATATATTGGTTATAATGATAGGCTTTATTATAATGATAATCGACCATTACTTATTAATATGCAACAGGCAGGTATTGACTTAAATAATATTAATTATAATGGATGTCCTAATAGGGTTACGCTATCTCTTTTTAAATAATAAAAAAACTGCCCTCAAAAGTATCTAACTTTTTGAGGGCAGTTTTTATAATTTTTTATTGTTTTTTTATTTTCCTCCCATAAAATCATCGCTGCCTTCTCCTTGTTGGCTGCCACGTTGTTCTTTATCATTTTTCTTAGTATTAAAACGATAAGTAAACGATAGGGTTACTTGTCTTTCTCTCCATTGCATCTCGGTGTAAGAATCTACCTGAGCTAGACTAGAGTTAAGTTTTCTTTTTCTAGAGTTAAATATATCACTTACGTTAAGGCTTATGGTAGCACGTTCTTTAAGGACATCTTTACTTATAGCAGTATTAGCCGAAAATATTCCTTTATAATCACTTTGTGCATTTTTTCTTGGACCTCTATAGTCGGCGTTAAGTTGCCAATCTATTTTAAGAGGTAGGTTTACCTTAGAGTTTATACGTGTAAACCAACTATAGTTTGTGTTATCAAAGTTTTGTGTTACTACATCCCCTTGAAAGTCAGTATAAGTATAATCGCCATCTATTTCATTTCTAAAAAAGTTGAAGTTGCTATTTAATCTCCACCATCTGTATGGGGTGTAATTAATGTTAAACTCAAAACCAAAACGATATTCTTTAGCAAGGTTAATAGGAGTAGTTAGTATAACGGGTGTTCTAATATCGGCGCCATCAACAACCTCGACAACCTCATTGTTTTCGTCAATAATATCAGCTCCACCTACTGTTTGTGTTACAAAATCGCCCGATTCTCTACGTACAAACTGGAAAGAATCATTGGTAACATTAATATATGCTGAGGTACTAAATGTAATTTTATCCCATTTTTTAAGAAAACCTAAATCAAAGGCATCCGTCATAGATGGGTTAAGGTCAGGATTACCTGTAAAGATGTTTATGTTACTAGCAAGACTTGAAAAAGGGTTAATAAAACGCCCTCTAGGTCTGTTAATACGACGGCTGTAGCTTATACTAGCGCTTGTACCTTCGATAAACTCATAAGTAAGGAAAGCACTCGGGAAAAAGTTATTATATTTTTTATTGTTATAATTATCATTACTAAGTAGGTTTACTTCTATATCAGAGTCTTCCCAGCGTAATCCTAGTAAGTAGGAGAATTTCCCAAATTTAGAACCATATTGCATGTATAATGCATGTACATTTTCTTTATATTCTAATAAACTAGTGTAGTTAGGGTCTATAATCCAAGCATTGCTCTCTAGTGTTTCTGTTTTAGCATTTGTAGTAAGATCTACAAAGCTACCACGATATCCAGCCTCAAACTGGCTTCCTTCACCAAAAGGCAATACATAGTCTGCTTGTACTAAGCCTCGTTTTTCATCTTCATCATTAAGGGTTCTTTGGTAGGTGTTGTCAATATCAGGGGTTGTAGTACCTAGTACAACATCGTCTATCTGTGCTGTTTCATAATCAGTACTTTTTGCAAAAGAGCCATTTATACTAAGCTCATGCCCGTCTTCATTAAATTTCTTTACAAGGTTGGTAGAGAACTGAATGTTTTTGTCTTCTTCGTCCTCTAGGTTAAAACGATAGCGTGTTTTATCATATGTACCATCTGCAGTATAATAATCATAATAAGTGTCGGTTGGGTTATCACCGTTACTGTTTCTAAGGCTAATAGAGTTAGTCCATGTAGTACTTTTATTAAGAAATAAGTCCATACCAAAACTAGCATTATAGCCTTTACGTTTTCTTTCGTTATCTCTTTTTTCATTTACAAAGCTAGCTGTATTACCATCTTCATCAAAATATTCAGCATCGGTAAAATAATTACCTGGGCTATTTCTATAGTTATATCCTAAGTTAGAAAAAAGATTATAATTATCGCTCCTGTAGTTAAGGTTAGCACTAATGCCATGATTGTCAGGAATACCTGTACTAGCTACTATAGAACCATTAAAGCCATTGGCTTTTCCTTTTCGCAATACAATATTTATAATACCTCCGCCACCTTCAGCATCATAACGCGCAGAAGGATTGGTTATCACCTCAACCTTTTCTACAGAGTCGGCAGGTAATACACGTAAAACTTCAGCTATATTACTACCAGCAAGGCTAGATGGTCGTCCGTCTATTAATATAGTAACACTTTCGTTACCTCTAAGACTTACATTACCCTCTACATCTACGGTTACTGATGGTACATTATCTAGTACGTCGCTTACGCTACCACCTTTCACAATCATGTCTTTACCTACATTATATACTCTTTTATCGAGCTTAATATCTACAGTAGAGCGTTCGGCAACAATTTCTACTTCGTTTAGTAGTGTAGCATCAGGAGCCATTGCTGTAACACCTAGATTTATATTACTACTTACTTCTTTATTACTTATTACACTTGATTCGAATGAAATAAAATCAAACTTTATATTATATGTACCAGGTGGTACATCTATATTATATTCACCATTTACATCGGTAAGTCCACCGTTTACAGTTACATTGTCAGTTGTTTGTATGGTTACTGTTGCAAATTCAAGCGGTTGCTTTGTTTCTTGTTCTATAATTTTTCCTGTTATTTTTACTTTTCCTTGTGCAAAGGTAAAGGCAGATGACAGTACAAAAAGCAGTACAAGTACGGTATGTAATTTTTTCATGAAATATATATCGGTATAAATTTAGTCTTTAAGACTACAAAAACTGTAGCGGGTTTAAAGAGTTAATCTTAAAAGTTTGTTAAAGTATTGATTTGATATTCTCAGCAGGACGGGCTATTACAGCTTTATCGCCATTTATTACTATAGGGCGCTCTATAAGACTGGGATGTTGTACCATTGCATCAATAATAGCATCATCAGTAAGTTCTTGCCCTTTATATTGTTCTTTCCAGATGGCTTCTTTTTGCCTTACAAGGTCTATCGGGTTGATAGCTAGTTTTTTAATGAGTGTTGTAAGTTCTTGTTTGCTTAATGGTTCATTCAGGTATTTTACAACAGTAAAGGGTTTGTCTTGTAGTTCCAGTAATTGCAGTCCCTCACGAGATTTACTACACCTTGGGTTATGGTATATAGTTATCATATTTCTTTTTTTGCAAAGAAAACTATTAATAATCAAAATAGAAGTATATTAGTCCAATTCTAAGATTTAATTAACGAATGTATATAAAAAAGGCATACTCAGAGAATTTTGATTTTGTAAAATATCTACCTATACCTATAGTTTTTTTAGGACTTATTGTGTTAAACTATGCGGCGATAGCATTACTAAATATAGATGTAGAAGAGTTATTGCGCGAAGAGATTGCTAAAAAAGGAGCTAACAGGGTATTTATAGAAACTCTGTTACCTATGGCTGTGCTTTTAGGAGTATTATTACTATGGGTAAAATATGTACAAAAACAAAGTATAACGAGCCTTACAACTGCTAGGGAAGAAGTAGACTGGAAACGTATTTGGTTTTCGTTTGGGCTTTGGGGAGGTATTACAGCACTATTGATAGGTATTGCCTATGTAACAGCACCTGAAAACTTTGTACTTAACTTTAAGCCTATCCCTTTTGCCATACTAGCTGTTACCGCTATATTGATGGTGCCTTTGCAAACGAGTTTTGAAGAATACTTTTTTAGAGGCTATTTAATGCAGGGTATAGGTGTAGCTACCAGAAGCAGGTTGATACCGCTTATTATTACATCAGTACTTTTTGGTGTGATGCATATAGCAAACCCCGAAGTAGGTAAAATTGGTTATATACTATTACTCTATTATATAGGGACAGGTTTTTTATTGGGTATCATGACATTAATGGATGATGGTATAGAATTAGCACTTGGTTTTCATGCGGCAAATAATCTTATATCGGCATTATTGGTAACTTCTGATTGGACTGCTTTCCAGACAGATTCTGTATTAAAAGATATGTCTGAACCATCGGCAGGATTTGACATATTAGTCCCCCTTCTTATACTATATCCAATTCTTTTATTTATCTTTAGTAGAAAATATGGCTGGAGTGGCTGGAAAGAAAAACTTACTGGGCGTATTCGATTAACCGAAGATTAACCAAAATAATGTAACTTATGAACGAACCAAATTATCATTTTGTACATAATAGTTTTAAATTAAATGGTTTTCATCTTACTGAAAATGATTTGTGCCGAATAGCCTATAGCTTTATTAAAGAAGGACAACCTTATGAAAGAGCTGTAGGCGATTTTATATTGGATTGGTTTGATAATAACAATTTTATTACCATGCAAACCTCGGGGACAACAGGTTTGCCAAAAATGATACAGGTAGATAAACAGGCAATGGTAAACTCGGCACTTGCCACAGGGTTATTTTTTGACCTTGACCCTAAAATACAAGTATTACACTGTTTACCTACAGCTTATGTGGCTGGTAAAATGATGCTAGTAAGAGCTTTTATTTTAGGATGGGAGCTAGACTTAGTAGAGCCAACTACAAACCCTTTAGAGCGTGGAGATAAAATATACAATTTTGCTGCTATGGTACCTTTGCAAGCAGAACATTCTTTAGATAAACTGCATAGAGTAAAGAAACTGATATTAGGAGGAGCTAAGGTAAACCAATCATTATCAGAACAATTGAAGCAAGTACCTACAAAAATATATGAAACGTATGGTATGACCGAAACCATAACCCATATTGCTGCAAAAAGAGTAGGAGAGGAAGCCTTTACTGTACTGCCCAATGTAAATATAAGTCAGGATGACAGGGAATGTCTTGTAATAGATCCTTATGTACTATGCGATGAACCTGTAGTTACTAATGATATTGTTACTATAGTAAACGATGAACAGTTTATATGGATGGGCAGGTATGACAATGTTATTAATAGCGGAGGTATAAAGCTTTTCCCCGAGCAGATAGAAGAAAAACTTTCAGGGCTTATAGAAGGGCGTTACTTTGTAAAAGGTGTGCCAGATGAAAAATTAGGCGAAAAACTTGTACTGGTTGTAGAAGGCAGTACGTATGAAATTGATAAAAAAGTATTTTCGAAACTAAGTAAGTTTGAAAAGCCTAAAGAAATATTATTTATAGAGAAATTTACCGAAACACCTTCGGGTAAAGTAATACGCGATAAAAGTATGGCAGTAGCTTAAAGCTTCTCTACTTTTATATAAAACCTATTTTTAAGAGCTTCAATATCCTTGAGGCTCTTAGCTTTTACATCAATAGCCTGCCAGTTATTAGTACCATTAAGTCTTACTTCATTTTTATGAGTTATAATATCAACGGGCATAATAAAATTTTTTACATCCGTTTCCCAACGGTATTCAGGGCTACCATTATTCATACGTAATTGCAGTACAGGAATATTGGTGTAATTTAAATATTGCTCAAAAATAGGTGTAAGGTTTATACCGCTTTCTCTATTAAAAAAGGTAACTACGTTTTCACCATTTATAATTTGCTTTTTATAGGTGTTAGAGAAATTTAATAACATAGCCCACCATTTATCATCATCGTTAACAATATGGCGTATAGTGTTCAGCATTAATGCACCTTTGTAATACATATCGCTAGAGCCTTCTCTGTTAACGCCAAAAATACCAATTACAGGTTTGTCGTTCTGCACGTTCCTGCGCTGCCCGTTAATGTACTTCATGGCTTTGTCATAGCCATAACGACACTCTACATATACGGTTTCTGAATAAGTGGTAAAACCTTCATGAATCCACATATCGGCAACATCTGTACTGGTAATACTATTGCCAAACCATTCGTGTCCGCTTTCGTGTATGGTAATAAAATCAAACAGCATCCCTATACCCGAATAGGATAAATCCATACCTCTATAGCCTTTTTTATAATTGTTTCCATAAGCAACAGCACTCTGGTGTTCCATACCCAAGTACGGAGTTTCTACCAGCTTGTAACCATCTTCATAAAAAGGATATTTCCCGAATTTAGCTTCAAAACATTCTATCATTGGTTTTACCTCTTCAAAATGCTTGCGTGCTTTTTCTTCATTATCTTTTAGTATATAATAGTCTAAATCTAGTCCGTTGAGGTTATCATGTATATGAGCATAGTCAGCAATATTTACTGTAATGTCATAATTGTTTATCGGGTTTTTTACCTCCCAGTCCCAGCGGGTATAACCATTACCTAAATCCTCGCTGCCTGTAAAACGTCCATTACTTACATTCATCAATCCATTCGGTACGGCTACTTTTATAGTAGCGCCATTATCAGGTTCATCCGTTTGATGGTCTTTTACAGGATACCATAGGCTTGCTCCCGTACCTTGCACCGCAACACCTACCCATGGCTTACCCTGATTGTCTTTACTGAAAACAAATCCGCCATCCCATGGGGCATTACGAGCCACTATAGGAGTACCACTATAATAAAAACGGACTTTCTCGGTATTGCCTTTTTTTAATTCTTTAGGGAATGTTATAAAAATAGCATCATTATCTCTTTTATATACTAGCTTTTTGGTATCATAAATAATGCTATCAACCTGCATATTTTCAAATAGGTCAAGCTGAATACGTTTTGTACTTTCAATCACTTTAAAGGTTATATTGTTATACCCACTAATGTATCTTTTATCAGGATTTACAGTTATGTTGAGGTCATAGCGTTGCACATCAAAGCTGGTGCGTTCAGATCGTAAACCGCCCTGTAAACTGTCGCGCCTTGTGATGGTTTGTGCATTTACAGTAAGTGCAAATGACAGAAGCAAAAATAAAGCACCGAATATCTTCATACTATTGTAACATTTAAATAAAAAACCTGCTGAAAGAATCAGCAGGTTAATATATGAAATTTTATTTTCTTGTAATTAAACCTGTATAACACCTAGGTTAAATTTCTTTTCAATAGGAGCATGGTCGGCAGCTTCTATCCCCATAGATATCCATTTACGAGTATCTAGTGGGTCAATAATGCCATCTGTCCATAGGCGTGATGCTGCATAGTATGGCGATACCTGGTCGTCATAACGGGCTTTTATTTTATCAAAAAGTTCTTTTTCTTTAGCTTCATCTACTTTTTCGCCTTTTGCTTTTAATGATGATGCTTCTATCTGCATTAATACTTTGGCTGCCTGTGTACCACCCATTACGGCAAGTTCGGCACTTGGCCATGCAAATATTAGTCGAGGGTCGTATGCCTTACCACACATAGCATAGTTTCCTGCCCCATAGGAGTTCCCTATTACAACGGTAAACTTAGGTACTACCGAGTTACTAACGGCATTTACCATTTTAGCACCGTCTTTTATAATACCGCCGTGTTCTGACTTGGAGCCTACCATAAATCCTGTAACATCTTGTAGGAATACAAGTGGTATTTTCTTTTGGTTACAGTTGGCTATAAAGCGTGTAGACTTATCGGCACTATCAGAATAGATAACACCACCAAATTGCATTTCTCCTTTTTTAGATTTTACCACTTTACGTTGGTTGGCTACAATACCTACTGCCCAGCCATCTATACGGGCATAGCCTGTAATAATGGTTTGTCCGTAACCAGCTTTATATTCTTCAAAATCACTATTATCTACTAAGCGTTTAATGATTTCCATCATGTCATACTGCTCGTTACGCGCCTTTGGTATAATACCATATATGTCTTTTTCTTCTAGAGCAGGTTTTTCGGCTTTTATACGATTGTAACCTGCCTTGTCATAATCACCTATTTTATCTACTATGTTTTTTATAGTATCGAGAGCGTCTTTATCGTCTTTAGCTTTATAGTCGGTTACTCCTGATATTTCGCAATGTGTAGTGGCACCGCCCAAAGCTTCGTTATCGATGCTTTCGCCAATGGCTGCTTTTACAAGGTAGCTACCAGCTAAGAAAATACTTCCTGTTTTATCTACTATAAGTGCTTCATCACTCATTATAGGTAAGTATGCACCACCTGCTACACAGCTACCCATTACAGCAGCTATTTGGGTTATACCCATACTACTCATTATGGCATTGTTACGGAAAATACGCCCAAAATGCTCCTTGTCAGGGAATATTTCATCTTGCATTGGTAAGTAAACTCCTGCGCTATCTACAAGATAGATGATAGGCAGTCTGTTTTCCATAGCTATTTCCTGAGCGCGTAGGTTTTTCTTCCCTGTTATCGGGAACCATGCACCGGCTTTTACAGTAGCATCATTAGCCACTACCATACATTGTTTACCTTTAATGTAGCCTATTTTTATCACTACACCACCTGATGGGCAGCCACCGTGTTCGGCATACATACCATCGCCAACAAAAGCTCCTATCTCTATACTCTTACTGTCTTTATCTAAAAGATAATCAATACGCTCGCGGGCTGTCATTTTGCCTTGTGCGTGCAGTTTTGCTATTCTTTTTTCGCCACCACCCAGTTTTACCTGCGTTAGTCTGCGTTTCATTTCAGACACTAAAAGTTTGTTATGATCTTCGTTTTTGTTGAAGTTAATATCCATGGTATAATGCTAAGTTTTATTGATACTGTACTATTGGAGCGCTAAAATACGAAATCGTTTGATATTTGATATGATATAGTAACTGTACTTACAAAAAATATATATTGGCTTGTTGTAAAAAAAAAGAGCAACACAAGTGTTGCTCTTTTTTGATATATAATTATGTGGTTAATTAAAATCCTAAGAAAATTAAAAGGTCTCTACGTATTGCTACATTTACTGTAGAAGCCAATATTAAAGATATTATTAAACCTATAGATGCAAATAAAAAGTCTTTACCTATCATTCGCATTGCTTTTGTTTTGTGTTTTTTACCTTTTTTAAGTCGTGCAAGGTTTATGGCAATTTCACGTCCGCCTATAAGTCCTAAGAAAACCCATGTAGTACTCATAGGTACAGTACTAATAAATAGCTTGTAAATAAGTATAAGCGCATAGGTGAAATCGATAAGTGTTGCAGCTCTTATATCAGAGATACGTGCTTTTTCACTTACTACTTTCTGAATTTTATCTCCTCTAAGGTAAAATAGCAATCCAAGTCCTAAGAATATTATTAAACTAAAAGCAACAAACTGCCCTGTGCCAAGTCTACGAGGTAAGAACACTGCTATATTAGCACCATCTTGCATTACCCATACTGACCATAGTAAACCACTTACTAACCATTGACCTACTACCCACATAGGATGTATTTTTCGGCTTTTAAACTTTTTACGGATATACTCATACCCAAAGTACCATACTATTAATGATGCTATAAAGGCTATAAAGTAGCCCGATACACTTTTGCCTATCATTGATACAATACCACTCGATGAGGAGCTAAAGACACTTAGCATTAAAAATGTAGTAGATACAGGCATTCTTAATCGCGTAAGTATAAGTAGCACTAAAGGTGCCATAAGCATGAAAAACGAGAAGTTTTCTGGATGAGGAAATTTACTATTTCCGTCAGAGTCTAAAAGACGTTGATAAGTAACATCTCCATCATAAATAACCCAGCTTATGGTAACTGTTATTAAAAATAAGGATCCAACATAAATCCAGAGCAAATACCATTTTTTGTCTTTGTTACTTTCTATAAATGTTCCTAAAGACTGTATACTATCATTAGACACTGTTGCATAGGCTGCAATAAGAAAACCAATCCACATTGCTATTTGTGGTTGCCCATAAAATACTGCGCTAAGTATAAAAACAATTAATATTAAAATTAAAAAATACTTTTCATTAGAAAGTCTACCAAGTAGACTAGGGGAAGGAATTGATTTTTTTTTGTGTTTCATTTTTATTAATGGAGGTTTAAACGCACTGCAAAAGTATACTACAATGCTTTTTATACCTTAAAATCATACTTTAATTAATTGTTAAGCGATGCAAATATTGTAAAATATTCTGGTTTTTTCTATTAAGGTTCATATAAACTGCTATTTAGTGTTTTGTTAAGTAACATGAATTTACTTTTCGGCTTTATTTTTTCTTTAAACAACACTATTTAGGTAACCTTTAGTTTAATATTATTTAACCATTTGATAACATTGCATAGTTACCTTTGCCACCATAAAATAACGTAAATGTCTATAAATAACATATTTCAATTTCTTGTTCCGAAAGACAAGAAATTTTTCCCATTATTTGAGCAAGCAACCCAAAATTTAGTGTTACTGGCAGAGAAAATGCACGAAGCAGTAAACACACCAAAAGAAGATAGAGAAGCGTTTTTGATGGAGATAGAACGTCTTGAAAGCGTAATAGAAGGCATTGCTCATCAAACTAATCTTGAGCTTAGTCGTAATTTTATAACTCCTTTTGATAGAGAAGATATACATGCACTTATATCGGCTATAGATAACGTGGCAGATTATATGTATGGTGCAGCAAACAGGATGCGTTTGTATCAGGTAGAAAAAATTACCAAGTCAATAAGAAAAATGACAGAGATAAATCTTGAAGCATGTCAACTTATTCAACTTGCTGTTGCCGACTTAAAAGGTATGAATAACCTAAAGGGGATAGCTGATATATGTAAGCGAATATATAAGCTAGAAAGTAAATCGGATAATGTATTTGATAAAGCAGTAGCTGATATTTTTGAAAATGAAACAGATGCTATAAATGTCATTAAATATAAAGAAGTGCTTGCAGCCCTTGAAACAGCAACCGATAAATGTAAGGGTGTAGCCAATGTTTTAGAGTCTATAGCTGTAAAGCATTCATAAAAACCACTTTTCAACCCGTTATTCATGACGTTACTTATAATAATTATATTTTTAGCCCTTGCTTTCGATTTCATTAATGGTTTTCATGATGCGGCTAACTCTATAGCGACTATAGTTGCCACAAAAGTACTTACTCCTTTTCAGGCAGTACTTTGGGCTGCTTTTTTTAATTTCTTGGCTTACTTTATTTCGCGATATTGGATAGGTGAGTTTAAGATTGGTAATACCATTGCAAAAACTGTTAGTGAAGATTTTATAACGCTCGAAGTTATTTTAGCAGGTATTATAGCCGCTATTACATGGAATCTTCTTACTTGGAAACTAGGTATTCCATCTTCATCCTCACATACACTTATAGGTGGTTTTATGGGAGCAGCATTAGCACATGCTTTTACTGTTGATGGAGCTGACTTGAACACTGTAGTAAATTATGCTAAAGTAATACCTATTATACTGTTTATATTTATGGCGCCATTAATAGGTATGATAGTCGCCTATTTTATAACAGTATTGATATTAAATATCTGCCGAAAGGCGAACCCGTCTAAAGCTGACAAATGGTTTAAAAGATTACAACTAGTATCATCAGCACTGTTTAGCCTTGGGCATGGTGCTAACGATGCACAAAAGGTTATGGGGATTATTGGAGCTGCTGTTATATATTATCATACACAAATAGACCCAATGGTAGAATATAAAACTGCTGCCGACCCGTTTAAATATTTTGTAGAACATTGGGGGTGGGTACCGTTTACCAGTTTTGCAATGATCGCGCTAGGTACTATGAGTGGCGGTTGGAAGATTGTAAAAACTATGGGTACTAAAATTACCAAAGTAACATCTTTAGAGGGGGTTGCTGCCGAAACAGCAGGGGCTATCACGCTATATACTGCCGAGCATTTTGGTATTCCTGTATCTACTACACATACTATTACTGGTTCTATAATAGGAGTTGGTATTACTAAAAGGGTATCTGCTGTACGTTGGGGGGTAACCATTAGCCTGCTTTGGGCATGGATACTAACCATACCAGTATCGGCAATAATTGCAGCACTACTGTACTATATAATATCTCTTTTCTAGATAAAGTTTTACTTCACATAAATTAAGCTTCCCGATATATCATCGGGAAGTTTTTGTTTATAGATACTATAATTGCTATTTGTTTAACTACTTGTTTGTTTTTTTGTTAAAATATCATTTTTAGCTTTCTAAAAAAGTAATATTATTATAATTAAACGCAAGGTTGACCGATTTGTGCTATTGATTGACCGATTTATGCTATTCTATAACGTTGTAGCTAACTAAATTTGAATAAACAAACAAGTTAAAGACAATAATTATGAGTAATTTAGTTAAAAGACCGGAGTTTAAAGATAAGTATGATAATTTCATTGGAGGTAAATTTGTGCCCCCTGTAAAAGGAGAATATTTTGATAATGTATCGCCAATAGATGGTAAGGTATTTGCCAAGGCAGCTCGTTCTACTAAAGAAGATATAGATTTAGCACTAGATGCTGCGCATAAGGCTTTTGAAACATGGGGAAAAGCATCGGCAGCTTATAGAAGTAATGTTTTAAATAAAATTGCAGATGTAATAGAAGCCAACTTAGATTATCTTGCAGCAGTAGAAACTATAGATAATGGTAAAGCAGTAAGAGAAACTCTTGCAGCCGATTTACCTTTATGCATAGACCACTTTCGTTATTTTGCAGGAGTAATTCGTGCCGATGAAGGTACTATCTCTGAGCATGACGAAAATACTGTAAGTATAGCATTGCATGAACCTATTGGGGTTGTAGGACAAATTATCCCTTGGAACTTCCCGTTACTTATGGCTACCTGGAAAATAGCACCTGCCATTGCTGCTGGTAACTGTACCATAGTAAAAGCAGCCGAGCAAACGCCTGTGTCTATTATGATACTTATGGACTTAATAAAAGATGTAGTTCCTGCGGGTGTAATTAACGTAGTAAACGGCTTTGGTATAGAAGCAGGTAAACCACTAGCAACATCACCTAGAATTGCTAAAGTATCTTTTACAGGAGAGACAACTACAGGTCGCTTAATTATGCAATATGCTGCCGAAAATATCATACCATCTACAATGGAACTTGGTGGTAAATCGCCAAATATTTTCTTTAAATCGGTAGCAGATGCAGATGATGACTTTTTTGATAAAGCTGTTGAAGGTGCGGTAATGTTTGCGCTTAATCAAGGAGAAGTTTGTACTTGTCCATCACGAATTTTAGTGCATGAAGATATCTATGATAAATTCATGGAGCGTGTTGTAGCCCGTACCGAAGCTATAAAAATTGGAAACCCATTAGATTCCACTGTAGCAATGGGCGCACAGGCAAGTAATGACCAATATGAAAAAATACAATCGTACCTAAAAATAGGAAAAGAAGAAGGTGCAGAGTTGCTAACAGGTGGCGATGTCAATAAATTAGAAGGCGAACTTGGCGGAGGTTATTATATTCAGCCAACTATTTTTAAAGGACATAACAAAATGAGAATATTTCAGGAAGAAATATTTGGTCCTGTAGTATGTGTAACCACTTTTAAAACAGTAGAAGAAGCTATAGAGATAGCTAATGATACACTTTATGGTTTAGGAGCAGGGGTATGGACACGCGACGCTCATGAGCTATACCAGGTGCCACGCGCTATACAAGCAGGTAGGGTATGGGTAAATAATTATCATGCTTATCCTGCACATGCACCGTTTGGAGGATATAAAAAATCTGGTTTTGGTAGAGAGAATCATAAAATGATGTTAGAACATTACAGACAGACTAAAAACATGCTAATATCATATGATAAAAAGAAATTAGGCTTCTTCTAATATATTTTGTCTGACAAAGCTGTCCTGAAAGGGACAGCTTATTTTTTTATATCTTTAATACAATCTAAATCAATAAATTATGTTACCTAAAACGATGAAAGCTGCGGTAATTCGCGAATTTGGCAAACCATTACAAATAGAAGAAGTAGCAGTAAAGAGACCTGGTAAAAACCAAATATTAGTAAAAGTTATAGCTAGTGGTGTGTGTCATACCGATTTGCATGCTGTAGAGGGCGATTGGCCAGTAAAGCCTAAAATGCCACTTATACCAGGGCACGAAGGTGTGGGTTATGTAGTAGCTGTAGGACCAGATGTTAATAATGTAAAGGAGGGCGATGCTGTGGGTGTACCTTGGTTATACAGTACTTGTGGTTGTTGCGACTATTGTATAACAGGTTGGGAAACGTTATGTGAAACGCAAGAAAACGGTGGCTATAGTGTAGATGGCGGTTTTGCCGAATATGTAATTGCTGATGCACGCTATGTAGGGCATTTACCTTCAAACGTTAACTTTCTAGAAATGGCACCTATACTTTGTGCAGGAGTTACGGTATATAAAGGACTTAAAGAAACTGAAACCAAACCGGGCGAATGGGTTGCTATTTCTGGCATAGGTGGGTTAGGTCATGTGGCGGTACAGTATGCTAAGGCTATGGGTATGCATGTAGCTGCTATTGACGTAGCTGATGATAAACTAGACTTAGCTAAAAGACTCGGCGCAGACTTGGTAGTAAACGCCAAAGAACAAAATCCAGGCGAGTATCTTAAAAAAGAAACTGGAGGTATGCATGGTGCTCTGGTTACTGCTGTTTCACCAATTGCATTTAAACAAGGACTTGAAACATTAAGGCGAAAAGGTACTATGGCATTAAACGGTTTGCCTCCGGGTAATTTTGATCTGTCTATATTCGATACCGTGCTAAATCGTATAACTATTAGAGGTTCTATTGTAGGAACGCGAAAAGACCTTCAGGAAGCAATACAATTTGCTGTTGAAGGTAAGGTAAAAGCTAATGTTACTGCTGCTAAACTAGACGATATAAATGATGTGTTTGATAAAATGAAAAAAGGACAAATAGATGGGCGTATGGTGTTACAAATAGCAGATAAGTAAAAACACTATTTAAATAATACAGCCGTTGGTTTCAACTTGTGATATACTGAGACCTGCGGCTTTTTTTAAATTTTTAATACTAAAAAATAATAGATGTATAAAAGAGTAGATGTAACAGATAAAGCAATAGAACTAATAAACGAACTTAAAGAAAGACATGGTGAGTTAATGTTTCATCAAAGTGGTGGATGTTGCGACGGGTCGCAACCCATGTGCTTTTCGAAAGGAGAATTTAAAATAGGAGATAGCGATGTATGTTTAGGAGATGTAGAAGGATGTGAATTTTGGATGAGTCGCGACCAGTTTGAATATTGGAAACACACGCACTTAACTTTAAATGCTACTCAGGGCAGGGGAGCAAGTTTTTCGTTAGAGATACCTACAGGCAAAAGATTTATAATAGAATCGCGACTTTTTACTGAGGTAGAACAGGATAACTTAGAGCCTTTACGATTTAAAGAGAATTAAAATATTTATTAAAAATTTTTTATGTCTGAATTTTCAAGCCATTTAGGTGTGTTAAATGTTTTAGCGTGAGGGTGTTGTTGGAAAATATGACGAAGGATTCTCATTGAGTTGTAGCCTTTTTTAACTAGATCAATACGCTTTTGGGTATAATTTTTGTCATATTTATTTTCTATTATCTTATGTGCAGGGCTTTGACGTTCTTTTCTTATATCTTTAAAAATCTTAAAAAGATTCTTTAAATCATTATCGTTACTTGATTTAAATTGACTTGAAATCCATTCTTCAAAAAGCCTGATTGTTCCTTTAGGTTTTCTCTCAACAATTCCGTTTCCTAATTCTTCTAAATCAAACAACTCAACTTTATTTTTAAAAAAATCTTTATTTAGATTTTCAGACATCATTTTGTCTAAAAGCAACACAAAATCAGAATAATTTTTAGATGTAGGGCTTAAAAAATATGTAAACTCTCGCAGACGTTTTTCTTCATTAAATTTTTTTAATAATAATGGTTTACTAAATATAAACTGACTTAAGTCATAAAGGCAGTTTAGTTCACCAATAAAACCATTAAAAATTGAGTATGAAGTATTCCAATTACCTAAAACTATATTGTCATGATATTCCTTGAGTACCTTACAAGCACCTCCTATTTCTTTAGTTTTCCAATATGTTTGATGATCAGGTGTTAAGTCTTTTAAATACCTTAAATAAACAGCTATTATTCTGTCATTATTCGTGCCAAATGCTAATCCAAATGTATTTAAAAAAATTTGATCTTCCTCTCTTAAATGAGGGGTGTCTTGTTCATCATGAGTATGAATTATGCTACCAGAATAATCTTCAAATTTGAAGTCATATCTCGGGTCAGTAATGTAACGATCCAAAACATCCATTTCAAAAAATACAGGTTCTAAATGAGGCTCTGCTAAAGCCAATCTTTTTGAGTACTCCGCCCTTTCAAAATCCTTTAAATCCCTATTTTTAACTAAATACTCTTTTGAGGGATATAAGCATATTGGAAATTCAGTATTTTCACTTTCAATGGTAAAATCTCCAAATTTTGAATAAGAAATTTCGATTAATTTTGCATCTTCTAGAATCTGAATTTGTATGTTTTGTGGATAATGTTGAAACCCAATTATATTCGGGTTTGTACTTGACTGTATAGATACTTTATCTTCATTCACTAATTCTTTTATAGTTTCGATGGAGCTTATGTAATCAATATTTAAGTTTTTAGAAATTTTCCTTAAAGGAATTCCATTGAAATCATTAGAGTCTATGAAAAAATTATAGACTATATCTAATATATTTTTTTTCAAAGCTTAGTTGTTGATGTTAAGTATTTGATATTGCTTTGGTGTAATACCTTCGTGTTTTTTAAATATCCTGATAAAATAATTACAATCATCAAACCCAGCAAGAAAACATACTTCGTTTACCTGCATACTTGGGTTTTTTAATAGTTGTTTCGCTTGTTTTATTTTTTCATTTAAAATAAACTCTATGGGACTCATACCCAACTCTCTTTTAAAATACCTGTAAAAGGATGTAGTACTCATACAGGCTTTATTACTGAGTTCTTTTAGTGTAATAGTACGGGTTATATTTTTCCTGATATATTCAGCAATATAATGTATAGGACTATCAGTTACCATATCTTTTTCTTGATCTATAGCAATTACAGTTTGGGTTTGAATAATACGTACAATAAGTTCCTGTAAAGCTAAGTCGGCTAAAGCATCTTTAGTTACCGATGTGCTCATGCATTCACGTATGAGTTTATTTATAGTAGCGGCAAGCTCCGTGTTATTATAAAAGAAATAATTATCATGATTTAGTTTCCAATCTATACCTTCCTCTTTTGGGTATCGCTCATTTAAAAAATGTAGTGTTTCACTTATTTTATTATTATCTATAGCTAAGGCTAGGCATTGCGTAGGGTTTTTAGAAGATGCCTCAGGGAAATCTATTTTCATCTCTACATTTGAGGGTACAACTACCGTCTCTCCTGGTAAGTATTCAAAAGCGGGATCGTCAAAAAGGTGCATTACTTTTTTGCCACGCAGCATACTGGTTACGACTAAATCATTAAACTTTAAGGGAACTAATAATGATTCCTGGTAGGTTTCAAATAGGTTTAGTTCACAGTTGTCTAAAGAGTATACAGTACGGTTCTCAACAAGTGTTTTTAATGATTTTTCTCGAGATAATGCAGGAGTATGCAATAACGCCTTATTATGGTTCATAATAGTAACTTAATTAGGGTATTAAGTTAACAATTATTAACCTCTTAAAGAAATTTTGAGACGTAATTTATAAAGAACTAGGATAGGTAGCAAGCCTTACCCTAGTATTCATGATGCATTATAGCCTCATCCTTTTTATAAGCTATAGGTAATGATATGATAAACGAAGTACCTTTATCTTTACCATCACTTATTGCGCTTATAGTACCGTTGTGCAACTCTATAAAGGATTTTGATATTGATAGTCCTAGTCCGCTTGAAGTTTCTTTTCCAGTAGGCTTAGAGCTAAGTTTTGCAAACTTGGTAAATAATTTTTTCATATCATCGTCATCAAGTCCTTGCCCTTCATCGCGAACTTCTATTTCTACTACTTCATCAATTTTTCGAGCCATTATACTAATAGTAGCTCCTTTGTATGAATATTTTATGGCATTACTTACTAAATTGTGCATCACATCAGATATTTTAGCCTTATCAGCATTAATAGTAGGCAGATTGCATTCGCAATTTAGTTCTATTGATTGTCTTTTTCTACTAGCAAGTAACTCGAAGTTATTCAGTGTTTTAGTAAATACTTCATTTAGATCTACTGGTTCTATAGCTAGTATTACGTCACTGTTTTCTTCTTCTTCAGATTGTTTTAAAAGATCGGCAAGTTTACTTTGTATTCTAGAAACAGACGATTTTATCATTGTCGTCATTTTATCTTTCTTACTAATATCTTTAATAAGTATATCATTTGCTAAGTTTATAGAAGCAAGCGGATTTTTAATTTCATGTAACGCAATATTCATTAAGTTTATTTGCGACTTAATACCTTTATTATAGCGTAGCTTATTTTCTAGTTTATCGATTATGATTCTAGATAAAGTCTTTAACATTCCCAATTGTTCTTCTGTAGTTTCTCTTGGTATAGAGTCTACTACGCATATAGTACCCATATTATGTCCTTCAGGCGACTTTAAAGGTGCGCCTGCATAAAAACGTATACCTCCTTTTTCACTAACATAGGGGGTTTCCATTAAATGCGGATGTTTGTAAGTGTCATTAAACACGGTAACTTTATCGTGTAATATGGCAAGGCTGCAAAGACTATGTTTGCGGTCTACTTCGTTAAACGGAAGACTGCTTAGGTTTGATTTAAAAAACACCCTTTCTTCATCTACAAATGAGATAAAGGCATTAGGAACACCAAATATTTGCGATGCTAGCAAAGCAATATTATCGAAAGTGTCTTCGGAGTGCGTGTCTAGTATTTGATACTCACGCAGCTTTTCAAGTCGTCGAGACTCGGTTTCCGGAATAAAATTTAGTGTGCCTAAAATCATTTAGTTTAGAGATAGATTTTTTAGTGAGATACTATGTTTAGTAAACCTTGTACCAAAATACAATATTTTTTAACATTAAAAACATTTATGTTAAAAAGAACACCCTAAAAACATTGTCTAAAAAAATTATAATTGCTTTTAGGATGTCTACTGTATTTAAGTTTAATAGTATATAAAAGTTTTATTCTTCTTCTTTTTGCCCCATCATCATGAGGTATGCTTTTAGGAATTCGTCAATGTTTCCATTCATGATACCCTCTACATCGCTGCTTTCGTGGTGCGATCGTACATCTTTAACTAATTTATAAGGATGCATGACATAGTTACGAATTTGAGAACCCCATTCAATTTTCATTTTTCCTGCTTCTATTTCATCGCGTACTGCTTGTCGCTTTTTAAGCTCAATTTCATACAATTGCGATTTTAAAAGCTGCATTGCTTTTGTTTTATTATCTAGCTGTGAACGTGTTTCGGAGTTTTCGATAATAATACCCGTAGGGTGGTGGCGCAGCCTTACAGCTGTTTCTACTTTATTAACGTTTTGCCCACCAGCACCGCTAGATCTCATGGTTTCCCATGTAATGTCTGACGGGTTTATTTCAATTTCGATAGTATCATCTGCTAATGGATATACATATACTGATGCAAATGAGGTATGACGTTTTGCATTACTATCAAAAGGAGAGATACGCACCAAACGATGTACACCGTTTTCTCCTTTGAGGTACCCAAAAGAGTAATCGCCCTCAAACTCAAGTGTTACCGTTTTTATACCAGCAACCTCACCTGCCTGATAGTTAAGCTCTTTTATTTTATAGCCTTCTTTTTCGCCCCACATCATATACATACGCATAAGCATTGCAGCCCAGTCACAACTCTCTGTACCACCAGCACCCGCTGTTATTTGTACTACAGCACTCAGACTATCGCCTTCGTCAGATAGCATATTTTTAAACTCAAGAGCTTCTAGGTGAGTAATAGTTTGTTGGTATTGGTTATCAAGTTCTTCCTCGGTGGCGTCACCTTCACGAAAAAACTCGTACATAACTTGTAGCTCTTCGCCTAATGCGTTAGCTTTTTCATAATCGTCTACCCATTTTTTCTTAGAACGTAGTTCTCTTACAAGGCGTTCTGCTTCTTTAGTATTGTTCCAAAAATCGGGAGCAAAAGTTTTTTCTTCTTCGTTGGTAATTTCTATTAACTTCCTGTCGATGTCAAAGATACCTCCTCAGCGCACCAAGGCGCTCCATAATACCTTTAATTTGTTCGGTATTTGTCATAAATAATGTAGTTTTGTGGTTGCAAAAGTAAGCTATACTTTCGATACTATGGAAATAAATTTAGTAAGTGATACTGTAACCAAACCCAGCCATGAAATGCTACAGCAAATGTTTCGTGCAAAAGTGGGCGATGATGTTTATAAACAAGACCCTACAGTAAATGAGCTTGAAGAGGCTATTGCTGATTTGTTTGGTATGGAGGCTGCTTTATTCTTTCCGTCGGGCACTATGGCAAATCAAGTTGCTATAAAGTTACATACTAATCCTGGCGATCAATTAATTTGCGACAAATGGGCACACGTTTATAATTACGAAGGCGGCGGAGCTTCTTTTAATAGCGGAGTATCATGTTGCTTGCTTGATGGCGATAGGGGCATGATAACTGCTGAGCAAGTAGAAGTTGCTATAAACCCACCTGATTTTTACCATAGCCCGCTTACTAGTTTAGTATGTATTGAGAATACTACTAATAAAGGCGGTGGCGCTTGTTATGATATAGAAACACTTGCTGCTATAAAAGAGGTGTGTAGTAAGCATAACCTTGGCTATCATTTAGATGGTGCGCGACTTTGGAATGCATTAGTAGCCAAAAAACAACACCCTAAACAATTTGGAGAATTGTTCGATACTATATCGGTTTGTCTTTCTAAAGGGCTAGGTGCTCCTGTAGGTTCAGTGCTTATAGGTGATAAAGAAACAATGCATAGGGCTTTGCGCATCCGTAAAATACTGGGTGGCGGTATGCGTCAAGCAGGATATCTTGCAGCAGCAGGTTTATATGCACTACAACACAATGTAGGTAGGCTAGAAACCGACCATAAGAGAGCTAAACAACTAGGCGAAGTATTGCAGCAATGCGAATGGGTAGAAAAAGTAGAACCTGTAGAAACAAACGTGCTAATATTTTCTGTTAAATCACAGTATAGCGAAGCGGTTGTTATAGAAAAATTAAAACAAAAGAGCATCTTTATAAGCGGTATGGGTAAAGGCAAATTGCGTATTGTTACCCACCTAGATTATAAAGAGGTAATGCACCAATATGTAATGGAATCGTTGAGTAAACTCTCTTTTTAGATAATAGACATAAGCCATTAGCCAATAGTAGAAAGCACAACTGTCATTGCGAGGAGGCACGACGAAGCAATCTAAAAAAGATTGCTACGCTCCGTTTCACTGCGCTCGCAATGACAGTTATTTCTTCTTATAGCTTTTATAAACGATATTATCTAATGGCTTTTACCTAATATCTAATTAAGAAAACATATCCATTCCTGGTATGTTTGGCATACTTTCTTTAGTTACCGCACTAAGTTCGGCTTCGTTTACGGCTGTAGCTTTTTCTATAGCTTTATTCATTACAATCACAAGATAATCTTCTAGTTGCTCTTTGTCTTCTAGTAAACTATCGTCAATAGCTATAGTTTTAACTTGCCTGTTAGCAGTAAGTGTTACTTTTAGTAGCCCGTCGTTACTCTGTTCATCTACGAGTACCGTGTCTAGTCTTTTTTTAGTTTCTTCTATTTTTTGCTGGGTTTCTTTAATTTTACCCATCATGCCCATCATATCTCCAAACATTTTTACGAATTTTATTAATTAATATGCAGCAAAAATATTAAATTGCATGGTTATACACTAATCTAGTAAATAGAATGAAGAAAGTCTTACTTATAAGTTGTGTTTGTATTATTTTTGCCTGCAATCAGGAAAACAAAAATAAATCAATGACAGAAACACAAACGCCTCCAACGGCAGCCATTAAACCTAAGAAACTTGAAAAACATGGCGATGTACGTATTGACAATTATTATTGGCTTAATGAAAGAGAAGATCCTGAAGTAATAGACTACCTGAATAAAGAAAACGAGTACTATGAAAAGATGACTGAACATACTAAAGCGTTCAGAGAAGATCTTTTTACAGAAATGAAGAGTAGGATAAAAGAAGACGATTCATCTGTTCCTTACTACTATAATGGTTATTACTACATTACCCGCTACGAAAAAGGCAAAGATTATCCTATATATTCGCGTAAAAAAGGCAACCTTGATGCTAAAGAAGAAATAATGTTTGATTGTAACGAAATGGCAAAAGGACATTCATACTTTCAGCTTGGCGGTCTTAATGTAAGTGAAGATAATAAATGGGTAGCTTTTGGTGTAGATACCGTATCGCGCAGGCAATACACCATACAAGTAAAAAACTTACTTACTAACGAGATACAACCTGTAAAAATAGAAAACACTACAGGAGGATCTACTTGGGCAAACGATAATAAAACACTTTTTTATACTCGTAAAGACCCTGTTACCCTACGTTCAGAGAAAGTTTATAATCATAAGTTAGGCACATCAACAACTGATGATAAAATAATATATCATGAAGAAGATGATACCTTTTCTGTATTTGTGTACAAAGAAAAATCTAAAAAATATTTAGTTATAGGTAGTAGTAGTACACTTACTACCGAGTTTAGAACGCTTGATGCTAATAAGCCAGATGGTGATTTTAAAGTATTTCAGCCTAGAGTTAGAGGGTTAGAATATCACATTTCGCATTATGCCGATAAGTTTTATATTGTTACAAACAAAGATAAAGCGACTAACTTTAAGTTAATGGTTACTCCAGAGACCAATACAGGTATGGATAACTGGACAGATATGATACCCCACCGTAAGGATGTATTAGTAGAAGATATAGATATCTTTAAAGATTATTTGGTAATCTCTGAGCGTTCTAATGGTTTAAGTAAAATAAGAATACACCCTTGGAAAGGAGAGGAATATTACCTGCCTTTTGAGAGTGAAACTTACACGGCAGGTACATCGGCAAATCCTGATTTTAATACAGATGTATTACGTTACAGATATCAATCGTTAGCTACACCATCTTCAGTTATCGATTTCAATATGAAAACGCAAGAAAAAGAAGTTATGAAAGAGCAGGAAGTACTAGGTGGTACTTTTGACAAGAATAACTATGTAGAAGAGCGTGTTTGGGCTACTGCCGATGATGGTACAAAAGTGCCTATCTCTATGGTATATAGAAAAGGTATCGAGAAAGATGGTAGCAATCCGTTCCTATTATATGCTTACGGTTCGTATGGAGCATCTATGGATCCTTATTTTTCATCAGTAAGACTTAGTTTACTAGATAGAGGTTTTATTTATGCTATAGCCCACATAAGAGGAGGAGAAGACCTTGGGCGCGAATGGTATGAAGATGGTAAATTATTAAAAAAGAAAAATACATTTACTGATTTTATAGACTGTTCTAAATTTGTAATCGCCGAAGGTTACACTTCAAAAGAGCATTTGTATGCCGAAGGAGGCTCGGCAGGAGGATTGCTTATGGGGGTAGTTGTAAATATGGCTCCACAATTATATAATGGAGTTATAGCTCAAGTACCTTTTGTAGATGTTGTAACAACAATGTTAGATGATAGCATACCACTTACTACAGGAGAATATGACGAGTGGGGTAACCCTAACGAAAAAGAATCGTATGATTATATGAAATCATACTCTCCTTATGATAATGTAACTGCTCAAGACTACCCTAATATGTTGGTAACAACAGGGCTTCATGACTCACAGGTGCAATATTGGGAGCCTGCTAAATGGGTAGCTCGTTTAAGAGCGTTAAAAACAGATAATAATGTATTATTCCTCGATACTAACATGGAAGCAGGACATGGCGGAGCTTCAGGGCGATTTGAAGCCTTAAAAGAAGTTGCCAAAGAATATAGTTTTTTGTTAGATTTAGAAGGAATTAAAAAGTAATTAAAATTTTTTTGTTAGCTTTGCATGGTTTTGAGGTTACTAAAATTTATGCACAGTGTACCTTGATTAACTTATTTTTTATGAAAGAAGAAATAAAAGCCTATAATAATGTATTGGAATTAATTGGTAACACACCGCTGATTAAAATCAATAAAATTACAGAAGGATTAGAAGGGAATTTTTTTGCGAAAGTAGAAGCTTTTAATCCGGGCCATTCAACCAAAGACAGGATTGCATTATACATTATTGAGGAAGCCGAAAGAAGAGGCATCCTAAAACCGGGAGATACTATTATAGAGACTACCTCGGGCAATACTGGTTTTAGTGTGGCAATGGTAAGTATTATTAAAGGTTACGACTGCGTTTTGGCAGTAAGCTCTAAATCGTCGAGAGATAAAATTGATATGCTACGTGCTATGGGGGCAAAGGTTTATGTTTGCCCTGCAAACGTATCGGCAGATGACCCTCGCTCTTACTACAATGTAGCCAAAAGGCTTCATGAAGAGACTAAGGGATCTGTATATATCAATCAATATTTTAACGACCTTAATGTTGATGCTCATTACAATACTACTGGACCAGAAATATGGGAACAAACCAATGGGAAAATTACCCACCTTGTAGCCTGTAGTGGTACAGGAGGTACTATATCTGGAACAGCTAGGTTTTTAAAAGAAAAAAATCCTGATGTAAAAATCCTTGGTGTAGATGCTTTTGGTTCTGTACTTAAAAAATATCATGAAACTAAAGAGTTTGATAGCAAAGAAATTTATCCGTATAGAATAGAAGGTTTAGGAAAAAATCTTATACCTACGGCTACAGATTTTGATGTTATTGATAAGTTTATAAAGGTATCTGATGAAGATAGTGCACATGCTGCAAGATATATAGCTAAGACCGAAGGTCTTTTTGTAGGTTATACCAGTGGTGCAGTTTTACAAGCGGTAAGACAATATGCTGAAGAAGGAGAGTTTGACGCTACCAGTAATGTAATATTAATATTCCCAGATCACGGTTCACGCTATATGAGTAAAGTATTTAGTGACGAATGGATGAATGAACAAGGCTTTTTTGACAGTGTTAACCTTGAAGCTGCTCAAAAAATTGAATTTATAAAATAAAACACACACTTATCATCATACAAAACCATCCTGAAAAGGATGGTTTTTTGTTTTACTATAGTTAGTTTAGATTATTACTATATAAAAAAGAACCACCCAATTAGGTGGCTCTTAGCAAAGTGAAACATAAAATCAAAACAACTTAAACTCGCTCGATCTTATTTTTTGAATGATGATTATTTTTTGATTTACATTGTGTTTCTTTACATTTTAACCCATTTTATATCTCCGTATATTGATTTGATATAAATATTATTACCACCATCACTACCATACTGACCTATATAATGCGATTTGAAGTTTTTATCACTTTTTGAGGTATATTTAAAGCCTCCTTTGTCACCGTTTACATCTCCATATTCTAATAATAGCTCAAAATTAAAACTGTAATTAGGTGTATATTTAATTATTGCATCTGAATAGGAAGCATCAATGCTTATGTTTTTTACTGTTTTGTCTATGTTTATTACTACATCGCCATAGGCTACACTAATATCAATTAGTTTTTCTAGCTTTTTAATACTAAAATCGGAGTACTTAGATTTTCCGATAACATTTACTGACCTTCCTATCATTACATTTCCGTAGCCTGAACTATAATTAAGGTTTGTAACATTATCAATCTTAATATCAGAATATTCCCCCTTCAGTTCTATATTTTCACCTCTTTCTATACCTATATCAGAGTATTGAGTTTTTATACTACCTTCTTTTACATAGCCTATTTTAGAGTTATCGCAGTATTGTATATTTATAGAGTTATTGGTACTGTTTAATTCCTCAATATCAAGTATACCATATTGGCATTTAATCATTGTTTTACCATAAATTTTGCCTAGCGTTATCCCGCCATATATATTGGTTAGGTTTATACTGCCATTTTTAGGGATTTTTATAGTATAATTTATTTCCATACTAATACTACCACTATATCTACCTATTTTTGTTTCTGCTTTTACAGCACTTATAGTAGCCTCTAAGTCTACTTCTATACTGTTGAGTCTTTTGTCTACATTACTCTCTCTATTACCGCTAACAGTTATTACTACATCAATAGCAGTTTTGTTTTCATTCCAAGTAGTTACATAAATGTTTCCGTATTTGTTGTTTACAAACAATGCCGCATCAGCGTTTACACTATATGTTTTACTTATCTTTTTTTCTTTTTTGTATTTTCCTTTATGTTCTCCTGCTATCATAGCAATAGGTGCTATAAGTAACAGCAATACTACTTTAAGCGTTATTGTTTTCATAATGTCTATTTTTTATTTTCTGGGTGTTTTCTATTTGTGTTAATACTCTTTCTAAGAATGATATCCTTGTTTGTAAATTGGTTATCATTGCATGTATTATTTTTTTATTTTCACCTTTTTCTTTAAGCTCTAGTATCAGTTTATTATAGTCGCTTTCTAACAAATCCATCTGTACCATTGCGTCTTGTACTATTTTTTTTGTTTCGGGAGTACTTTCGCGCTCTATCTTTGTCATTTCACTTTTAATGATAGAAGCAAAGTAAAGTTGGGTTTCTTTTACCTCTGGTGATAGTTCGGCAGTTTTAGGCTCTTCGGGCTGATAGGTTACAAAAACACCAAGTAGTATGGCTATAGATGCTGCAATAGGTACAATTATTTTTGTCCATGCTATCGTTTTCTTCTTCTTAGGTTTATTTTCTAACCGTTGCATAAAACGTAGTTCATGTCCGTCTGCTGGTTTTTCAGTATCCCAATCATTCTTTAGTTGACTAAATAACTGTTCGAGATTATCTTTTTCGTTTTTCATTATACATTCAATTTTTTTAGCAGACTTTCTCGTGCTCTGCTTATTGTTGTGCGGCAGTTTCCTGCATTTATATTTAATATCTCACAAATCTCTTCTTGGTCGTAACCTTCTATATATAACAAGGTGAGTATTACTCTATAACTCTCTTTTAAATCGTTAATGGCTGTTTTTACCTGCCCTAATTTTATTGATGAAAAATCTAAGTCTTCATTGTATGTTTCAGTATCATCTTCTACTTTATAAAGTACTTGTTCTATAGGAGGCACAGCTTCTTTGTTTATTTTTTTATAACTGTCAAGGCTATGGTTAATCACTATTCGTTTTAGCCATGCTCCAAATGTTACTTCTCCTTTAAACGAATCTAATTTTGTAAAAGCTTTTAAAAATGCTTCTTGCATAATATCTTCTGCCCAATGACTGTCTTTAACAATACGTAGCGCAATGTTGTACATCGCCTTATAGTAAGCGTTATACACCTCATATTGTGCATTACTATTGCCTTTTTTGCAAAGAATAATAAGTTCATTTATTTCGGTAGTGGCGGTTATCAACTCTTAAGGTTTCTATTTATTATAATGACAGTATAGTATATAAAATGTTACAGTTTAGTATAAAAATAATTAAATTAATCGCTGTAAAACACAAAAAAAGCCGCCTTATAAGGGCAGCTTTATACTATTAAGATTTGTGGTCTAAGTATTATTCTTGCATAGAGTGATATACATTCATAACATCATCATCTTCCTCTATTTTTTCTAGTAGCTTTTCTACATCGGCAACTTGGTCTTCGTCAGTTAGTTCTTTAGTAACTTGTGGTATTCTGTCAAAACCAGAAGAAAGTATCTCTAATTCTCTGTTTTCTAATTCTTTTTGTATAGCACCAAAACTTTCAAAAGGGGCATACATTACAATACCGTCTTCATCTGCAAAAATTTCTTCTACACCAAAGTCTATCATTTCCAGTTCAAGTTCTTCTACATCTTGTCCTTCGGCAGGAATACGGAAATTACAGGTATGATCGAACATAAACTCTACAGAGCCTTGTGTACCCATTGTACCGTTACATTTATTAAAATAACTACGTATGTTGGCTACAGTACGATTATTATTATCAGTAGCAGTTTCTATAAGTATAGCAATACCGTGTGGTGCATAACCTTCAAATAGTACTTCTTTATAGTTTGCCGTGTCTTTATCAGATGCTTTTTTAATGGCACGCTCTACATTATCCTTAGGCATATTAGCAGCCTTCGCATTTTGTATTACAGCCCTAAGCCTAGCATTACTCTCAGGGTTTGGTCCACCTTCTTTAACTGCAATTACAATATCTTTTCCTATTCTTGTAAACGTTTTAGCCATTGCCGACCAACGTTTCATTTTCCTAGCTTTTCTAAATTCGAACGCTCTTCCCATAATTAATTTGTTTGCAGCACAAAAATAAACTTATTCATTGTTTTTTCAAAAACAATTGCGGTTGATTTTTGTAGTATTCTTAATGCTTTTTCATGTTTATAAGGTCATTTACTATATTTAGTCCCTCATATACATAACGGTCAGTTTTAAGTGATTTTTCTTTATATTCATTTATGCTTTTATGAAAATCATCAGTAGCTATAATTTCTTTAGATGAATTTGATATTGCATTTATATTAAAGTCATTTTCTTTGGTTGTAAGTAGGTTTATTTCACTCCACAATTCATCCATAGCATGTACATCGTCGAAAATAGCATCAAATGTTATAGGTAAAGGAGCTTTAACATCATCATATAAAGTATTTATACGTTTGTTGATAGCCTTTATTGCTATAAAAGAGGTATCTGTAGCTAATCTTTCCTTGCTCATAGCAATAACTTTATTTAATGCCATATCGGGCATTTGCCTAAATTTTAGTTTTACATTTAGGGTGTCATTTTTTATCGCAGTAGGATAGGTACTTTCTCTGGGTAAGAACTTTTCAAAAAAGTCAGGTAAAGGTACATCGGGTACAATACCGTTATATTGGCTGCTTTTTCCTGTAATACGGTAAAACTTATCTATAGTAACTTTTACAAAATCTTGGTTGTTTGATTTTGCATTCAATGGTAATATAGTTTGCATACTGGCTTTACCCATAGTAGTATTACCTACTATTACAGCTCTTTTGTAGTCTTGCATAACGCCTGCAAAAAACTCACTTGCCGAAGCCGAAAAGTTATTTACCACCACCACCATAGGACCATGGTATAACATACCACGATTATAATCTTTTATAATATTATTATAACCGTTTTTGTTTGACATTATACTAAGCGGACCAAAGTTAATGAACATTCCTGCCATATTTATTACCTCATCTATAGAGCCACCTCCATTATATTGTAAATCTATTATAAGCCCTTGTATATTTTGTTCTTTGAGTTTTAAGACCTCTTTAGCTACGTCTTCAGCACAACCTTTAAGATTAGTATTATCAAAAGCCGAATAAAAACTAGGTATTTTTATGTACCCAATAGGGTTAGTATCTCCCAGTATGTAACTATACACACTGTGATCTTCTGATTTCATTATTTGTTTTTCGAGTTCAACCGAGTAGATTGTTCCGTCTTTTTTACGCAATGTGATTTTTACGTTTTTATAATTGTCAGAGAAAACAATATCATTTATAGCTTCCATTACAGCACATGATACAGAATATGCTTTATCATTGGCAGTAAGTTCTAAAATTTGATCGCCTTTATCTATCTTATACGTTTTATAGGCAGGACCTCCTGGCACAACCTCTTCTATTATAATTTCTTCTTTCTCATTTCGACTTACATATAATCCTAAAGAGTATTTCTCTGAAGAGACACCTGATATGAAACTACTTTTTTCGCTATAATTAAAGTAAGTAGAGTGTGGGTCAAAATAATTGCAAAACACCGAAAAAAAGCGATTATACATACTATCATCAAAACCTTCGGTAGGCTCTAGTAGAGCATTTATTTTACATAAATAAGATTCTGTTATTTTATCTTTAGACTGTTTACCTAATTCTGGCAATAAGGTTTTTAAAGAGTCTTTATTTTTGCCCAGTTTAGCTACGTCTTCAAGTACATCGAAAATCATTTTTTTACGGAGATACTTTTTTATTTTACCAGCTTCTGTATTATAAGGATAAGCTTTTTTAGAATAAAATATAGTATCGGTAGTACTATAGGGGAGGTTAGAGGCTGTAAGTTCCTCTATCATTTTTTTGTTACGATTAAGTGCTTTTTTATAAGTAGTGATAAAATCGTCAAAAAAAGAACAGTCTTTATTTTTTAGATGATCGTCTAGCTTATATTTATGCAGTGCCAGCTTGTCATAATCTTCTTGTAAGAATAGTGTATGATTATCGTCAAGCTGTTCCATTACTGTATTAAAAACATAAACCGACAGACTATCGTCTATCGGTTTAGGGTCAAAATGCCGTGATTGCAGCACATTATTTACTTTAGAAAAAACATCACACGCTTTCTCATAATTTTGTGCTTTTGTGTTAAGCGAAAACAATAAAGCAAGTGCGATAAATTTTTTCATAGGCATTATTTTTTATAAAACGGAAGCTTCACCACTTTTGCGGGAATATCTTTCTTTCGTATTCTTATGTATATTTCGCTATCTACAGCAGTATATGCTACTGGTACATAGCCAAGACCTATACCTTTACTAAGTGAAGGCGACATAGTACCCGATGTTACTATTCCTATTACATTTCCATCTTTATCAGTAATTTCATAGTCATGTCTTGGTATTCCTCTTTCAGTTAACTCAAAAGCTACTAGTTTGCGGGTTACACCCTCTTCTTTTTGCTTTTTAAGCGCTTCGGCATTGGTAAAGTCTTTTGTAAATTTAGTTATCCAGCCTAGTCCTGCTTCTAGTGGCGATGTGGTATCGTTAATATCATTACCATACAAGCAAAAGCCCATTTCTAGACGTAGAGTGTCACG
Source organism: Flavobacterium arcticum (assembly GCF_003344925.1). Taxonomy (NCBI): domain Bacteria; kingdom Pseudomonadati; phylum Bacteroidota; class Flavobacteriia; order Flavobacteriales; family Flavobacteriaceae; genus Flavobacterium; species Flavobacterium arcticum. The sequence continues at coordinate 2,554,020 of NZ_CP031188.1, read as the reverse complement.
AGCAGCAAGTCCTACAGGTTTAATACCATAAGAAGCTCCTGCTTCAAAAACTTTCTTCCAAATTTGCTCTATTTCAGTGTTCTTGGCATAGATTTCAAAACCACCACTACCAGTATAACCTGTAGCCGAAATAATAACATGTTCTACACCTGCAAAATCTGCTACTTCAAAATGGTAGTATTTTATAGCTGCAAGATCTACAGATGTAAGCGATTGCATTGCCTCTACAGCTTTAGGACCTTGTATAGCTAGTAACGAATAATCTTCAGAGATATTACGCATTGTTGCATTCATATCATTTTTACTCGAAATCCAGTTCCAGTCTTTCTCTATATTCGAAGCATTTACCACAAGTAAATACTCATCGTCTTTAATACGATAGATAATAAGGTCATCTACAATTCCGCCATCTTCATTTGGCATACAAGAGTATTGTGCACGACCTACGGTAAGTACCGATGCATCATTACTCGCTATTTTTTGTATCAAGTTTAGCGCATTTGGTCCTGAAATTAGAAACTCACCCATGTGCGATACATCAAAAACACCAACACCGTTTCTTACGGTTTCGTGTTCAATAGTTACTCCTTCATATTGTACAGGCATATTATAACCTGCAAATGGTACCATTTTGGCACCTAGTGCTTCGTGAATGTGCGTAAGCGCAGTATTTTTCATTGCGTTTGTTTATAATTGAGTTTTATGATGCTAAATTATTGAAAAACTTACTTTAAAAATAATGAATAGCTGATAATATTTAATTATATCGGATAAAATCATATTTAAAATAGTGATATCCTGTTATTATATAATAATTTTATAGAATTAATACACACTTAATCATGAAAATTTTTGGAGCTTCCGAAGTTAGAAAAGCAGACGAAATTACGATACAAAATCAGCAAATAACCTCTACTGATTTAATGGAGCGTGCTGCTACGCAAGTATATTTATGGTTAAAGCAGGAGTTTCCTGATAAAGAAACGCTGTTTCATGTTTTTTGCGGGCAAGGTAATAATGGTGGTGACGGACTGGTAATAGCTAGACTACTGAAACAGGATAATTATAATGTAATGCTCAATATTGTAGAAAGCGCAGGGAAACCATCGGCAGATTTTTTAATAAATTTTGAGCGCGCAAAAGAAGTAGGTATAACTAATAACAATAAAGAAAATGACCAATACACAAAAGGCAAATTAGTTATTATAGATGCTATTTTTGGTATAGGGCTTACCCGTGAACCTGATGAAGCTGTGAAAATGATTATTAATCAAATTAATAATAGCTCGGCGACTGTAGTAGCGGTAGATGTACCTTCGGGAATGTTTTTGGACAAAAAAACCGAAATAGCAGTACAGGTAGATTATGTACTTACTTTTCAGTTTCCTAAACTCGCATTCTATTTATCGGATAATTATAAGTATTCTAAAACTATAAAAATACTAGATATTGGTTTAGATAAAGAGTTTTTAGACACTACTACATCACATTATCATCTTATTGATAGGGCAGAAGCCCTAAAAAGATACAAACCATTATTACCTTATGCACATAAAGGCACACAAGGACATGTGCTGATAATTGGGGGGAGTTATGGTAAAATAGGAGCGGTATGCCTTTCTACTAAAGCAGCGTTAAAAACAGGTTGCGGGCTGGTTACTGCTTATATACCTGAATGCGGATATGAAATAATGCAAAGCTACTTTCCTGAAGCGATGGTGTTGACAGATGGCGAGAGGGAGATAGAAAAAATAGATTATGATATAAAACCAAACGCCATTAGTATTGGTGTGGGAATAGGGCAAAATCCCAAAACACAAAAAGCACTACATAATTTTCTTAAAAAGAATACTATACCGTTAGTAATAGATGCCGATGCGCTCAATATGATTTCGGGGAATAAAGATTGGCTTACATTAATACCACAAAACACAATAGTAACGCCGCACCCGAAAGAACTGGAAAGACTACTAGGGAATTGGGAAGATGATTTTGATAAACTAGAAAAATTGAAGAGTTTTTCTAAAAAGCATAATGTTATTATAGTAGCTAAAGATGCCCGTACTCTTGTGGTACAAAGAGATGATGTTTATATAAATACAAGTGGTAATGCTGCTTTGGCAACAGGGGGGAGCGGCGATGTGTTGGCTGGTATTATTACCTCGCTTTTAGCACAAGGATACGCTCCTGTTTCTGCTGCTATTTTTGGCGTTTATTTGCATGGGTTAACTGCTGATGTAGCTGTTAAAGAAATTAGTGGCCAGTCATTTATAGCATCAGATATTATTAAATATCTCAGTAAAGCATATAATAATATTGTGCCGCAAGTCTAAATAAATGAAAAATTGCTAAAAAAGTTGTTTTTTAATTGAGGAATAGTGAATTTTGCCCCTTTAAACAACTCTTAAAATGGAAACCATACATTATATAAGCTCCGATATATTATCTCTTGAAAAAGTACAACACATCCTTTCTCAGGATATGAAACTAGCACTCTCTGAGGAAGCTAGAGTAAATATCCAGAAATGTCGTACCTATCTTGACAATAAAATGAAGGAGCATGATGAACCTATATATGGTATAAATACTGGATTCGGTTCGCTATGTGATGTAAAAATATCTAATGACGATCTTTCTAAACTGCAAGAAAATCTTGTAAAATCGCATGCCTGTGGTACCGGCGATGAAGTACCTGAAACCATTGTAAAAATAATGCTATTGCTAAAAATACAATCGTTGAGCTACGGTCATTCGGGTGTACAATTACAAACAGTAGAGCGATTAATTGAGTTTTATAACAATGATATACTTCCTGTAGTTTACACCTTAGGATCATTAGGCGCATCGGGTGATCTTGCCCCATTAGCACACCTTTCGCTACCATTATTAGGTGAAGGAGAGGTAAATGCCGATGGATTTCGTCAGCCAGCGCATAAAATACTCGAAAAAATGGGCTGGGAGCCTATAGTGCTGCAATCTAAAGAAGGTTTGGCTCTATTAAACGGTACACAGTTTATGGCAGCCTATGGTGTTTATGTATTACTAAAATCTATAAAATACTGCTATTTAGCCGATGTAATAGGAGCAATATCTTTAGAAGGATTTGATGGGCGTATAGCACCATTTAATGAGTTGATACACATGGTACGCCCGCACAAGGGACAAATAGTTACTGCAAGACGTTTTAATGAATTACTAGAAGATAGTGAAATTATTGCCCAGCATAAAAAACACGTACAAGACCCTTATTCTTTCCGTTGTATACCACAGGTACACGGAGCCACAAAAGACACTATAGACTATGTGAAAAAAGTGTTCCGTACAGAGATTAACTCAGTTACCGATAATCCAAATGTATTTGTGTCAAGTGACGAAATTATATCGGGTGGTAACTTTCATGGACAGCCTTTGGCGTTAACGCTAGACTTTTTAGGCATTGCCCTTGCAGAGCTAGGTAGTATATCTGAAAGACGTACATATCAGCTTATTTCAGGATTGCGTGGTTTACCGCCTTTCTTGGTAGCTAACCCAGGGCTAAACTCAGGGTTTATGATACCACAATATACTGCTGCAAGTATTGTAAGCCAAAACAAACAGCTGGCAACACCAGCAAGTGTAGATAGTATAGTATCATCTAACGGGCAGGAAGACCATGTGAGTATGGGGGCAAATGCAGCGACTAAAACGCTTAGAATTATAGAAAATTTAGAGCGTATATTGGCTATAGAGTTAATGAACGCTTCTCAAGCATTAGAGTTTAGGAGACCTTTAAGATCTAGTGTCTTTATAGAGATGTTTATAAAATCGTATCGCGAAGAAGTGCCGTTGGTAGAAGAGGATAGAATATTACATTATGATATAGAAAATACAATAGCTTTTCTTAACAATTTACAACTTGACGAAAGTATAACAGAATAAATAAAAAAGAGGGACTTAAAAATCCCTCTTTTTTTTACTATTAATTATAGCTTGTATTCGGACTTTAGTAATGAATAGATAACAGAATCTTCCATAACACCAGTAGTTTTATTTCGATAATGTTCTCGCAAATATCCTTCTTTTACAAAGCCTGATTTGTCTAATAGTTTTATAGATGCAGCATTGTTAGGGCTTGCCATAGCTTCAATTCTATACAGTTTCATAACATCAAAACCATATTGTAATACAGCGGGTAACACTTCACTCGTATAGCCTTTTTTTTTATGGCTGTCGTCAAAAAGCATGTAGCCAATTTCGGCTCTATTATGGTCAGTATACCAAGTATGGTAACCGCACCAGCCTATAACTGTATCTGTATCGGGTTGTAATAGAAAAAAATGTAGAAAAGACCTGTTATATGTTGTAACTCCTTTATTATAATTTTCTCTTTCTTTCTCAACCTCTGCATCGGTTTTAATCCCGAAAAAGGCTTTTATAGTAGCATTATCATAATTGTCATAAACGTAACTGTAAACCTCAGGGGTTACAATGCGTAGCTTTAGTCTTTTTGTACTGATTTCTTTAAACTTCATTTTCTAAATAATAAAATTCTGCATAGAGTATTTTAATCCTCTTCTTTTATTATAAAAACTTCATCTCTACGTTTAAACTTAGGGCTGTTTGCTACCCGTACAAGTTGTACATAAGAAGTATCTGTTTTAGGCGTTATTTGCACCGTCATAGTACCCAGTTTTAATATCTCTTTATTCTTTTTAATTGTAGCAGGAGTAGGGGTAACGGTATAGGTACAGCTATCAGTCCATTTTATGGCAAAATCATAAGATTTATCCTGTGTGTCTTCCATTTTTTCGATTTGCTTATTACCTTCACGGATAATAATGCATACACGATTGGTTTCTTTATCTGTAAACTTGAAAGTACCATTTTTAAAATCAGCGCAATTACTTTGACTGTATATTGATAAAGAACTTAAAAGTAAACATAAGAGTAGTGTAATTTTCAGTTTCATCAGCAATTTTTTTAATTTTTATATACTTTAATTTTATACAACCTACGCTATAGTAAGTAAAGGCAGTATAATTTTTATAAAAGATAAATTGAAATCAGCCCAGCAACGGAAGGTACAGTTTGTACATACAATATTGTTTTTTGTACGGTAGCAGCACCATACATTCCTGCTACGGCAACACAGCCCAAAAAGAAAGTTGCAACATTGATGCTCCAATCGCTATTTGTAATAAATAACGACCATATTAATCCAGCTGCTAAAAAACCATTGTATAGCCCCTGATTGGCAGCCATAGGTTTTGTTGCGGCAAATAATTCGGGCGGAAATTTTCTGAAAACCTTTTTAGCCTTTGTCATCCAGCCAAACATTTCTAGCCATAATATATAGATATGTACAATAGCTATGATGGCAATAATTATTTTAGATAACAAAGGCATAGGCTGTAATTATTTATTTTATCGCACCATCTTAAAGTTTTTCTCTATAGCACGTATCATTTCGGCAGCAATATCTTTTTCAGTAGCTCCTTCTATCCCTTCAAGTCCAGGAGAAGAGTTTACTTCAAGGAGTAAAGGTCCCTTTGCAGATCGTATAATATCTACACCAGCCACTTTAAGATTCATAGCTTTAGCTGCTTTTATGGCAATTCTTCTTTCTTCTACAGTAGCTTTTATTATAGATGCAGTACCCCCTAAGTGAATATTAGCTCTAAATTCGCCAGGCAATGCTTCTCGCTGAATAGAGGCTACTACTTTACCGTCTATAACAAAAAGGCGTATGTCTTTACCATCGGCCTCTTTTATAAATTCTTGTACTAATATGTTTGCATTAAGGCTTTTAAAAGCATTAATAACACTCTCGGCAGCTTTTTTAGTTTCAGCAAGTACTACGCCTTTACCCTGTGTGCCTTCTAATAGTTTTACGATAAGCGGAGAACCGCCTACCATTTTTATAAGGTCGTTAGTATCAAGAGGAGAATTGGCAAATCCTGTAGTAGGTATATCTATACCGTTATTTAACAGTAATTGTAATGAATACAGTTTATCACGCGATTGCGTTATTGCAGTAGCCGAGTTAAGACAATATACTTTTAATGCCTCAAAATGACGTGTAAGTGCACAACCATAAAACGTCATGCTAGGGCGAATTCTAGGTATAACAGCATCAAAATCATTCAATACTCTACCACCACGGTAATGAATCTCTGGAGTGTCGGCATCGAGTTTCATGTAACAGTATTTCAAGTTCAAGAAATGCATTTCATGCCCTCTTGCTTCTCCTGCCTCCATAATACGCTTATTGCTGTATAGCTCAGGGTTACTAGCAAGTAGCCCAATACGAAGCCCTGTACGAACCTCTTCGTTTTTCTCGTAATATTCTTTTAATTTTTCTGCCGTAGGCTGTCCTAATAAGTATTTTTGTTCAGGGTCAACCAATATGCGCCCACTCATAGCTTCGCGCCCTAATAGCATCCTGAAACCCATTGAGTCTCTATTTGTTAAAGTAAGCTCTACATCCCAACTTAATTCTCCTACTTTAATTTCAGATTTTATTACATAGCGTTTTTCACGGTAACCACTAGAGCTTTTTACAATACGCTTGTCTACTAGTGGAGCCTCGCAATGTATTACAGTTCGAGTATTACTCTGTATTGGGTTAACATCAAATTTGACCCAATCTTCTTCATTTTTTACAAACGGGACTATATTAATAGCATGCAGGGCAGAAGTCTTTGCTCCCGAATCAACACGCGCTTTAATAGTGGGTATATTAAGCTCAGGAAAAGCACACCACTCTTCACTCCCTACAATTACTTTATCTAACATTTTATATCAAGATTATTCAAACTAAAGTACTATTTTTTTTTATAGAAAAAAGGAAACATGATTTTTTTCTATAAAAATTATTAATTACTAAACATTAATAAAAAATCCTCGAAAACTATTGCCTTCGAGGATTTTTTGCTGTGATAGCTTAGTTGCTTATTATTCAGCAGGTTTTTCTGCTTTTTTTACTGTAACAACAAGTTCTTTTGCATCTTCATCAAGATCCATAAATATCTGGTCGCCACTAGCTATTTTAGATGTGATAATCTCTTCTGCTAATACATCTTCCACATATTTTTGTATGGCTCTTTTTAAAGGTCTTGCTCCATATTGCTTATCAAATCCTTTTTCGGCAATAAAGCTCGTTGCCTTTTCTGATAGCGTTATATTGTAGCCAAGACTTCTTATTCTATCATAAAGTTTTTCAAGCTCTATAGTGATAATAGAATCGATATCTTCTTTTTCAAGCGGATTAAATACTATAATATCATCTATCCTATTAATAAACTCAGGAGCAAAGGTTTTTTTCAATGCTGCTTCTATAACACCTTTGGCATAATCGCCAGCCTGTGCCTTTTTGGCAGATGTACCAAAACCTACACCTTGCCCAAAGTCTTTTAACTGTCTTGCACCAACGTTAGATGTCATTACTATAATAGTATTCCTAAAATCTATTTTTCTGCCAAGACTGTCTGTAAGATATCCATCGTCAAGTACTTGTAGTAACATGTTAAACACATCTGGGTGTGCTTTTTCTATTTCATCAAGTAATACTACACAATACGGTTTTCTTCTTACTTTTTCGGTAAGTTGTCCGCCTTCTTCATAACCTACATATCCTGGAGGTGCGCCCACAAGACGCGATATGGCAAATTTTTCCATATACTCACTCATATCAATACGTACTAACGCATCTTCAGAGTCAAAAAGTTCTTTGGCAAGTACTTTAGCTAACTGGGTTTTACCCACACCTGTTTGTCCTAAAAATATAAAAGAACCAATAGGTTTATTAGGGTCTTTAAGCCCTGCACGATTACGTTGTATTGATTTAGAAACCTTGTTTACAGCTTCATCTTGCCCAATAACTTTACCTTTTATAAGCTCAGGTAGTTTTGCTAGTTTGTTACTTTCTGTTTGTGCTATACGGTTTACAGGTATGCCTGTCATCATGCTTACTACATCGGCAACATTGTCTTCGGTAACGGTAACACGATTGTTTTTAGAGTCTTCTTCCCACTGCTCTTGTGCTATGGCAAGGTCTTTTTCAATGCGTTTTTCGTCATCACGAAGTTTAGCAGCTTCTTCATACTTCTGCTTTTTAACTACAGAGTTTTTTAGCTCACGTACTTCTTCAAGTTGTCTTTCAAGGTCAAGTATTTGTTTAGGAACATCAATATTAGTAATGTGCACCCTAGAGCCTGCCTCATCAAGCGCATCAATAGCTTTGTCTGGCAAGAAACGGTCACTCATATACCTGTTGGTTAGCTTTACACAAGCCTCTATAGCTTCGTCTGTATAAGTAACACTATGGTGGTCTTCATACTTGTTTTTAATATTATTAAGTATGGTAATTGTTTCTTCTACCGATGTAGGTTCAACAATTACTTTCTGGAAACGTCTTTCCAGTGCACCATCTTTCTCTATATACTGTCTATACTCATCTAGTGTAGTAGCACCAATACATTGAATTTCGCCTCTTGCTAATGCTGGTTTAAACATATTGCTGGCATCTAGCGAGCCTGTAGCACCACCTGCACCTACTATAGTATGTATTTCGTCTATAAAAAGAATTATGTCGTCATTCTTTTCTAGTTCGTTCATTACAGCCTTCATACGCTCTTCAAACTGCCCACGATATTTAGTACCTGCTACAAGACTAGCAAGGTCTAATGTTACTACACGCTTGTTAAAAAGAATACGAGATACTTTCTTTTGTATGATGCGTAGTGCAAGACCTTCGGCAATTGCCGATTTACCTACACCAGGTTCACCAATAAGTAATGGGTTATTCTTTTTACGTCTACTAAGTATTTGCGATACACGTTCAATTTCTTTTTCACGCCCAACTACAGGGTCTAATTTTCCTTCCTCGGCCATTTCTGTAAGGTCACGACCAAAGTTGTCTAATACAGGAGTTTTAGACTTTTTGTTTGTTTTTGAGCTAGAAGAAGGATTAGTAAACGAGCTTTCACGCATACTGTCATCCTGTCCTGCATCATCATTAAATGATTCTGCACGAGGCAGGTTTTCGAGATAATCTTCTTCGTTTGATGTCATATTGATAAATTCTTCTTTAACAGTTTCGTAATCAATTTTTAGTTTGTTTAGCAATTTGGTTGTAGGGTCATTTTCGTTACGCAGTATACATAGTAGTAAATGAGCCGTACTTATAGCTGTACTCTGGAAAACCTTAGCTTCTAGAAACGTAGTTCGCAGTGCTCTTTCTGCCTGTCGTGTTAAGTGCAGGTTTTTTTTATCATTGCGCTCCGCATTAGGATTTGCAGGGCTTAATATCTCTACTTTTCTGCGTAAATGATCCAAATCAACTGAAATACCGTTTAATATGGAGATAGCTTTGCCGTTGCCATCTCTCAGGATACCCAGCATTAAATGTTCCGTACCAATAAAGTCATGACCTAACCGTAAAGCCTCTTCTTTACTATAAGTAATTACGTCTTTAACTCTTGGTGAAAAATTGTCATCCATAGTATGCATTTGAATAATGTAAATATAAGTATTTACATAAGATTTTACAAAAACCGTACCTATACAAAGGTACTGTCATGCTAATTGACAAAAAAAACATCATAAATGAAAATATTTTATCATTACTTTATTAACTGTTTGAGGTATAATTAATGTTAATAAATCGATAAAAAATTTTAATTAAAGCCTTATGAATGCTAATAAAATTGCGTATATTGGCACGTTTTGTAATAATATAAAATCTTAATATAACTACTTATGGCTGAAGGAGAAAAGTTAATCCCAATTAACATTGAAGACGAAATGAAGTCAGCCTACATTGATTATTCAATGTCGGTAATTGTTTCAAGGGCGCTTCCTGATGTTAGAGATGGCTTGAAACCCGTACACAGAAGAGTACTTTACGGAATGAATGAATTAGGTGTTTACTCTAACCGTGCCCATAAAAAATCTGCAAGGATTGTGGGAGAGGTTTTAGGTAAATATCACCCACACGGCGATACATCTGTATATGATGCAATGGTGCGTATGGCACAAGAGTGGAGCTTACGTTATCTATTAGTAGATGGGCAAGGTAACTTTGGTTCTGTAGATGGCGACAGCCCTGCTGCTATGCGTTATACTGAAGCAAGGATGCGTAAAATATCAGAAGAAATAATGGCTGATATTGATAAAGAGACCGTAGACTTTCAATTGAATTTTGATGATACGTTATATGAGCCTACAGTAATGCCTACACGAGTTCCTACTTTACTTATAAACGGAGCATCGGGTATTGCAGTTGGTATGGCTACTAATATGCCACCACACAACCTTACAGAGGTTGTAGATGGTACATTGGCTTATATTGATAATAGCGATATTGAGATAGATGAACTGATGAATTATATTAAAGCCCCTGATTTCCCTACAGGTGGTGTAATATATGGTTATGACGGTGTTCGCGAAGCCTTTAAAACAGGTCGTGGAAGAGTTGTAATGCGTGCGAAGGTAAGCTTCGAGGAGGTAGATGGTAGAGAGTGTATCATAGTTACCGAAATACCTTATCAGGTAAATAAGGCAGAGATGATTAAGAAAACTGCCGAAATGGTTAATGAAAAGAGGATAGAAGGTATTGCTAATATTCGTGATGAGTCGGATAGAAAAGGTATGCGTATCGTTTATATTCTTAAGCGTGACGCTGTGCCTAATGTAGTACTTAATACATTATATAAATATACACAACTACAATCGTCATTTAGTGTAAATAACATTGCTTTGGTAAAAGGCAGACCGCAAATGCTTAACCTAAAAGACCTGATTCACTATTTTGTAGAACACAGGCATGATGTAGTTATAAGAAGAACGAAATTCGATCTTCGTAAAGCAGAAGAAAGAGCACATATATTAGAAGGGCTTATTATAGCTTCAGATAATATTGATGAGGTTATTCGTATCATTAGAGGTTCTAAAGATGGAGAAGAAGCTCGTGCTAACTTAATTGAGCGATTTAAACTTTCAGAAATTCAGGCACGTGCTATTGTAGAGATGCGTTTAAGGCAACTTACAGGGCTAGAGCAAGATAAGCTAAGAGCAGAATATGAAGAAATCATGAAATTGATTGCTGAATTGAAAGCTTTATTAGCAAGTAAAGAGCTTAGAATGGAGCTTATCAAAGAAGAACTTATCGAGATAAGAGATAAGTATGGTGATGAACGTCGTTCGGAGATAGAATATGCAGGAGGTGATGTAAGTATAGAAGACCTTATTGCTGATGAAAGTGTGGTAATTACTATTTCGCATGCAGGTTATATAAAACGTACACCACTTAGTGAGTACAAAACACAAAATAGGGGAGGCGTAGGACAAAAAGGTGTGGCTACCCGCGACCAAGATTTCTTAGAACACCTATTTGTAGCGACAAACCACCAGTATATGCTTTTCTTTACACAAAAAGGGAAATGTTTCTGGATGCGTGTTTACGAAATTCCAGAAGGAACTAAAACAAGTAAAGGACGTGCTATACAAAACCTTATTAATATAGAAAGTGATGATAAGGTAAAAGCATTTATTTGTACGCAAGATCTTAAAGACGAAGAGTATACTAATAGCCATTATGTAATTATGGCTACCAAGAAAGGTATAGTTAAGAAAACATTATTGGAGCAGTACTCTCGCCCAAGGCTTAACGGTATTAATGCAATAACCATTCGTGAGGATGATGAGTTACTAGAAGCAAAACTTACTACAGGTGAAAGCCAAGTAGTACTTGCAGTAAAATCGGGTAAACTAGTTCGTTTTGAAGAAGGTAAAACGCGACCTATGGGTCGTAACGCATCAGGTGTTCGAGGTATTACGTTACAAGATGATAACGATGAGGTAATTGGTATGGTATCTGTAAATGATATGAATAGCGAAATACTTGTGGTATCTGAAAAAGGATATGGTAAACGTTCTAGTCTTGAAGATTATAGAATAACCAATCGTGGAGGTAAAGGTGTAAAAACACTTAATATAACCGATAAAACAGGTGCTCTTGTATCAGTAAACAGCGTTACAGATACAGATGATTTAATGATTATAAATAAATCAGGTTTAACGATAAGAATGGAAGTTGCAGACCTTAGAGTAATGGGGCGCGCTACACAAGGAGTACGTCTTATAAATATAAAAGGAAACGACTCTATTGCTGCAGTTACTAAAGTGATGCGTGAGGAGGAAGCTGTAGAAGAGGCTGTTGGTGAAGCTTTAGAAGGAGAAGAAACCGATAATGACGTAACAGGAGCTATAGACCCTAATACTGAAAATACAGAAGAAACTAACGAAGAACAAGAATAATTTAAACACACAATTATGAAAAAATACCTAATAGCAGCATCTTTATTGCTTTCTGTAAGTGTTTTTGCTCAAAAAGACGAATTAAAGGCTTTAAGAAAGATGTCTCGCGATGTATTTCCTGAAGCAAAAGATTTTAACGACTATAAAAGTCAATTAAGTGCGCTAGAATCTAAAATTGGTGCAGCCGATGAGGAACAAAAGGCAGATTATTATTATTATAAAGGAGTTTATGGTCTTGCACAAATGAAAGCTAATAAAGCTAGTGCAAAGACATATCTTGATCCTACAATTGAGAGCTTTAATAAGGTAATAGAGTTGGAAAGTGGAATGAAGAAGAAGAAGCACTCAGAGCAAATAAATAATATGTTTTATCCTGAGTTGAGAAGTGAGCTGATAAATGCAGCATCAGCATTAGGTAAACAGCAAAAGTATAAAGAAGCTTATCCGTTATACGAGAAAGTATATAGAATAAGCTCGAAAGATACAGTATACTTATATAATGCTGCTGCTTATGCTGTAAATAGCCAGCAATACCCAAAAGCATTAGAGTATTATAAAGAACTACAACAAGTTGGTTTTACAGGAACTGTACTTAACTATACTGCTAAAAACCCTAAAGGTGAAGTAGAGTATTTTGGGGATAAAAAAGTAAGAGATCTTTATGTAGCTCAACAATCTTACACAGAGCCTGCTATATACCGTGAGGAGTCTAAAAAAGGTGATATTATTAAAAATATAGCTTTAATATATATTAACCAAGGAGAGAAAGAAAAAGGAATGGCAGCACTTGCAGAGGCTAAAAAAGCTAACCCTGATGATACTTCTCTTTTAATGGCTGAAGCACAGATTTATCTTGAAGCTAAAGATTATGAAAATTATAAAAAAGCAGTAACCCAAGTATTAAATCAAGGTTCTCAAGACCCTAATTTATATTTTAATTTAGGTGTTACGAGTTCTAAATCAGGACAAAATGAAGAGGCTACTTTATATTATAAAAAAGCCATAGAGCTTAAACCTGACTTTGTAGAGGCTTATCAAAACTTAGGGATATTACAGCTTGAAGGAGAAGATGCTATTGTTAAAGAGATGAACGATCTTGGTACATCTAGCAAAGAAATGAAGCGCTATGATGCTCTTAAAAAGCAAAGAGATGACATGTACAAGCAAGCAGTTATTTATCTTGAAAAAGCACATGAAATAAAGCCTGAAGATGAGAATATAAAAAATATATTAGGTACTTTATACCAAGGACTTGAAATGATGGATAAATACAAAGCACTAAAAGCAGAGTAATTATTTACATAAGTTATTTATACTAAAAATGCCCTTACAAATATTTGTAAGGGCATTTTTTATGATTGTAAATAATAAAGTTACCTTAATTGTGCACCTGCATTTTTTTCAAGGTTTGTTCTTATTTTATTCATACTCTTATCAATTTGCTCATCAGTAAGCGTTTTATTATTGTCTTGTAGTATAAAGCTAACAGCATAAGATTTTTTACCTTCAGGAAGATTTTTACCCTCATATACATCAAACAAGTTAATGTCTTTTAGTAAAGATTTTTCTGTTTGCCTTGCAATAGTATATATACTCTCAAAAGAAGTATTAGTATCTACCAATAGCGCCAAGTCACGACGAACTTCTGGAAATTTAGAAATTTCACTATACTTAATTTTTACAGACACAAGTTTAATAAGCGCTCCCCAATTAAAATCGGCAAAGAAAACCTCTTGTTTTATATCAAATTCTTTAAGAATACCTTTTTTAATAGTTCCCATTTCTACTATTACATCTTTACCTATCGTGTAAGCAAAGCCTTCAGCAAAAACATCATTAGTTAATGGTTGAGTTTGTGTTTTAGTTACACCAAGTCTTTGCAGTACCATATCCACCATACCTTTAAACATAAAGAAATCAGATGCTTTTTGTGGTTGTGTCCATGTTTCAGCTAAACGATTACCTGTTACAGTAAGCGTAAGGTGTTTGTTTTCATCATAACCTGATGGTAGCTTGTGGTACGTTTTTCCAAACTCAAATAATTTTAAGTCGGCACGTTTTCTATTAATGTTAAAAGACACAGCTTCTAATGCGCTAAATAGTAATGATTGTCTCATTACCGAAAGGTCGCTACTTAGCGGGTTTAGCATCATTACGTTAAATTCTTCTTTCAGGTTTTCAGAAAGCTTTACATACTCAGGGGTAGTAAGTGAGTTTGCCATCATTTCATTAAAACCTAATGCAACCAATTGATTAGCTACAATATTTTGCAGCTTATAATCTTCTGTACGCGTAGCGTTAGATATAGATGCGTTTAGCTTTTGAGTAAAACTAATGTTGTTGTACCCATATACTCTTAGTATTTCTTCTATAACATCAATTTCTCTTTCTACATCTACACGATAAGACGGTATTACTAATCCGATTCCAATTTCGGACATTGTATTTATTTTAATATCTAGTGATACTAATATCTTTTTTATAGTTTCTACAGGAATTTCCTGTCCTATGGTTCTTTTTACATGTTCAAAGTTCAGAAAAACAGTATGATCTTCTACTTTTTTAGGATAGAAATCAATTAAATCTGAAGTTATCTCGCCACCAGCAGTTTCTTGTATTAATAGAGCTGCTCTTTTAAGCGCATACTGCGTTATTGTTTGGTCGATACCTCTTTCAAAACGGAAAGAAGCATCAGTACTCACACCGTGTCTTTTAGCTGTTTTTCTTACAGATACAGGGTTAAAATAAGCACTTTCTAAAAATATAGATGATGTGTTTTCATCAACACCCGAATTTTTACCTCCAAGTACACCTGCAATACACATAGGACCATTTTCGTCGCATATCATTAGATCTTCTTCATGTAGTGTTCTTTCTATATCGTCTAATGTTGTGAATTTAGTTCCTGCTTTTACAGTTTTTACAATTACTTTATTACCCCTTATTTTACCAGCATCAAATGCGTGTAATGGTTGTCCAAGCTCATGTAAAACATAATTTGTAGCATCTACAACATTGTTTTTAGGTGTAATACCTATTGATTTTAGCCTGTTTTGTAACCATGCAGGCGATGGTTTTACGGTAAGCTCAGATATAGTGACACCACAGTATCTTGGCACAAGTTTACTATCCTCTACCGTTACATCCATTTTTAGTGTACGCTTATCTACTCTAAAATTACTTACAGAAGGTGTTATTAATTCGGTATGAATATTTTTTAGATTCATTCCTGCACGTAAGTCGCGTGCTACACCCCAATGACTCATAGCATCGGCACGGTTAGGTGTAAGTCCTATCTCAAAAACCTCATCCGTTTCTACATCAAATATTTCAGCAGCGGGTGTACCTGGTTTTAAATCTTCGGGCAGCACCATAATACCGTCATGGCTTTCGCCAAGACCAAGTTCGTCTTCGGCACATATCATACCATGACTTTCTTCACCGCGTATTTTCCCTTTTTTTATCTGAAATGAATTTCCATCTTTATCATATAGCATAGTACCTATGGTAGCAACAGGCACTTTTTGCCCAGCAGCTACATTAGGAGCTCCACATACAATTTGTATAGGAGTACCATCGCCAAGATCTACAGTAGTTATGCGTAGTCTATCGGCATTAGGGTGTTGTATACATGTAAGTACATGCCCTACTACTATACCTTTTAGCCCCCCTTTTAGTGATTCAAACTTATCTACACCTTCTACTTCAAGTCCAAGGTCAGTAAGTAGGTTGGCAGTCTCTTCGGATGTCGAGTCTAATTTTATGAACTGTTTTAACCAGTTATAGGATATACGCATTTTAATAAATTGTTTTTTTAAAGCAAGCAAAGATAATAATTACCGATAATATAGCAGAGCATTAGGGACTATTTAGATAAAATATTAAGTACTTATAAAATAACCCTGCTATGTGTTTTTATTACAGGTAATTTGTTTCTGTTAATAAGCCGTAAGTATTACTTCATCAAAATTCTTACATTTGAGCTTTAATACCTTTTTCATGAAAAAAACAGTATTGTTTATTGCATTACTATTTGGTTTTTCGATACAAGCCCAAATAACAAGCCCAGATATGTTTATGCCAAGTTATGGCGAACAAGTAAGCTACCATCATAAACTTGAAGACTATTTTGATGATTTAGTAAAATATTCTGATCACATTAAGAAACAACCCTATGGAGAGACATCAGAAGGACGCCCCCTTAATGCTTATTATATTTCTACTCCTGAAAACTTGAAGGAATTAGAAGAGATAAGACAAAACAACCTTTATCAAATAGGGATGTTACCAAATAAACCAGAAACAATAAACGATAAAGCTATTGTATGGCTTAGTTTTAATGTGCATGGTAACGAAATAGGTGCAGCCGAAAGCGCTATACAAGTAGCTTATGAGTTAATAAATCCAGATAATAATAAAACTAAAAAGTGGCTTGAAAATACAATAGTAATTTTAGACCCTTGTTTAAACCCAGATGGTTATTCTAGATATGGCAATTGGTTACGGTCTATAGCAGGAGAAGCTGTACATACAGGTTTAAATGACAGGGAACATATGGAGCCTTGGCCAGGTGGCAGGCAAAACCATTATGCTTATGACCTGAATCGTGACTGGGCATGGCAAATGCAACCCGAAACTAAACAACGCATGGCACTATATAACCAATGGATGCCAATGGTGCACGTAGATGTACACGAAATGGGGTATAATGAACCTTATTTTTTTCCGCCAGCAGCAGAGCCTATACATGATTTTGTTACCCAATATCAAAAAGAATTTCATAATAGCATAGGGGAGAACACTTCTAAAAAATTTGATACTGAGGGATGGGGATATTATACCCGCGAACGTTTCGATTTGTTTTATCCAAGTTATGGCGATACCTATCCGTGTTTTAATGGTGCTGTGGGTATGACTTATGAACAAGGTGGTATAAATGCAGGGCGTGCCATAAAAATGAGCAATGGTAATATCCTTACACTACAGGATAGGATAGACCACCACACTATGGCAGTGCTTACAGCTGTAGAAACTGCCTCTATGCAAAAAGAGAAATTGGTTAAAAATTTTAGAAACTATTTTAAAGACAGCCGAGAAAACCCGAAAGGGAAGTATAAAACATATATAGTAAAGAATAATGGGAAAGCGGTGCAGCTTACAAAACTACTGGAGCGAAATAAAATAGAATATGCGTATGCCGATGAAACCAAAAAAACTATGGGTTATCATTACCAGTCAGATAGTAATAAAGATTTTACTGTAGAGCCGAATGATCTTATTGTAAATGTAAATCAGCCTAAAGCGGTACTCACTCAGGTATTTTTTGAGCCACATCAACACCTTTCAGATAGTTTGTCTTATGATATTACTGCTTGGGCATTACCTCATGCTTATGGTATAGAGAGTTATGCTTTAAAGAATAATCTTGTTATAAAAACAAAACAAGAGGTAAGCCATAAAGGCAAACTAGAATATGATAATATATATGGTTACTACATTCCTTGGAATGGGCGAGAATCTGTAAAAATAGTAGCTTCATTACATAAAAACGGTATAAAAGTGCGTTCGGCACAACGTGCCTCCTTATATAGTGGTATCCGTATTAATCCTGGAGACCTTATAGTATTGAAGAGTGATAATAAAAACATAAATGGTTTTGAAAATATTTTAGATGTACTATTGATAGATAAACCAGACTATGAGGTAATAGAAAGTGGCTTTTCAGTTAATGGTGCCGATTTAGGAGGGGAGTACTACACACTATTAAAAGCACCAAAGGCAATGTTGCTGGCAGGTAATGGTATTAGTGCTACAGATTTTGGGCAAGTATGGTTTTATATGGAACAAATTGCTAATTATCCTTTAAGTATTGTAGACCTTCAAAATTTTGATAGAATTGATTTTTCCACTTATAATACTCTCATTTTACCAGATGGTAGATACAGTTTTACAGCATCTCAAATAGCTGAAATTAATAACTTTATAGAGAGAGGCGGAAAAGTTATAGCTATTGGCGGTGCACTAAGTATTTTTGAAGATGCGTCAGGATATAGTCTTACTAAGTTTGTTAGCGATGAGGATAAAGCTATTATAACAGGTAGTGAACAGCAACAAGCTCTTGATAATAGATTTTTAGATTCTAATAACAGAGAGCGCAGCGCTATGTCTAACGCTGTGCCGGGAGCAATTGTAGAGAATGTTATAGATAAAAGCCATCCGTTAACCTACGGGCTGGGGGATAGCTACTATAGCCTAAAAACAGATGCATCTTATTACCAACTTTTAAAAGGAGCTGATAATGTAATATATGTACCTAAAGACTATAATAGCTTCGGTTTTATAGGACACAACCTGAAAAAGAAATTAGAAAATACAGTTACATTTGCAGTAGAGCACAAAAAAGCAGGACAGGTAATTTATATGATAGATAACCCATTGTTTCGTGGTTTTTGGGAAAATGGTAACATCTTGTTTAGTAATGCTTTATTTTTAGTAAATTAAATATATGTTATACTTTTAATTCACTTTAACTTACTTCATTATATGCGAGTTATGTATTGCACTCTACTTTTTCATTAAATTTTGATATCATATCCTCTAGCATTTTAACTGTTAATGGTTTAGTTTTAAAATCAGCTAGTACGTCATGTTTTTTTGATAATGCATAATCGTCAGGATTTTCAGAGGTGGTTAGCATTACCACTACCATTTTAGATTGTAAATGTTCATCGAGTTTTTCATACTCTTCAATAAATTCCCACCCATTCATTCCGGGCATGTTAATATCCAGTAAAATAAGATCGGGATGATCGGCAGAGTTGTTAGCTTTGTTTTTAAGATAATCAAGAGCTTCTTCTGCAGATTCTTTAACAATTACTGTTTCTGCGGCATTAGCTTTTCTTATTACTCTTTCATGAAAAAAATTGTCTGTTTTATTATCATCAACGAGCATGATGCATTTTAACTGTTTCATAATTATTTAATTTTAGATGTTGTGAATTTAAATGTACTTCCTATTCCTAAGGTAGATTCTACCCATATTTTTCCTCCGTGCATTTCGGCTATTTTTTTACAATTTGCAAGACCTATACCATCTCCTTTAAACTCGCTTTCTTTGTTAAGTCTTTTAAATATCTCGAAAACTCTATTATTGTACCTTGTGTTTATGCCTATTCCGTTATCTTTTACATAAAATTCATATTTATTTTCAACCATAGTACAGCCTATGTTTATTTCTACAGGAACATCTTTTTTTCTAAACTTTAGGGCGTTATTTATAAGGTTTTGAAATAATTGCCTAAATTCAATTTCATAACCATTAAATTTAGGTAAATCAGTATCTATTATTATAGTTGCTCCTGTACTGTTTATAAGACTACTAAGGTCGCAAAGAACATCTTCTACAATAGTTTTACTATCTATATATTCTAGTTTTTTATCTCTACCTAGTCTACCAAAATCTAGTATAGAGCGTACTAAAAGATTCATTCGAGATACTGCGTTTTCCATCGTTTTTAGATGTATTTTTATCTCATCATTTATCTGTTCAGGATAATCTTCTTCTAGCAACATTATATAGTTTGAGAGTGTTCGTAACGGCTCTTGCAAGTCATGAGAAGCTATATAATTAAACTGTTCCATTTCTTGGTTTTTAATTTTCAGTTCAATTACTTGTTGGTTAATGATACTTTCTTGTTTTTTACGCTTTGTAATATCAATTATAGAGGCAAGTACCATTGTACCATTTTCGGTACGTATAGGGGTTAGTCCTATTTCTACAGGAAACTCACTATTATCACTTCTTTTAGCATAAAGTTCGCTACCCGCTCCAAAATATCTGTTAGATGGTGCCTTGTGATACCCATTTCTATTATGATGATGGGTAGATTTTATAGAGTTTGGTACAATTAGTTCTACTTTTTGACCAATAAAATTTTCTCTCTTATAGCCAAACATTTTTTCGGCTTGTTCATTTACAAGTCTAATAGTACCAGAACCGTCAGACATTATTAATGCATTAGGCGCAGACTCTACTACAAGTCTAAAATGTTCTTCGGCAAGCCTTTTTCTTGCATCTTTTTTATTAATATTTTCGGTAGCCTCCCATATTATTAAAAGACTTACGAGTATAAAAGATATAGTTAGTAGTGCTGTACCAAACTCAGTATCTACAAGCTTATGTTTATGAGATAAATAGCGCAAATAAGTAAAAACAAATATTACGATACATATTTTAGAAAATAATTGTCTTGCTATACTATTACCTACTTTATCTCCTGTTAAAATTCCCATAATACCTAAATGCGGATGTAATAATGACATTGCAATTGATAGTAATAAAAAACCCAAAGATGTATGTACAGCCATTGAGGTAAGGAATGATAGTGTATAAAACTCAGGGGCATTATACAAATACCCTATCAAAGCTATTATAGCCATAATAGTAACTAAGTTAAAAGCATATTGTATAACAATTAGAGATTTATTGATATATCGTTGAAGTATAAGACCTAGTGACAATATTGTAAATAAAATAGCCGTTATAGGAGACATCCTACCAGGGTAAGGAGACTTATCTGAAATAGCGTCTAAATCCATTATGATTAATTGATCTAGCCCTAAATCATAACCAAAAACTTCTTGAGAATATGTTAAAATACATAAAGTAGCTACAAATACATTTAAAAGTATTACAATTGTTCTTTTTTTGGGAAATGTTTCTAGAATCAAAGAAGTACTCATTATAATAAAACATAATGCTGTGTTTAGTTTCATAGAAATATAATCGGGCATTATACTTTTTAATAAAGGTATGTCTAGAATCCAACCTATTATTACAAGAAATGCAAGCAAGAAAACGGATAAAGATAGTATCCTCGCATAATTATAGATCTTTAGTTTATTTTTTAGCTTCATAGATGGTGGTTAATAATTTTTTGTAAAAGTAATATCAGATATCAAGTTCTTATTACGGAAAAGGTTGATTATATGGTTTATGTAGATAAAATGTATAATAAGTGTCGATGAATGACATTTATTATAAAGTGTAATAATTTTCGTTTTTTTTCAAAAAAATGTTATGCTAAAAAATATTTTAGGAGAGGGGTATTTTCAAATTTTTAATAATTATAATTTATATATTATAAATGTGTGATGTGTGTTTGAAATATACGATTTTTTTGACTTAAAATACTTACATCAGTATAAAAATGTAGTTGCTGTAAGCTACATTTAAATGTCATCTTGTCATATTCTCCTGTCAATTTATAGTTTGTTTGTGGCTTGGCATAGTCATTGACTACTATGTAAGCAAGTTTAGAACATAAACATAAAACAGATTTAGAAAATAAAACTTTTAGACAAAATGAGTAAAATAATCGGAATTGACTTAGGAACAACCAACTCGTGTGTATCCGTTATGGAAGGCGGAGAGCCAGTGGTAATTTCTAATGCTGAAGGAAAAAGAACAACGCCATCAGTAATTGCTTTTGTTGAAGGCGGAGAAATCAAAGTAGGAGATCCTGCAAAAAGACAGGCAGTGACCAATCCTACAAAAACAATATCTTCTATAAAGCGTTTTATGGGTAATAAATACTCAGAAAGCAGCAAAGAAGCTAACAATGTACCTTATAAGGTAGTAAAAGGTGATAACGATACTCCACGTGTAGATATCGACGGACGTCTTTATACGCCACAAGAATTGTCTGCAATGACACTTCAAAAAATGAAAAAAACTGCCGAAGACTACCTTGGGCAAGCTGTAACAGAAGCAGTAATTACTGTTCCTGCTTATTTTAATGATGCACAACGTCAGGCTACTAAAGAAGCTGGAGAAATTGCAGGACTTAAAGTAAGAAGAATTATAAACGAGCCTACTGCAGCAGCTCTTGCTTACGGACTTGATAAAGCTGGTAAAGATCAAAAAATTGCAGTATATGACCTTGGTGGTGGTACATTTGATATTTCTATCCTAGAATTAGGAGATGGTGTATTCGAAGTATTATCTACAAACGGAGATACTCACCTTGGTGGTGATGACTTTGACCAAGTAATTATAGACTGGTTAGCTAATGAATTTAATAGCGAAGAAAGCATCGACTTACGTAAAGACCCAATGGCGTTACAACGTTTAAAAGAAGCTGCAGAGAAAGCGAAAATAGAACTTTCGTCTTCTACACAAACAGAGATTAACTTACCATATGTTACTGCTACTGCATCTGGACCTAAGCACTTAGTAAAAACATTAACAAGAGCTAAATTTGAGCAACTTGCAGACGAGCTTGTAAAACGTTCTATGCTACCATGCGAAAAAGCACTTAAAGATGCAGGTATCTCAAAATCAGATATTGATGAGGTAATACTTGTAGGTGGTTCTACACGTATGCCAAGAATACAAGATGAAGTAGAAAAATTCTTTGGTAAAAAACCATCAAAAGGGGTTAACCCAGATGAGGTTGTGGCTGTAGGAGCTGCTATACAAGGTGGTGTACTTACAGGAGATGTAAAAGATGTACTACTATTAGATGTTACGCCACTATCATTAGGTATAGAAACTATGGGTAGTGTAATGACAAAATTAATAGAGTCTAATACTACAATACCTACTAAAAAATCGCAGGTATTCTCTACTGCTGCTGATAACCAACCATCTGTAGAAATTCACGTTTTGCAAGGTGAAAGACCAATGGCTGCAGATAATAAAACTATCGGTCGTTTTCACTTAGATGGTATCCCACCAGCACAAAGAGGTGTACCACAAATTGAGGTAACATTTGATATAGATGCTAATGGTATCATCAAAGTATCGGCTACAGATAAAGGAACAGGTAAATCGCATGATATACGTATCGAGGCTTCTTCAGGATTAACTCAGGAAGAAATCGACAGAATGCGTAGTGAAGCAGAAGCTAATGCAGAATCTGATAAAGCAGCTAAAGAAAAAGTAGACAAACTTAATGAGGCTGATGGTATGATTTTCCAGACTGAAAAACAACTTTCAGAATTTGGAGATAAATTATCTGATGGTAATAAAGATGCTATTGGTATGGCATTAACTGAGCTAAAAATGGCTTATGAGTCTCAAGATATAGCTACTATACAGCCAGCTCTCGACAAGATAAATGAAGCTTGGAAAAATGCATCAGAAGAAATGTACAAAGCACAAGCAGAAGGTGGAGCTCAAGGTGGTGCAGAACAAGCACAGCCAGAAGGCGCACAAGCTGGTGGCGATGATGATGAAGTACAAGATGTAGACTTCGAAGAAGTAAAATAATTCTCATCTAAAAACTAATTTAGATAAGAGATTATAGATAATAGAAAAACGCTCCGCAATTTGCGGAGCGTTTTTTGTTAATTACTATTTTATATTATCTAAAAATATTGCCTATCCAATGAAATATCCTACCAAAGAAGGTTCTCTCTTTTATAATGTATACATCTCCCAATAAAGCAGAATCCTCCTCTAAAACGATATTATAATTTGTATTCTGATTTATTGTAATATTTTGTATTTTATAACCAATGTAGTTTACTTCTAATCTATCTCCTTTATTTGCTTCGACGCTAAACTTACCATCAATATCTGTTTGAACTTCTTGTTCAGTTGTTTTGTTTATTATAGAAGCAGTAGGCAAAGGTCCTATATGATCTGATACAACACCTGTAATAATATCTTTTGAGGTAGGGGTAACCTCTATATCACCCAATATTTCATTATTTGTTTCGTGTTGTTCTGTATTTGTAGGTTCTTGTGCTACAATTTCATGAGTACCAACTCCTATAAAAGATACTATTGCTGCACTTGCTGCTAACCATAACCATAGGCTCTTTTTTTCTTTAGGTATGACTAAATCACGATCTAATTGATCATGTCTAAAACGCCCGCAAGCTGATTTATCATTGTTTAAAATTGATTTAATCTCTTTGTCGGATACATTAGTAAAATCATGTACTTGTTTTTGACAAGAAGTACAAAAACGTCCTTTTTCTACAGAGGTCATTTCCTCTCAATTTTCATTGCAGGGCTTTGGAATTGCTAAGTTGATTCTTTTTGTTCATGCCTATCTAAATAAGTTGCTTATACTGTGAAAAATACGCCCGAAGAAGCTTTTTTTGTTAACTATTTCAGGTTCTTGAATTTGTTGATGATACTCAAAAACTATATTATAATCTCTATGAATTATATTAGTAAATCTGTTTTCGGTAATTATTATATTTTTTTTGGCATAGTTCATATAGGAGATTTCAAGAGTATCACCTTTTTGCGCATTAATAGTAAATTTCCCATTAATATCAGTTGGTACAAGCTGTCGAGTTGTCTTATTAAAAATATGAGCTCCTTGTAAAGGAATAAATCCTTCATTTGAACTTTTTAAAATAAAACCTTCTTGAACTGAGTTATGTTTTTCTGGTAATGATATTAATTCACTGCGGTCAAAAGGAGGGGTTTCTAAAAAATCTTTCCAGCGTATTACAAGCTCTCTAAAATCTTCTAAAGGACAAGTGCCTATGATATTATTACCATAATCATCCCAGTACTCAATTTCCTGAGGAGTTATATATGCTGTATACATGTAGTTAGAGATATCGGGGTCGTCGATTAAATCAAATTTTCCTGAAAGGGTTAAATCAATATCTTGTATTATTCTTTCCAAAGTATTTTTGGAATTATAAGATACTATATAACCCATGTCAGAATCTAATCCATAATGACATTTCCTGACTCTGCCATAGCTTATTTCATTAATAAACTTTATACCTCTCTTTTCTAATATATCCATGATAGCTTTTATAAGAAGAAACTTGAAAGTAACGGATTTAGATTACTTTTTTAATAACACGTAGTTTATGTGTATGTCTATTAGTATCAATGTTATAAATGCCTAAATGGTCTAAGCGGTCTATACGCACTTTGCCATGTGCATGAATAATGTAGTTGTCTTCCATAATAATACCCACGTGTATTATAACACCTTCTTCGTTATCAAAAAAAGCAAGATCTCCGGGTTCACTTTCTTCTATAAAGCTAAGTGCTTCACCTTGTGTAGCTTGTTGTGAAGCATCGCGTAATAACTTATAACCGTTTATTTTGTATACCATTTGTGTAAACCCCGAACAGTCAATACCAAAAGGTGTTTTACCACCCCAAAGGTAAGGAGCATTAAGGTACATAAATGCCGTGCGCAGTAGGTTGTTTTTGCCTGTTATCCCCGTAGTTTTTAAACCTTCAAAACTATAATTTTCGATATTAATACCTGTGTGGTCTAAAAATGATAACGAAGCTCCTATGGGTATGGGTAATAACTGATTGTTTGTGGCTGTTACATATTCTATAAGGTCGGCGTTCAGTACCGCAGGACCTTTACTAAGGTAGTTGTAATCTATTTCGGTTATTGTTCTAAATTGCTTATTGTCTATCCATCCAGTATACTTATCAAAAGCTAGTTCAATAAGCGACCATTTCGGACTTTGCTCTAAAATCCTGAAATGTTCTCCAAACAATACCTGCGATGTCATTTCGCTTCGGTCAGAGGGTTCTAGCCGTAGTGGTACAATGGCAAGGTTACAAATACCAAACATCATTATAATTTAATAATTTTTATTTCTTACTGACTTAGTGCCAAAAAAAATTGGCGTTGCTTCCATCATAAACCACAAATATAGTAGTTAATTCTGAAGCAACGCCAAATACTGTAGCTGTTTTAACCGAAGTTAATAACAACTTTATGTGTAAAAAGTTCTTTCGTTATGCTCTTTCGATAACAATAGCCGAAGCACCGCCACCACCATTACAAATAGCTGCAGCACCTGTTTTGGCATTGTTTTGTTCTAATACGTTAATAAGTGTAACTATAATTCTTGCACCAGAACATCCTAGTGGATGACCTAATGAAACTGCACCACCATTTACGTTTACTTTTGCAGCATCAAGACCTAATATGTTAGTATTAGCTATACCTACTACAGAGAATGCTTCGTTAAACTCAAAAAAGTCAACATCATCTTTACTTATACCGGCTTTATCTAATGCTTTTGGTAATGCTTTAGATGGCGAAGTTGTAAACCATTTTGGTTCTTGCTCAGCATCAGCATACGACTTGATGTAAGCCAATGGTTTAAGTCCAAGCTCGTTTGCTTTCTCTTCGCTCATAAGTACTAATGCTGCTGCACCGTCATTTATAGTTGAAGCATTAGCAGCTGTTACTGTACCTTCTTTTGTAAATGCTGGACGTAAACCAGCAATTTTATCCATTTTTACATTAGTGTACTCTTCATCTTTAGTAACCATTACAGGTTCTCCACGGCGTTGTGGTACTGCTACAGGAACAATTTCGTTATCAAATTTACCTTCGCTCCATGCTTTAGCAGAACGCTCGTAAGAGTTAACAGCAAAAGCATCTTGCTCTTCTCTAGATATATTATATTCAGTAGCACAAAGATCGGCACATACACCCATAGCACTATTGTCATAAGCATCGCTAAGTCCATCTTTTTGCATACCATCTGTCATAGTAGCAGGACCAAATTTATGCCCATTTCTCATGTGTACATAGTGGGGGATAAGGCTCATGTTTTCCATACCACCTGCAACAATAATATCAGCATCGCCACACATAATGCTTTGCGCTCCTTGCATAACGGCTTTCATACCCGATGCACATACTTTATTAATTGTTGTAGCAATAACACTATCAGGAAGTCCTGCATGTTTAGAAGCTTGTCTTGCAGGAGCTTGCCCTACACCAGCTTGTACTACGTTACCCATTAAAACTTCATCAACCTTACTACCGTCAAGGTTTATTTTTTCTAATGCTCCTTTTATAGCAGCAGCCCCAAGCATTGGAGCAGGTACTGTTGATAAAGCACCCATAAAGCTACCTATTGGTGTACGTACAGCCGAAACAATTACTACTTTTTTATTTTCCATTATTAATGCTTTTATTTGTTGATATTGCGAAATTAATGATTTTTACGGTTTATGAAACCAAAGTGTTTAAAAATATTCGTTAAATAAAGGAATATATTGTGAATGATTTATATTTTTGAATACTGACATACTACTCAATATTAAAACTATATCCATATATACTTTAAAAATTTTATTTAGAATAAAATCAATAGCTTAGTTTTTGCGTAAACAAATAGGGTGAATTATTAAAATGTATTTAATGTTTACTAGAGGATTATTCGCAAAACACACCCGTCGGTATGTCGACGAGTGTGTTGTAATAAAAGGTTACTATGAGTAGTTTTTATGGTTTTTAGTTAACTGAAAAAATTACCTAAAGCAATACGTATAAAACTTGCTACTAATGTTTTACCCGATGGCGGTATAGATGGGTTTTGGTTACATACATCATCATAAGGGAAACCATATGCTAACCCGTTAGTGTTGTATTCATGAAACCATTTTGCCCATTGGTTATATGTTGTTCCTGCTGAATAAAAAGTACTTACTAAGCCTGAACAGGTACTATCATTAAGGTTTGTAATTACTGTACCATCTGTACTTACTACAACCCCTCTATTAAATGCAGCACCAATCATTTTGCCTACATTTTTTTGAGCAGAATCTCCGCTTGCTAATGAATTTGCACATTGCCAAATATCATTGGATGTAATAATATTATTAGTAGAACCTGTTAAGAAAAATGCTACACTTGGCGGAGTATTAGAACTGAGAGCTGTGGCTAATTCTTGCATTGTGGCATAGTTTCCTTTATAAAAAGCAAGGCTACCTGCTGGGTATTTAGCAGGTGTTGCTATTGTAGCACCATTAACAGGGAAAACAACTCCTGTGTAATACTTTGTGGATGGATCATGTGTAACTAATGGTGTTGTTTGCCAAGCAGTGTAAGCAGTTGCAATATTGGCATCAAAATAAGTATTCATTGAAGTATTTGCACCACTTATAGTTACTGGAGATATAGCTCTTAAATAATTAATATTATCAGGGTAAGCTGGAGCTGCATTAGTTGTTACAGGCACAACTGCTCCGTTATTCCCAAATGGTGCATTTGCTGTGGCAATAGTCCTTAATATTGTTTTTCGAGATGTATTTAAAGCACCTTGCGTTGGGTAAGGGGCTTTTCCAACCGCTGTCCCAGTAAGGGTTAGTGGAAACCCAAATTGATTTACTTGCGTGGTGTTACCGTTAAAGTTACCTTCACTATCATATGAAAATTCGATCCAATCATACAGCGTTAAAGAACCTGTAACTCCTGAACCATTTCCATAAACGGGTGCAGTATAACCGCTATTTTGAATTGTGAAAGGTAATTTTGGAACTCCTACTGAAAAATATACCCTACCACTAAATGCCGACGTGCCCGTCCCTAATCCTGGGATGGTAGTGGTATTTATATTTCCTAAGTTTAAAATTAAGTTACCACCTACTTGTACAGGTATACTATAATCTGCCCAATGTAAAGGATAGTTAGGAGCAATAGCATTTTGTGCAGCAGAACTAAGTTTATCCATACCCGGAAATGTTTGTGCAGGTATGGTATTATCTGAAGTGCTCATTATTTTCGGATTTCCATTATTATCGATGTAATAAAATGTTGAAGTTACTAAGCCTACAATATAAATATAAACAGGTGTACCTATGGGTAAATCAGTTTGTGTTAAATCAATAATAAGTTGAGCTTCCAGAGTGCCGGTTACCCCATTTGAGTTGTTTTTCATAATAGTAATTTTTTAGTTGGTTATAAATGTTTTGCTAAGTTATTGAAACGCAATAGATTAAAACCCCGTGATTTTACGTGATTTTTAAAATATTATATAAGTATCCTAATACAATTTATTTATTAGTATAGTATGCAAAAATAAAAGTCTAAAACCCATAAGCGTTTTAGACTTTTATATTGTAATTGTATTAATATTATTTTTAAATGTAGTATATGGTTAACAGTTGATTAAACACGTAAGTGTAAGCAATAAATAGAACGACTATAATTTTTTCTATTTTCTTTTACTCTTCTGTTTTTACTCTTATTCCTTCGGAGTGTCCTGAAAACTCAGGGGCATACATACTTTGTATCGTGCTTATACCATTAGAAAACTCTCCTATATTGTTTACCCTTACATCATATTCTAATACATAAGTTCCCTTATTAATACGATCAAAAAAGAAATGTGTAGCAGCATCGCGAGTACTACGATAGTATCCTAGTCCGTCTTTATATTCATATTTAGACAATACATCAACGGGCTCAAAAGCTGCCGCACGAACATCTTTAAGATGCACATATTCCATATCCTCTTTTATATCTAAAACCAAACGCATAGTTACTTTATCACCTATTTTCATAGGGTTGTCATCAGTTACTTTTTTAAGTTTAACGCCATTGGTAGTAGTTACTTTAACAAACAATTCTCTCGATAGGTTCATTATACCTTTTTGGACTGTTTTAACTTTGTCTGCATCTTCAAAATATTGCCAGTATAAACCTCCATAACCTGGTACTTCGGTTTTATTTTCAATAGTAAGTGCTGCCATATCTTTAGTAACTTCGCTACCTTGCCAATGCATTTTTATATAGCCCGTTCCTGCTTCTTTTTCATTTTCTTGCATTTTTTTATTGAATGTAGTAGTGCTGCCTAATGTTATGGTTGTACTATCTTTAACCGATAACCAGTCACTACCTGTCATCATAAGTGCATATACAGCCTCAGTAGTACTTTTGGTAGTAGGCCAGTTTTTGTTTTGTTTGTTTTTAATAAGCCACACCTTCATACCATCTACTGCTTTGGTATCATTATCTATTTCGGTAAATGCTTCTATCAGTAAAGCCTGAGTTTCTATAGGTGAATTATACCAATGCCAGCCTGCTTTATTACTCAGCCAATACATTCCGTTTTCGTCATTATTGGCTGAGGTATCTCTAAGGCTTTGTACTATTATCTTTGCGGTTTCTTCTTCACCATAGCGTTGCAATACAAGGGCTGTAAGTCCTTTTTCATAAAGGGAATAATTCAGCCAGTTCTTTTTATAAATGTCAAGATGTTTTTGTGTAGTTTTTTTAAGAGAATCATTCATAGGGTACTGCTCTAAGTAAAAGCTACGGGCATAATGATAATGAAGCTCTTTAGCAGAATCTATAAAGCTATATTTTGATTTATTCTTATCCCTTTCTCTCTCTTTATACCTTTTCCAGAATAAATCATCTATAAATTTAACTCCTGTTTTTGTAATACCGTCAATAGTGTTTTCTTCATCAACTATCCCCAGTTTATTAATGTGTCCTAATCCTGCCATAATATGGCGAGTAATATATTCGTTTTCATTTCCGCCTTCAAACCAAGCATAACCCCCAGAAGCCATTTGTCTGTTATCAAGTTTATTTAAATTAATTTTTAACGCTGTTTTCATTTTATCCAGCTCAAAAAGTAATGCAATTCTGTTTTTTCTTTCTTCATCACTTTGGTTGTCAAGCATCCAAGGTGATTCAGCCATAATGATAGATTTTAATTCTTCATTTTGCTCTAGCTTAGATAGTGATTTATCACTTTTTCGCCATGACCCAAATACTTCGGCAATTTTAGGGTTGCTTTCCAGTATATGTGTAGCAATAGCATTGGCATAATAACGCGAAAATAGTTGCTCAGAACACTCATGTTCAAACTCCATGAGGTAGGGAAGTGACTGTAAAGCTATCCATGCTGGGTTAGAGGTATATTCTAATGTTATGCCATGATGTACAAGGGTAGAAGAAGTATTGTTTTTAAGGTTTTCGAGTGTATATTCTTTAACTGTGTTACCTTTTACCCATAGCGGAATACTCTCTGTTACCAATGTTCTGTTGCTAAATACAGGTAAGATACTTTCTTCTCCATCAGAAAAATCACCCGATTTTGCAACAACTTTATATTGTACTCCTTGTAATCCTAATGGTACTTTTATTTTCCAGCTTACAGTCGTGTTTGCTTTAACGCCCAAATTGAAAGGTTGTACTTGCGCTGTTTGCAATGCTTCTTCATCTATGGGTTGCATGGTTGCGGCATCATACAGTTGCAGCATAGCATTTCCTATTTTAACTTCTGCTGTCATATTGGTAACTTTTGCCGTAATGGTTATCTCATCTCCTTCTCTCAGAAAACGTGGCATATTCGGCATAATCATTAGGTCTTTTTGTGTTAATGCTAAATATTGAAAGTAACCTGATTGTGCTTTTTTATTGTGTGCAAGAAGCCTAAAGTTCCAGCTTGTTAATGCCTCCGGCGAGGTAAATGTAAAATTGAAGTTTCCTTCTTTGTCGGTCAGGATTTGTGGGTAAAAGAAAGCAGTTTCCTGTAAATTTTTACGGGACTCTACTTTTCCTAATTCGTCTAATTGCTCTATCATACCTTTTAAGGTGGTGATAATAATAACACCATTTGCTCCACGGTTACCGTATATAGACGTTGCAGCAGCATCTTTTAAAATACTATATGACCCTATATCATTTACACTGATACTTCTAAAGCCATCTTCGTCAACCGGAATACCATCTACTACAAATAAAGGTTGAACATTTCCATCTATAGAGCCTACTCCTCTTAGTATAATAGTACTGTCTGCTCCGGGTTGACCGCTACCTGTACCAATATTAAGCCCAGCTACTTGCCCTTGCAGACTTTGTAATATACTTGCATTAGCTCTGTCTTCTACGGATATTGTTGTTATAGCAGCAGTGGTTGATCTTTGTACGGTAGATGTGTATTTATCAATTATTACCATTTCGAGTTCTTGACCTTCCAGTATTATGTTTACGGGCATAGTGCTATTTACTACCATTGTAACAGTGTTAAAACTAACATAGTCAAAATTTAACGTTTCTCCCATAACAACAGGGATGCTAAAATTGCCATCTATATCGGTTCGTACATTTCGTAATGTACCCTTTACAGTAACAGAGGCACTGGGTAACGGACCTATTTTATCACTAACTGTACCTGTAAGGATAAAGCCTCCGTTACTCATTACCTCCTTTTCATTTTTAATTCCCTGAGTATAGAAGTCAATTTCTTTATTATTAATATCTAAACCGTATGTTTTAATAAAATCAAGAGGTTTTATTATATTTATTCTGGGTAAATAAGAATAGATGTAGTTTGTTCTTACCAGTCCTGTAGTGCTTAGTGTTTTGTATGGGATATAATTATTTGAGCGGTAATTAATTAAAGAACTGTTCCAATAGCTGTATTCAAACTCATCTAACGATGCATCATACATAGAGGCTAATACTTCGGCAGGCAGCTCATTACTGTTTTTAAGTGTAAAAGACCAAGTTTCTTTTTTACCGGGTAACAACTTGTTATTTATTACGTTGGTATGAAAAGTTATAGGTTCTATAGCAGGATTAATTTTTATATCGAATTTTTTCTTTTCGTACTCATTTTCCCATATATACTCTATAAATAAACTAACTTCTCCCTTCCACTTTTTATTGATAGGTATTTTAATTATTTTGTTTCCTTTGGTTAATTTATGCCATTCGGTATAAAAAATCCCATTGTTGTACATTGTATTAATATTTACATAAAGTTCGGGCAGTGCAGTATATAGCTGTAAAGCCACATAACCGTCTTTATTATAGTCAGTATTTTTAATTTCATACAGCATTGCATATGGTCCTGATAAATCTTCTTCTTTCTTGAAGCTGAAATATGTTTTTTCTTCAAAAATATTTCCCGATGAATCTTTGGTAGTAACGTATAGCTCATATTCTCCTGTTTCCCAGTCTTTATAGTTTTCTATGCTAAGTTTCTCATTTTCTTTGGTTATTAGTGTACGCGAAAAAACCATTTTTTCTCTGGGTAAATCATTACGGGTAACTTCTTTATAAGTAGTATGCGGAAACTTTTCTATAAATTCTGATTCGGGTATTGCCTGTATTTCAGGCTCACTCCAAGGTCTTTGGTGCAATATCCTTTTACTGTTGTTATTGGTTAGTTTGTATATTTTAACGTCACACTCAGCAGGTACAAATTGATTATTAAGGTTTTCGGTTTTTATCATTATAGAAGCCTCTTCACTTGTAGAGTTAAGCATAACAGGACTCGTAACATTTAACTGTAATGAATGATATCCTACATATACCCGAGTATCACATTCGTGTGTCTCACCTGTAATATCAGTCACTTCGCAATTAATACTAAAAGTAAATACTGGTAGCTTTTCAGGGGCTATTGCAGTATCAACCACAGCGACGAAGGGAATCTTGAAATTTCCATTACTATCTGTAATCACTTCACCTTTAGTTATATAATCCTTATTATTATAATGATAGTTATAATAGCCGTATGATGTTCTTGAAATATTGTAACGGACTTTTGCGCCAATAAGGGGAGAGCCATTAAGAGCATTAGCGCTACCTTTTACAGTAATACTGTCGTTTATTTTTACAACATCTGTAAAGGGAGTAAAAGAAGCTTCGAAAGTGGGACGTTTGTATTCTTCAACTTGAAATGAGGCACTAGTCTCTTCAAAATAAAAATTTTCTTTATCCCAAAACGGATGCTCATCTTCTTCATAATCATAATCTTCTAATATATTTATGGTGAACCTACCTGTCATTACATTGCGTGGTATGGTAAATTCACTTGTAAAAGAACCAAATTCATTTGTTTTGATTCGCATTGTTTTCATTATCTCATAGTCATTATCTTCAATTTTAATATTTATGTAAATATCAGGGACAACGCTAGCTGATTTTTGACCATTAGATTTTGTTATTTCTTCTGTAACTATACCTTTAAAATAAACCGTTTGCCCAGGTCTGTATATTGCTCTGTCCAAATATATTTGTGTAGTAGCATATGAACTTTCGGTATTTTTAGTAGTAGCCAGCTCATTGTTATAGGTGTATAAATATCCGTTCGCATTAAGCGTATCTTTACTATAAGTAACAGTGATAGCTTGATTCCCATATTCTTTTGTGGTTATATTTGCTTTTCCGTTCCTATCTGTATAGGTAGTTATATTATCATGAATTATTTTCGCTCTTTTTATAGGCTTACCGTTTACTCTGTTTACAACAGTATAAGTATTATAATAACTTTCTTCTAATAGCGCTACATCTGTTGTTTGTAGTATGAAAAATGATTTTTTTCCATCAGATAATTCACTATTATCGATGGGCTCAATAGAAGCCAGATATACACCATTACTGAGTGACGGAAGTATAATTTCGGTTTCATATTCAAAATACCCATAATTATTGGGTAAAACATAATTTTTATCAAACAAGGGTTTTTGCGTATTTGCAATATCCATATATTTCCCTGATTGATGGTCTAAAACCAAATCATTACCGTAATATACTCGGTATATTTTTATGTTTACTGAATCGGTGTTTTTGTAATTAACTTTTGCAAGTATAGGTTTATTCGGTGTTGTATATTTTTCTGTTGTTATTTTTGCCAAAGACTGTATAATAGCTTCTTTTATTGCATTTACCTCCGATATTATATCTTTACGATTTGAGTTTTCGATAATATCATTACATAGCGCAACTGCTTTTATATGATATTCTTTATTCTCTTTTTTATTGGCTAATTTTTCATAAAGCTGTATTTGTTTCAGCTTTACTTCTTCAAGAAAAGGACTTTTTTTATCCCATGTTTTGGTATAGTGATTAATGGTCTCCAGATAAATACTTTGTCTTTCGTCATAACGGAGTTTCTCACTCATAAACTCTAACCTCCTTAGCACAGCACGTTGCAAGGCATAAGTATCATTTTTACTACTGTAAAGCCCTTCCAGTTTTTGATATAACTCAACCTTTTCTTTAAGCGGGTCGTTAATGCTGTCGGGAATTTTATATTCTAAAAAGTAGGGAGTATCCTTTAATAAAAGATCTTCTTTATTAAGATTATAACTTTCAAAATAACCTCTATTGACAATAAATTCTAATCTGCGCTCTGCAAGAAAATCATAAAGTGAACGATTTGTGTTTTTATAAACTTTATTAATATCTATTACTGCAGCATAGTTGCTGAGCGGAGTGTTATAGAGAACTTCCCAATCAGATATACTCCTTTGGCTTGCACTGTCTATTTCAGTTAAATAATTTTTTCCTCCCCATTCACCAATATTTTTAAGGGTAGGGGTATCTATTATTGATCTTCTGCGTATATCGTATGAATGTTTATTGTAAATATTTTGTAATAATTCAGCATAAATACTTTCTAAAAGTGCTTTTGTAGGGACTGAAGCATTTTTATTTTCCGTCTTTAATCGGCTTAATATTTTTGTATGCGCTTCTTCTTCCAATGCAAGTGAATACCGTGAAAGGAAAAAGAAAGTCTTTATAATTTGTGGTTCGTTTTTGTCTTTTTTGGCTAAAGCATATATTTTTTCTACTTCTTCATTGGCAGGTTTAACCCTGCCGTAGGTTTCATATTCTAGTACTTTTTCCCATTGTTCAGTATAGTCTTGAGCAATGGCGGTGAGAGAAAATAATAAGGCGAATAAGTATGAAATTTTTCTCATGTTAGTAGGTTAGATTGGTGTTACAATATAATACTATTTGTTTTTTAGATAGGATAGTACCTGTAGAATATTTTATTACCTATAATTAGGTGTCTAGTAGTATAGAGTATATTATTCTTTAAAAGGTTGGGAGTAGCTCTAAAAAAGTATAAACAATAGTAGTAAATAATAATATTAATAAAAGAACTGAAGCTTGTTTTAAGTAAGAGTTAATTTTAATAATCGATATGTAAAAAATCGTTACGCATGATAAATGTAGGTTTTTTATTTCTGGTGAAATAGGAGAGAAGTTATATTATTTATACTCTATTTTCCTCGTATTAATATAATTTAATATATCATTTTCAAATGCTTCTTTTCTAATCCAATTTTTAAACTCATCAAATTCATATTTGTAAACTGTTTCTAAAATCAACGAATCTTTACTATTAAATTCTCTTGTTTTTATTAAAGTTCTAGAATCATATTCATATTTGGTTGTCCTACTTTTTTCAGGTTCTGTAAAGTTCGATAATATAGATTTTGTTAAAAGTTTCTTCTTATCATAGTTATTAACTTCAATTGTCTTTGCAATAGTGTCATTAGACTCTACATCTATAAAATATTGGAATAAAGACAATTGTTTTAAAGTGTTTTCAGTATTATATTTATACCTTCCAATTTGTTTATAGTAAAATGCATTGTTTTTAGTTTCTGAAAGCGTTTTAAGAAGTAAAGTGTCTTTGTAGAAGTAATTAACTATAATACTCGTGCTATCGTTTGAAAGTTTTACGATTTCTCTTCTAAGCTTTTCATTTTCATTATAATCGTATTTGATCTGCATACTTTCGTTAGAGTATAAATATTGCTCAACTCTATTAATTATTTGATTATTACCATTATACTTTTTTTCGATAATTGATAGAGTATCCTTAATCTCGTTGCCTAAAGAATCTTTTTTTACATTGATTATGTACTCAGTAATTTTAGAAGCTTTTTTAGTAAGCCCATTATCCAGTGATTTTGGTTTATTAGAACAACCAATTAAGAATATTAAAAAAAATAAAATTAGAACTTTGTTCATCTTTTTAATGCTACTTTTTTTAAGTACGTTTTACCCTCGAAATACATCGGTAAATGTATAAAATTAGGGGAATAAAAAAGTCTAAAACCAAAAAAACCACTGTGTATCAGTGGTTTTAAGTAGTGATCGCGCCAGGATTCGAACCTGGGACCGCCTGCTTAGAAGGCAGGTGCTCTATCCAGCTGAGCTACGCGACCCTAAATCGTAATAGATTTAAGTATTATTGTTTCTTTTTTTGTCGGGGTGGCAGGATTCGAACCTGCGACCTCCTGCTCCCAAAGCAGGCGCGATGACCGGGCTACGCTACACCCCGAAAAAGAAGCGGAGAGACAGGGACTCGAACCCTGGCGACGGTTACCCGTCGACAGATTAGCAATCTGCTCCGTTACCACTCCGGCACCTCTCCTTCTGAAAAAAGTCTTACCCTTTTTGCGGTTGCAAATGTAACTTATTTATTCAATTAATTGCAACTATTTATGAAGGTTTTTTTAATTTTTTTACAACGTTTACTTAAAGTCTTTAACAGTCAATGCACTACACTTCATGTAAAAATGCTTTATTGCATGCACTTTAGGTAATTTATAAAATATTTTTCGGGAAAATATTGTTTTTTCATCGTTTCGCTATTCAATTCTCTTCGAATCGGATAGTCTACGGTTTCTGTGGTATATTTTACTCTTATAAATGTTATTGTCGATTTTTCTAATTCTTCTAACGAGCCTTTTGTGAATAGAAAAGTACTTGAAAGTATCCTTATATTGTTTTTTTCGGAGTTATCATATACAAGTCCTGCGCATTGATTATCGAGAGCATTTATTAAAGTTACTACGTTACCGTTAGTTAATTGGATGTGTATTTTGGACGTTTTATCAAGGCAATATAATTGAGGGAAATCTTTACTTTTTGATAAAAGTTGAAAATTTAATAACGGAGTGCCACCACTATTGGTAAGTGAAAAGAAAATGAATTGCGAACTACCGCCAAATACTTTTTCATACATCATGTAATCTTCTGTAGTTTTTAGCTCATTACCATCCTCTGTGTTTTCAACAGTATAGTTACAATCTGTTTGAGCCATAGTAGCAGTACTTACAGCTATTAGAAATAGTATAAATAATTTTTTCATTTCGTTATATTTTGGCGCAAAGTAACACTATTTTCTCATTTTGTAAATTGGTTGTGAAAAAAGCATAAGTGTCGCCACCGTCTTTTATTTTCCACTTTTTTTGTATGTCTGCAACTGTTTGCGGAAAGTTCCTTACTGTTACGTTCATTTTATTTCCTTCTATATGCTGTTTCATTTCGTTTTTTTGATAAGGCAATATATTATTAATAATAAATCGCCTGCCTGTAAATGCTACTAAGTTATCAGAGGTGTATAGTTGTGAATGTTTATGCAGTTTATCAATCTTAAAATGAGTACTTACTGCATCAAAAGCACCTGATTTCATTACGGCACTATTAGGCTCATACAGATGTTTTTTAGGTAGAGCATACGTAGCTTCAGTATTATTTCCCCATTGGGTAACAAATGAAGAAGTTTCTTCTTTATTTATGGCTACTGCTTCTATAATAGGTGTTTCTGTATAGTCCTTTTCTAATATCCAAAGTAACTCCTTAACCTCATTATTTAATGCTACTATGTGTATAGCCTTAACAGAGTGCAACTCAGATAATCCAGCCAAAATATCGAGTAGTGGAGCCGTTTTTATCATAATGTTTCTACTGAATTTAAAATAAAAATCTAACTGTTCAGGTACATTAGGCAAACAGTCTTTTAAGAGAAACACTTTTCCCTTTATGTTGCTCCTGCGCGATGGGTCTATATACATCCAGTCCCAGTGTCGCTCAAGTAGTTTTAATGCCTCTGTGCTGTCGCCAGGTACGCATTCGATACCGTTGGCACCTAGTAGCTGGAAATTATGTGCAGCGACAGCCGAGAGCTCTAAATTGAGCTCACAGTGCGAAACCTTATTTATGTTTTTGGCAAAATAATAATCATCAATACCAAAACCACCGGTAAGGTCAATAAGACTTTCGCCCGAAACAAGGCTAGCTTTGTATTGTGCTGCCGTTTCAGATGACGTTTGCTCTATCGATATTTTTTCGGGATATATAATATTGTTGGTATTAAACCATGTGGGTAGCTTGTCCTTCGCTTTTTCACGTGCAGCTACTTGGTTTACCACCTCACGCCATTCGATATACGGGAAAGGGTTTTTCATTAAGGCAAGTTTAGCTATAGGCTTGCCTGTATTTTCTATTATAAACTGTTGTATTTCGGTTTCTAATAACTTTGGGTTCAATTTATAAGTCTTTCGTTAACATTCGTACAAAAAGATTTTGCGGAAGAAACTCTTTAGCAACTACTTTTATAGCAGTATATATAGGCACGGCAACTATCATACCTAGTATGCCAAAAACCAATCCGCTAATTAGTATTACAAGGAAAATTTCTAGCGGGTGCGATTTTACACTATTCGAGAATATAAGAGGGGTACTCACATTATTATCTATAATTTGTGCAATACTATAACCAATAACCACGTAAAGTGTGGTAGATAACATTTCGCCTTGTGTTTCTGGTCCCATTAGTCCTAGCATAGTAAGTACTATAACCAGTACAGTTGCAATAAGCGGACCGATATAGGGAATAATATTTAGTAAGGCTGTAATGAAAGCTATAATTAGTGCATTTTCTACTCCAAATATTAATAATACTATAAGGTACATGACAAAAAGTACTGTTATTTGTAAAATAAGCCCTATAAAATATCGACTAAGTAGGTGGTCTATTTTACGAAGTGAACTAAGTATTTTTTCTTCATGTGCATCAGGTAGTAGTTTTCTAAAAGCAGTATCCATACCTTTTTGATCTTTCATGAAGAAGAATGATATAAATAGTACAGAGCCTAAGCCAATACCAAACCCACTAAGTATATTAACTAACGAATTGATAAAATCGGGTATAAAATTAAAATTAAGCTTAGAGGTAAGGTCTGCCTCTTTTACCAGTTTTCCTGTATCTATATCATGGTTAGAAAAATAACCGTTTATCTGTGTTATTAGATCGTTTACGTTCTGTTCTAATTTAGCAGTATCTAATAGCGATAAGTTTTCACTTTGTGTGATGATAAGCGGAACAAATAGCATTATAAACCCAGCCAAAAGACATATAAATAGAAATAAGGTTGTTATAACAGCGACTACATGAGGAAATTTTAGTTTGGTTTTAAGAAACTTAACTATTGGGCTAGCCATCATACTAAGTAGTAGGGCTATAAAAAGATATACAATTACCGATTGTATTTTGTTTAGGAATAGTACTAGTACAGCTATGGCAACAATAACTCCTAATGCTCTTAATATTCCGTTAGCTATAATTTTAGATGTAATCATGGTAGGATGTTTTATGTATCGAATGTATGAAAAATATTGCTAACACAATTAGTGTTAGTTAAGATTATGATATTTTACCAGTAATGTCGTACAGTGCCACAGCTACAGCATTTACTACATTCATGCTGCTGTTTTCGCCATACATAGTTATGTGAGTTGTATGATGTGCTGTTTGCAAAAGCTCATTTGATATGCCATATACCTCGCTACCCGCAATTAAAGCGATAGGTTTTTTTGAGGTTAAATTTAATGATTGTAACGGAACGCTATTATCGGTAATTTCGAGAGCCACAATTTCAAAATCATTTTCTTGTAAGTATTGCAATGCGTCAGTCGTATTTGGTATAACCTGATGTGGTACATGGAGATGTGTACTGCGTGAAGTACGGTTTATTTTTCTTGGGGTAAGCGCAACGTCTTCTCCTATAAAAATAATTTTTTGTACTCCAAAGGCTTCACAAATGCGAAATAGCGAACCTATATTGGGTTGATAGATAATATTATCGCAAATTAAAGTGATAGGAAATGTATGTTTGCTAAAAGTAGTTTCGTTATGAGTAAGCTGTTGCGACATTAGTTTTTAAAAGCGTAGTTAACAATATTAGCTCCCATTTTTAATGCTTTTTCGCGCACCTCACGTGGGTCGTTATGTACTTCTTGATCTTCCCAGCCATCACCAAGATCACTTTCTAAAGTATATAGTAATACCAGTCTGCCTTCTACAAAAATACCCCATGCCTGTGGTGCTTTATTGTCATGCTCATGAATTTTGGGCATTCCCTGTGGAAAAGCATAAGGACCTTTAAAAATTTCGTGATTCGATGGTATTTGTACCAACTCTTTATCAGGGAAAACTTTTTGTATCTCTTTACGGATGTACTTATCCATACCGTAGTTATCATCTATATGTAAAAAACCACCTGATGTAAGGTAATTACGCAGGTTAGTAACATCATTATCACTAAACACTACATTACCATGCCCCGTCATGTGTACAAAAGGGTAAGAGAATAAATCAGGGCTACCAACCTCTACTGTAGCCGTTTTAGGGTTCAGCTTAGTGTTAATGTTCTGATTGCAGAATTTAGCAAGGTTAGGTAACGAGGTAGGGTTACCATACCAGTCGCCACCACCCGAGTATTTAAGGACTGCTATTTCCTGTGCCATAAGTAGGGCAGGAGCGAGTAACAATATATATAGGAGTTTTTTCATTTAGAGTATTGAATTATAAATGTAAATATAAGTAATTATTTGAGTTAAGATCGCTTCGTACCTCGCGATGACATAACATGAAAACATATCATTTCTATTTGTCATTGCAAGGAGGAACGACGTGGCAATTTAATTTTTTTTAAAGTTACTCATTAACAAATGCTACACTATGCGCTGCCATAATCGCAGCAGTTTCGGTACGTAGGCGGGTATTGCCTAACGATACAGGTACATAGTTGCGCTGTAAGGCAAGTTCTATTTCTTTGGTAGAGAAATCGCCTTCAGGACCTATAAGTATGGTTGTTCTTTGTAAGGGTTGTAACTCGTTTTTAAGTAGTTTTTTATCGGTTTCTTCGCAGTGTGCTATAAATAACGCTCCTTCGTGCTCTTGATTTACAAAATCTTTAAACGAGGTTGGTGCATTTAGTTTTGGTAGGTAGTATTGCAACGACTGCTTCATGGCACTTTGTAATATTTTCTCGAAACGCTCCGCTTTAAAAGAGGTACGTTCGCTATGATCGCAAATAAGCGGTGTAATTTCGCTGATGCCTATTTCAGTAGCCTTTTCAAGAAACCACTCGTAGCGATCGTTCATCTTGGTAGGAGCTACAGCAAGGTGCAGGTAATAGGGTAGTGGTTCGGATGTTGTCTCATCTGTAATAGTTACTACACATTTTTTATCAGCAGCAAAAGTTACTTCGGCAGTAAATACAATGCCTTTACCATTGGTAAGTTGTATGATGTCGCCTTCTTTTTTGCGGAGTACTTTTACAATGTGTCGGCTTTCTTCTCTATCAAAAGTAAAAGTAGTATCGTTGCTGTTTATATCGGGGTTGTAAAATAATTGCATACTGTTATAGTGCTATTCGAGCTTTAGATACTACAGAAGCATCGTTAAAAAGTTGTTTTCGGTATTTGTGGTAACCTACTATACCTATCATTGCTGCATTATCGGTAGTGTATTCAAATTTTGGTATAAAACAAGTCCAGCCATATTTTTTTTGTGCCTCTGTAAGTGTATTTCTAATACCACTATTTGCCGATACACCACCACCTATTGCTATTTGAGTAATGCCAGTTTCTTTTACAGCCAGTTTCAGCTTATCCATCAATATATTAATGATGGTGTGCTGTATAGAAGCACAAATATCGTTGAGGTTTTCTTTTACAAAATCAGGATTTTCGGCTACTTTTTTCTGTACAAAATATAATATTTGTGTTTTTAGCCCGCTAAAACTAAAGTTTAACCCAGGTACTTTGGGCTTAGTAAATTGGAATGCCTTTGGGTTGCCCAGTTGGGCATATTTATCTATAAGTGGTCCACCAGGGTAGGGTAACCCTAATATTTTAGCACTTTTATCAAAGGCTTCACCCACCGCATCATCGGTAGTTTCGCCAATAACTTCCATATCAAAGTAGTCATTCACTTTTACAATTTGGGTATGTCCACCGCTTATAGTCATTCCTAAAAACGGAAATGTTGGTTTCTCAAAACCTTCCTCATCTATAAAATGTGCTAGTATATGTGCCTGCATATGGTTTACAGCTATTAGTGGTATATTGAGTGCCAATGCTATTGACTTAGCAAATGAACTCCCTACTAACAACGACCCCATAAGTCCTGGACCTTGTGTAAAAGCGATTGCGCTAAGCTGCGAACGGTCTATGTTTGCTTTTTTTAGTGCTACATCTATTACTGGTACAATGTTTTGCTGGTGCGCTCGCGAAGCAAGCTCAGGCACTACACCACCATACTCTTCGTGTATGGCTTGTTGTGCCACAACATTAGATAGTACTTTGGCGTTTTCTAGTACCGCAGCAGCGGTATCGTCGCAAGAACTTTCTATGGCTAATATATATAAAGGTTTTTCTGTCATAATAAGGCACGGTATTTGAATAGCAAAAAGTAGCTCCTTCAATTTTAACAAATAACAAAATTGCCTACATTTGTTCAAAAATTGCAGCAGCTGCCGTTCGACAAATTTAAAACAATTAGCAGTATCAAAAAATATAAAAAAATACTTATCCGTATAGTAATAGGAATCCTCCTGTTTTTACTACTGCTTGCCATAGCTTTATCGTTACCTTTTGTGCAAACTAAAATTGCTCATTATGCTACTGATAAAATTAATGAAGACTTAGGCACGCATATACAGGTAGATAAGGTGGCGATATCTTTTTTCGGTAATGTAAAGCTAAAAGGTATCTTGATATTGGATCATCATAACGATACACTAATAGCTGCAGACCGCATACAAACTAATATACTAAGCTTTAAACAGCTTACTAAAAATAGTTTTGAATTTGGTACTATTCGCGCTGAAGCGCTTAATTTTCATATGAAAACATATAAGGGCGAAACAACGAGCAGCCTTGATGTTTTTGTGAAATCGTTTGACACGGGTAAGCCAGGAGACGGTTCTTTTCGCCTCAAAGCTGATGAATTGTATGTAACTAATGGAAGATATCGATTAACCAACGAAAATGTATCGACACCAGTAGCGCTCGATTTTACTAAGTTAAATGGTGAGCTAGAAGATTTTAATATTAAAGGACCACAGATAACAGCAAAAATAAATGAACTCTCTATGCTTGATCATAGAGGCTTATTTGTTGAGAATCTTGAGGGAGACTTTACCTATACTAAGTCTAATATTATTTTAGATAATCTTAATTTAAAAACCACTGAATCATCATTAGAGGGCGATGTAAAGTTGAGCTACTCTGGCGATGATATGAAAGACTTTATTAATAAGGTTGATTTTGATTTTAATGTGGCTAAGGCGACAATATCTTCTAACGAGCTTAATTATTTTTATAACGAATTTGGCGAAAATCAAAACTTTTATCTTTCTACAAGACTAACAGGGCCACTTAATGATTTTGTTTTAAACGATTTAAATTTAGTTGATGGTGAGCAAAGTGAAATAATTGGTAAAATAAACTTTAAGAATCTTTTTGATAAAGAAGGACCAGGGTTTTATATGAATGGTGATTTTGATCGTATTGCTTCTACTTATAGTAATTTAACGTATATAATGCCACGTATATTAGGAAATGGTTTACCCAAAGAGTTAGATAAGCTAGGACAGGTAAATCTTGTGGGTCATGTAATACTTACTAAAAAAGACTTGGATACCAATTTATACATTGCTTCTGAGTTAGGTGAGGTTGATGCTAAGGT
This sequence comes from Flavobacterium arcticum, assembly GCF_003344925.1. Classification (NCBI taxonomy): domain Bacteria; kingdom Pseudomonadati; phylum Bacteroidota; class Flavobacteriia; order Flavobacteriales; family Flavobacteriaceae; genus Flavobacterium; species Flavobacterium arcticum. The sequence goes on along the minus strand of NZ_CP031188.1, from coordinate 2,509,389 downwards.
ATCAATAAAAGACTTCAATAAACCAGATATTGCTGCATATGAGGGTATAGTCGATTTACAAAGGTTTAATATAGGGGCTTTAGTAGGCAGTACTGATGTGGGTAGTACCACAGCACATTTTGCTGTAAACGGGGTAGGCTTTAATAAAGAGTCGCTCAACACTAGCTTAAAAGGTGATATTAGAAAATTAGTATTTAACAAGTATGCTTATACCAATATTGATGTAGATGGTAGAATGAAGTGGCCTTATTTTAAAGGGATTATAAATAGTAATGACCCTAATTTACTGATGTCTTTTAATGGACTGGTAGACATGAGTAAAAAGACTAATAAGTTCGATTTTCATGCACAGGTAGATTATGCTAATCTTGTGGCGCTTAATATTATTAAAAACGATACTATTTCTATCTTTAAAGGAGACCTAGTACTTTCAGCTAAAGGAAGTACGGTAAATGATGTGGCAGGAACATTACAAATGTCTCGATTGTCATACCAAAACAGTCGTGATAGTTATTATTTTGAAGATTTCTATATTAATTCTTCTTTTGATCGAGATAATGTAAGGACTGTTACTTTTAATTCTACTGATATTATAGAAGGACGTGTAGTGGGTAAGTTTGATGTTAACCAAATGCCAAAACTTGTAGAGAATGCTTTAGGTAGTCTTTATACAAACTACTCGCCACATAAGTTAAAAGGCGGGCAATTTGTCAACTTTAATTTTACGATATATAATAAAATTGTAGATATAGTAATGCCTGATGTTGTATTGGGGCAAAACACCACAGTTAGAGGGCGAATTAATGCCGATGAGGGTGATTTTGTATTTAATTTCGATTCGCCTAATATTGCTTTAAAAGATAATTATTTTACTAATATAGCAGTAGATATTAATAATAAAAACCCACTATATAATACATATATTAGTGTTGATAGTCTTCGTACTAACGCCTATAAAGTATCTGATTTTAGCCTTGTTAATGTAACACAAAACGATACTTTATTTTTACGTTCAGAGTTTAAGGGAGGAAATAAAGACCAAGATTATTTTAATATAAATTTATATCACACTATTGATAAAGATAACAAATCTGTAGTAGGGTTTAAGAAATCAGAAATTAATATTAAAGATTACCTGTGGTATATAAACGAGAAAGGTAATAACGATAATAAGGTTGTTTTTAATAAAAAACTTACTGATTTTACTATTGATAAGATTAGTATGTCGCATAACGATCAAAAGGTAGAGTTGGTTGGTGTAATACGCGACTCTACCTATAAAGACATTAAATTATCATTTAATGATGTGGCGCTCGAAAAAATAACACCTTCTCTCGACAGTTTAGAGTTTGGAGGTAAGATTAATGGCGATATAACACTAAAACAAAATCGTGATGAATATCAGCCACAATCTATGCTTACCATAAATAATCTTAGAATGAATAGTTATGAGCTGGGTGACCTTGACTTACAAATATATGGTGACCGTAAGTTAAAACGCTTTAACCTGAGCTCTACTATATTTAAAGATGATGAAGAAAGGTTATATACATCGGGTACTATAGATATTGTTAATAAACAAACACAGCTATCACTAGATGCTGATTTTACAGAGTTTGATATTAGTTTTCTCGAAATATTTTTGAAATCGGTTTTCCCAGATATCAGAGGAACAGCAACAGGGCGTGCTGCTATTGTAGGTAATGTTAAAAAACCAGAGATAGATGCTATTTTCTACCTTAGAGATGCAGGATTAAAAGTAGGCTATTTGAATACTGATTATAATTTTGAACAAAACTCAATACTAGACCTTACCGAAAACAGTATAGTATTTAGAAAGCCAAAGCTTACTGATGTAGTGCATGGAACTTCGGGGTATCTTGAAGGTAAAGTGACGCATGATATGTTTAAAAACTGGGGACTTGATCTAAACATACAATCAGACAGATTATTGGTGTTAGATACAAAAGACTCTGATGATGCACTTTTTTATGGTACAGCTTTTATAAAAGGTACTGCTAGTATTAGTGGTCCTACTACTGCTTTACTCATAAAAGCAGAGGCAGAGTCGGAAGAAGGAACAGATATAAAAATACCAATAAATAATACAGGGTCTGCAAGTAGTAACCCATATATTCATTTTCTAAGCCCTAAGGAAAAAGAAAATCAAGATACCGAAGGAAGAGTCGTAAATACACGAAGTTATAAAGGGCTAGAAATGAAGTTTGACTTAGATATAGATAAAGATGCTAAGATTGAAATAATTATAGATAAAAATACAGGGCATGGTCTATCGGCTAGAGGTAATGGTAATATGCTTTTAGAGATTAATACACTCGGTAAGTTTAATATGTGGGGAGATTTTTCCATAATCGAAGGAATATATAATTTTAAATACGGAGGACTTATTAATAAAGAACTTACGGCAAAGCAAGGAGGATATATTAATTGGGAAGGCGATCCTACTGAGGCAAACCTTAACCTTGAAGCAGTATATGAGCTTCAGGCTAACCCTTCTGTACTTTTAGAGAATGCATCTTATAATAGTAATATTCCTGTAGAGGTAGTTATACAGCTTAACGGTAACCTAATGAAACCTGAACATGAGTTTCAAATTAATTTCCCTCGTGCTAATTCAGTATTAAAATCAGATTTAGAATACCGTCTTAGCGATGCAGATACACGTCAAAAACAGGCATTATCATTATTAGCTCAGCGATCATTTTTAAGTCCTACGAGTGCTAATTCAATGGCAGTTGCACCATTGTTAGAAACAGCTACAGGGCTCGTTAACGATTTTTTCTCTGAGGATGATAGTAAATTAAAAGTAGGGGTAAACTATGTGCAAGGAGTTAGTAACCCCTATGCAGAAACTAATTCGCAGCTAGGACTAACTTTATCTACTCAAATAAGTGATAGGATAACTATAAATGGTCAGGTAGGAGTGCCTGTGGGTGGTGTTAATCAGTCGAGCGTAGTAGGGAATGTAGAGGCTCAAGTTCGATTAAATAAAGAGAATTCATTAAAAGCAAGAGTTTTTAATCGTGAGAATAGTATTAACTTTTTAGGCGAAGGAATTGGTTATACACAAGGTATAGGACTAACCTATGAAGTAGATTTTAATACACTTGGTGAATTGTGGCGAAAAATAGCAAAAAAGAAAGAGGATGAAAAGGAAAATAATAATGAAGGAAATGAAATACCAGACTCGGAATTTTCGCCTGATTATATAAAATTTTCTGAAGATAGAAATAAGAAAAAAACGAATACCGAGGATAATGCTCCTGAACCGATACCTGAAACTGATTAATCGATAATTTTTAAGGAGATAATTTTTATATATCTAAAAAAGTAGCCTGTTTTTATAAAAACAGGCTACTTTTTTTATTACTAAAAGCTAAGAATTGAAAAAACTTATTAACGAAAACGTTTGAAATCTTAAGGAATTATTAATAGATTCTATTTATAAATTAATTTATGATATTAAATTATTAGTTTTACAATTAAATATTAAAAAATGTCTTTGAATATTAAAAAAATAGGCGTGCTTACTTCGGGAGGAGATTCGCCAGGAATGAATGCCGCCATTAGAGCAGTAGTACGTGCTAGTGCTTTTCATAATATAGAATGTATAGGTATTTATAGAGGCTATCAAGGTATGATAGAAGGCGATTTTAAAGAAATGAATGCTCGTAGCGTTAATAATATAATTAACAAAGGAGGTACAATATTAAAATCAGCTAGGTCTAAAGACTTCATGACCAAAGAAGGTCGAAAACAAGCTCACAAAAATTTATTAGAAAATAATATAGATGCCCTTGTAGTAATAGGGGGTAACGGTAGCTTTACTGGAGGACTTATTTTTAATGAAGAATATGATTTTCCTGTTATAGGTATACCAGGTACTATAGATAATGATATATATGGTACTAGTTTTACACTAGGTTATGATACAGCACTTAATACTGTTGTAGAAGTTATAGATAAAATAAGAGATACAGCAAGTTCGCATAACAGACTTTTCTTTGTAGAAGTTATGGGTCGCGATGCGGGACATATAGCACTTAATGCAGGTATTGGTGCAGGAGCAGAAGAAATACTTATACCTGAAGAGGATATGGGACTTGATAGATTACTTGATTCTTTAAGAAAAAGTAAAGCTTCAGGTAAATCATCTAGTATCGTTGTTATTGCAGAGGGCGATAAGATTGGTAAAAATGTATTTGAACTTAAAGATTATGTCGAAGAAAATTTACCAGAGTATGATGTGCGCGTTTCTATATTAGGACATATGCAGCGTGGTGGTACTCCTTCGTGTTTTGACAGAGTTTTAGCAAGCAGGCTAGGTGTAAAAGCTGTAGAGACATTATTAGAAGGGAAATCAAACTA
>NZ_CP031188.1:300000-430000 GCF_003344925.1 Flavobacterium arcticum | reverse complement strand
CAGTTACTAATTCTTTTTCGGTTTCTAATCTTGATTCAGGTACTTATACCGTTATAGCAGTACAGTCTTTTAATGGTGAATCAAACTTAGAAGAAGCTATTGTGACTATTAATAATATCATAGAGCCTTTGCAGTATGATATAAATTCCGTTAATCAAAATTGTTCCGTAGGTGGTCAAATAGAAATTATTACGACTAATGGTACGGCTGCAGAGTATGAAATTATATCTGGTCCTGAAACGAGACCTCTCCAAACGTCTACTATTTTTGAAGGTTTAGCTCCAGGTACTTATAATATACGTGTTTTTGATATTTGCGGGCAGGGTGTAGTGACTACTTATACATTAATACTACAACCCGCAAGCCCCACAATATCTATACCTACCTATGACGAGTCAATTACTACTGATTGTGATTCTGTTATTATAACTAATACTATTACTTATCCAGATGGAATTGTTATCAGTTATCCATTAACTATTATTTATACTATATATCCTCCAAATGGAATTCCTGAGATTATACAAACTCAGGTGTATAATGAAGGTGTTCCAAATATGTTAGAATTGATTAATGAGTTTCAGTTATATGATGGTACACCGTATACTTATGATATTTCTATAACGAATGGTTGCGACATAGCGTATGGAAACTCAGGTATGGCAGTTAACCCTCAGCCTACACTAGCTTATACTATTGAGGAAATGGATTGTGGTACTAAGTATTTTATTTTAGATGCAGGTCATTATAGTCCTCCTTTTACATTGTTATTTGATGTAGTTCCTGAGAATGATGTTTTTAATCCTATTTTATTTAATCCAGAACATCCTGGACCATTTGATGATAATAATGCTATAAATGGTATTGTGGCTTATGGTGATATAAATACACCTGTCCCTGAGGGGAACTATTCTGTAGTTTTAATAGATGCTTGTGGTCGTACATCTGCTGTAGCTTTTGAGGTTGCAAATAATCTTCCTAATCCTACTGTTATTGGTAGAAATAATGGTTGCTTTTCAGATTTAGGTAGAATTATAGCTTTTATAGGTGAAAGAGATGTGGTTTCGGCAGAAATATTGGACGCGCCTCTTGCTTATGTAGAAACACTTAATGAGACTGAGTCATTACCACAAGATGTATCTTCTTTTATTAACAGTAATGGAAGATTAAATTTAACTAACCTTCCTCTAGGTACTTATTTAATTCGAATAATTGATGAATGCGGACAGGTTTATGAGAAAGAAGTAACAATTCCGCCATTTGTAGAGCAAGATTTTACCATAAGTACATTAATTGATTGTACTATAGGCTTAGGCTCTATAGAAATGTCGAGTGGTAACGGTGCATTAACATCTGTTATGTTACTATCTGCTCCTATGGGATATGAAGGTACTATTCCTTCAGATTTATCTGCAAGTATAGATTCGGGAGATTTATATTTAGATAATTTACCCGAAGGTAATTATACATTTCAAGGTATTGATATTTGTGGTCTTCAAAGAGAGCTAACCGTTACGGTAGAGGGGTATCAACCATCGGATAATCCATTTACTTTTATACCAAATTGTGGTTCTTTTGATATAATGATGACTGATGATGCTGTATCTTCTGGAGAACCTACTTATTGGCTGCAAAAGTTATTAAATGCAGATACAAATGAATGGGGACACCCTGATACAGCTGTTATATATCCAGACGATAGTATACCCACTGAAGATAACTCATTATCATTGCCTAATAATACTACAATATTCAATCTAACTTTTTCGGGAGATTTTAGAATTATTAAAGCTTTTGAAAGTTTTGGTAATGGAAATGAAGTAAAAAACTGCCTAGAAGTACTTGGTACATTTAATTATCTTAATCAACCAAGAATTAATGGTTTGTATAAACTATCATGTACTATTAATCCGGATGATATTTATATAGATGCAGATGGTATAGCTCCGCTTCATTATAGAATAGAGAACTCGGTAACTAATGAAGTCATTCTTGATAATGGTACAAACAATATATTTTCTAATCTTGCATCAGGTACTTATCAATTTGCGATAGAAGATGATTGTGGGAATATATCGCGCTTAACACAAAATATTGATGTATTACCTGATTTGGTAGTTGCCAATGAACCTAATTATGTTTTTGATTGCTTTGATGTTAATAATGAAATAGGTATCTCTCATGATTTTGATTTATCAGAATTGAATAGCATTATTCTAGGAGATCAGAATGAGAGCTTATATATACTTACTTACCATATTTCTCAAGCAGATGCAGATGCAGGAGTTAATGCATTACCAGAGTTATATACAGCAACTCAGTTGGCAACTACTATTTACGCCCGTCTTATTCATAATTATATATCTATTTGTTATGATGTTGTTTCTTTTCAATTATTACTTGCCCCAAATCCTGTATTACAATTACAGGAAACATATTATTTATGTGACGAAGATGCTATAGTGACATTATTTGCAGGAAACGGATATGATAGTTATTTATGGTCAACAGGTGAAACTTCATCTTCTATTACAGTAAGTGAACTCGGAAACTATACGGTTACTGTTACACAAGGATCATGTGATGCGAGTGGCGAGATTACAGTAGCATTATCATCTGTTCCAACTGTAATAGATATTGATACAGAGGACTGGACGTATAATAATAATACAATTATAGTATCTGTAATAGGCGATGGAGAGTATGAATATTCTATAGATGGTTTTTTATATCAAAATGAAAATGTTTTTACAGGTCTTGAGGCAGGAGTGTATACTGTTTACATTCGAGATATAAATGGTTGTGGTGTAGTAGAAGAGCAAGTAGTACTATTATACTATCCGAAGTTTTTTACTCCTAATGGCGATGGTATAAATGAGACTTGGAGAATACCTTTTTCTTTTTTCGAACCTGAATTAGATGTGTTTATATACGATAGGTATGGTAAACTTATTACGGGCTTTGATGCACAAAGCCAAGGGTGGGATGGCACATATAATGGTAAAAGATTACCTTCTACTGATTATTGGTTTGTGGTGAACCGTCAGGATGGAAGGGTACATAAGGGGCATTTTTCTTTACTTCGTTAATAGGCTCTTTACTATTTAGATAGTAACAATTTTTAAACACATAAAGCCCTGCTATTAAAAAATAGCAGGGCTTTATAAAGTTATACAGTTTTGTGTTGTATAAGATGTAGTAGAATTAGTTTTTTACAATTACCCTAAGAAAGTTTATTTCTTCTTTAAGATGTTGTATCTCTGCTCTAAGACTTTCTACAAGTATATCATATACTTCTTTGTTAGTACTACTAAGGTTTGCATTACTTTCTGTAATGTTGTTTTCTGTTTCATTAAAAACATAAGAGATATTTGTGTTTAATATTCTTACTATTTTTAAGAGTTTAACAACATTAAGCCTGCGGTCATCTTTTTCAAGTCTTCCGTAATTACTTTGCGTTACATCTAGTTGCAACGCCATTGCTTCTTGCGTGATGCCCTTCTCTTCTCTTAGCTTTTTTATTTTTTGCCCAATTACATTCATAATTTATTTAGTTTTAGATGTGTATTAATTTAAAAAATAATTAATTGTTAAGATTATAATTAAATAATTAATCTTAAATTTGAATAATTAATTGACTTATTATAAAGAATATAAGCTCTTTTTTAATTCGTTTTTTAATTACTTATTGAATTTCTATCGTAAAAGTAGCAAAGTGTAAATAATTACCGGGGGGCAGATTATTTTTTTCGACATACAGCTGTTTTTTTTCGATTAAAAACAAATAAATAATAGCTATATAATTATTTTTTAATAATTATTTTTTAAATCTTAAAAAAATGACAACTCTTATGAAGATTTGGATTTATGACAATCAATTAGGGTATTTTGATTTGTTAAAAAACAATACCCCCCAAAACTGTCAACTACAACACTTTAATGTGAATAATTGTAGTGAAGAAGATTCGAAAGATGGAGCAGACTCTCTAGTCTTTTTTCTTAATGATGAGCTAGAGTTATTGGACTATATGAAACTGCAACGCCCTGGTATGAAAACAATACTTTGTTCTCCGCTAGAAAGCGGTGCTATACTACAAAGAGATGGCGACTTTATACATATAGATGTAAACTTAAATAAAAATGATTTAGTAAACTCTATCCTTAAGCTAATTACTCCTATAAATTTAGCTTCGGAAGAGATACAAAAAAAGCCGGTATAACCGGCTTTTAATTATTGAGAGATAATAGATCTCGATATTACTATTTTCTGTATTTCAGATGTTCCCTCATATATCTGAGTTATTTTAGCATCACGCATTAAACGCTCAACATGGTATTCTTTAACATATCCGTTACCACCATGTATTTGTACAGCCTCTATAGTGGTGTCCATAGCTACTTGCGATGCATATAATTTTGCCATAGCTCCGCTGATGTCATAGTTATTATGGTTGTCTTTATCCCATGCTGCTTTAATACAAAGGTGACGAGCAGCCTCAATACTTACAGCCATATCAGCTAGTTTAAAAGCTATAGCTTGGTGGTTACATATCTCTGTGCCAAAAGCTTTACGCTCTTTAGAGTATTTAAGGGCTAATTCATAAGCTCCTGAGGCAATACCCAAAGCTTGTGAAGCAATACCAATTCTACCACCAGAAAGAGTTTTCATGGCAAATTTAAAACCAAACCCATCTTCGCCTATACGGTTTTCTTTAGGTACTTTAACATCAGTAAACATTAATGAGTGTGTATCAGAACCTCTAATACCTAGTTTTTGTTCTTTAGCGCCAATTTCAAAGCCTGGCATACCTTTTTCTATTATAAGGGCATTAATTCCTTTATGTTTTTTTTCAACATCGGTTTGTGCTATTACAAGATAAACATCGGCAGTATTACCGTTAGTTATCCAGTTTTTAGTACCGTTAAGTAAGTAATGGTCACCCTTGTCTATAGCAGTTGTTTTTTGTGATGTAGCATCACTTCCTGCTTCTGGTTCAGAAAGGCAGAAAGCTCCTATAATTTCGCCAGTAGCAAGACGTGTAAGGTATTTTTGTTTTTGTTCTTCTGTACCAAATGTTTGTAGTCCCCAGCAAACAAGTGAATTGTTTACAGACATAACTACTGAAGCTGAAGCATCTATTTTAGAAATTTCTTCCATAGCAAGTACATAAGATATAGTATCTAGCCCACTACCACCATATTTAGGGTCAACCATCATTCCTAAAAAGCCAAGCTCCCCCATTTTCTTTATTTGTTCAGTAGGGAAAGTTTGTGTTTCATCTCTTTCTATAACACCCGGCAGTAATTCTGTTTGTGCAAAATCTCTAGCTGCCTGCTGTATCATCAGGTGTTCTTCAGTAAGTTTAAAATCCATAAGTATCTAGCTTTGTTTTTTGTTTTATTGTGCTCAAATGTAATTATTAATTGCCAAATTTTCAACTAGAATAAGTAATTTTAGCCCATGAATAAGCAAAACTATAACGTTTTAGGGATTATGTCGGGTACATCACTCGACGGAGTCGATTTGGCGCATATTTCTTTGATCAAAGAAGGGGCACAATGGAGTTATGTAATACACGAATCGCAAACTGTTCCCTACAGCTCAGCATGGGTAAGGAGGTTGCAAGTAGCAATAGATTTTGATACTGATGCTTTGAAAATGCTTAATCAAGATTATACTGTTCTACTTACAGGAGTTATAAATGATTTTATAACTAAAAATAATATTAACAATCTTGATGCAGTTTGCTCGCACGGGCATACTATATTGCATCAGCCTAAAAATGGTGTTACATTGCAAATAGGAAATCTTCCATTTATAGCTAATATGGTAAGAAATACTGTGATTTACGATTTTAGAGTGCAAGATGTTGCTATGGGAGGGCAGGGAGCGCCCCTTGTACCTATAGGTGACAGGTTATTGTTTAGTGAATATGATTTTTGCCTTAATTTAGGTGGTTTTTCTAATATTTCTTTTGAGGAAGATGATGATAGAGTAGCATATGATATTTGCCCTGTAAATATAGTATTGAATTATTATGCAGGTATTTTAGGGTATGCTTATGATGATGGTGGTGCTATAGCAGCAACAGGTAGGGTAGTGCCCGAATTATTAGAATTACTCAATAATCTTGATTATTATAAAATGCCCTATCCTAAGTCATTAGGGTTTGAGTATGTAAAAGAGGTAGTATTACCTATTATGGAGCATAGCAATGGTGCTATAAAAGATAAGCTGTGCACATTTGCTACTCATAGTGCTGCTCAAATAGCGAAAGCGATTTTGAATAAAAAAGCAAATGGTAGTTTATTAGTAACAGGTGGCGGAGCTTATAATGATTTTCTAATTAATAAGCTTAAATATTTTTTACCATCTACAACTATTACTATACCAGACGATAAAACAATACAGTATAAAGAGGCATTAGTATTTGCCTTGCTAGGTGTTCTTAAATTGCGGAATGAAGTTAATGTTTTATGTAGTGTAACAGGAGCTAAAAGTAATCACAGTTCGGGTATTGTTATACAGCCTACAATACGCCCATTTTCTTAATGGCTTCTATAAGTTCATAATCATCACCACTTTTTCCTTGTAATAACATGTTTTTCATGCGCGCTTTTCTTTTCTCTATAGTACTTAATGATAATGGCACATAGTTGGGTATGTTTTTGGTAAGTATCCCTTCAGAGAGGCGCATGAGTATTTGCTTATCATAATTGTCAAGGTTGTAATTATCAAAAACTTGATCTTTTATTGATTTTACAATTTTATTACTAAAGTAAGTTTCATTGTTTTCAAAAATAACTTTAAAAGCATTAAGAAACTCATCAATATCAATGTCGCTTTTACATAATATACCCTTTGGGTTTATTTCTTTAATAAGCCTATCTACTAGCGTAGCTTCACTATGCATAGTAAGTATTATAATGGTACACTCAGGAATTGTGTTTTTAATGAGCATACCCAAGTCGAACCCTGAAAATATATTTTTATCAGGATATGGTGGTAAACTCAAATCTAAATATGCAATATCAAAAGGACTATTTTTGTTTGCAGATTCTACTATAAGTTTATATGCGTCTTCACAATTCAATGCTTTTGTGAAAACTAAATTATACCCTTCAAACTTTTCTTCAGATAGCACATTTGCATATCCGTTAACCGTCATAGGGTGATCATCAACGATTAAAATATTTAAATCTTTTATCATGAAATTAAGATATATACAAAATTAACAAAAATTACGGGAAAACCGTAAAATAGACAAAATGATTATTTTTAAATTGCCGAAATAATTTGCCTAGATTTTTTAGATGCAATATTCGTACCTAATTATAGATGATAATGACAATAATGTAAAGGAAATTTTATCTTCATTCGAAGGTTTCCCTGAATATTACTGTGCAGGTATAGCAACTAATAAAGATGAAGCTATAAATAAAATATTAGAACTTGAACCTCAAATTGTTTTTATAGAAGTAGCTTCAAAAAAAAGAGGTAGTAAATTATCTTTATCTATTATAAGCGACTTATATCAATTTTTAGATATATTGCCTTATTTTGTGGTACTTACTAGTACCCCAAAATATGCTTTTGATGCTATAAAAGCTGGAGTTTCAGATTATTTATTGAAGCCACTTAGCACAATGGAGTTGCGAAAAACATTATTGAAGTTCCAGAAAACAAATCCTGTAATAGCCAATAATACAATTTGTATACGCTCTTATGGTGATTATCAATTTATTTCATTGCATGATATTGTTTATTTAAAAGCAGATAATAATACTACCGATTTCTATTTGCAAAATGGGAGGAAACTTACTGCTTATAAAACATTAAAACATTATGAAGCAAACTTACCTTTATTCTTTTTCCGTATTCATAATAGTTATATTGTAAACAGTAATTACATTTCGCGTATTAATACAGGAAAATCATTATGCTACCTAAATCATAGTGATGTTTCTATATCGTTTTCCAAAACCTTTAAGGAAAATGTTGATGCTATAATAAAAAAAATAGCACCTGAATATTTGTAATATAACTAATTACCCTTAAAATCGGTCGAGTTACTCACAGACTCATGCACTTTACCAAACGTATTGTAAATCATTATGCTACGGTGTTTTTTGCACCTATTTTTGTATCAGAAATAATCGGAATAACGATTGTTTTTCTAAAGAAATTAATTTAAAAGAAATACACATCCTTACAATTAAAAAAATTTGATTATCATGAAAAAAAATCTTCTTATCTTAGGTTTAGTAGCATTTTTAGGTCTAACCGCTACATCTTGTTCTACTGATGACAGCGATATGAATACAGAAACTCAGGCTGATGGTATACCTTTTCCAAATACTGGTACCCCTGTTGATAATGGAGATAAAGATCTTCCATTACCTCCTATGAAGCCATAATTATAAAGTTAACATAAAATATAGTATTTTTGAGGGCATTAGTATAAAACTAATGCCCTCAAAAATTTGAATATACTTCGTGAAATAGTCCTTGTTTTTAGTCTACTGTTTTTAGTTACATCTTGTAATTCGCCGAATGATAGGATGTTGTCTAAAACCAAGGCGGGTGAATACCTTGATAAGTCTGATGATGCTATATTAGGATCTGATGAGCGTCAGAAATATGTTGACTCTGCATACTCTAAGCTACAGTCGAGTAATCTAAACGATTCTGTTGCTCGATATCTATATACTCGAACAATAGCAGCTTACTATAACTTAGATTTATATGATAAATCACTTTCGGTAAGTAAAGATGTGCTTAGGATGGCAACAGAAGCAAATGATACTTTGGGTATGGCAAATACTATGTATAGAATAGGATATACATACTATACTAAAGCCAATAATGATACTGCTTTTTATTATTATGATCAGGCCGAAAAACTCTATTTAAATCTTAATGAGCCAGGAACACTAGGAGAAATTATTTTATATAAAGCTTATATTTATTATAGTATTGGCGAGTATCTCTTATGCGAAGTAGAGGCTGTTAAAGCATTAGAATTGCTTAAAAAAGATAATAAAACAGTACATATATATAATTGTCATAACCTTATTGCGGCAGCCCTAGAAGAACAGAGTGATACAGAAGAAGCTTTAAGGTATTATAATGATGCTTTAAAATATCTTGATAATTTTAAAAATGAAGGCTATTCAGATGCTAGTATTGAGTTATATAAAGCTTCATGTTATAACAATATGGGAGGGGTCTATGTTGAAGAGAAGAATTATAAAAAGGCCATAAGTATTTATAATGATGCTTTAAAAATTAATGATTTAAAAAACAGAACAACCTCCTTGTATGCCAAGCTTTTAAATAACTTGGCTTATGCTAAGTTTAAAGCAGGTGACGATTTTATGCTTCCTGAGTTGTTTTATGAATCATTACATATTAGAGATAGTATTAACAATCAGTCTGGAATAGTAGCAAGTAATATTCATCTCGGTGAATATTTTGCTTCAAAACAAGATACTGTACAGGCTTTAAAGTATCTTAATGCTGCCTATAGTACTGCTAAAGATATTAAAAGTCATTTTGATATACTTAACAGCTTAAAGCTACTTGCGGAGCTGGATAAAGATCAGAGTCTTTATTATTCTAATCGATATATTACTGTAAATGATAGTTTACAAACTAAGGCTCGTGCTAATAGGGAAAAATATGCTAGGATAGAATATGAAACAAACAAGCTCCAAGATGAAAAAGAAGCCCTAGTTAAAAAGAATAGTTTTATAATAGGGGTATCTGCTATAGTATTATTATTTGTAGCTGCTATTTTTATCATTTACTATCTAAATTCTAAAAACAAAGAATTATTACTTGTACAAGAACAACAAAAAGCAAATGAAGAGGTCTATCATTTAATGAATGAGCAGCAAACTAAAATAGATATTGCTCGTAAAGATGAAAAGAACAGGATAGCTATGGAGTTGCATGATGGTATACTTAATAATATTTATGCAGTACGACTTAATTTAGAATTCATCAATAAAAAATCTGATGATGAGTCTATATTGAAGAGAAAAGAGTTTATAAAAGAGCTGCAAACTGTAGAAACAGAGATACGAGCAGTATCGCATGATCTTAATAAAAATGCTATGTTGCAGCAAGAGAAGAGTTTTGAGAGTATACTAGAGTATATGATATCTAGTCAAAAAAACTCATTTAATACTATATTTGAGCCAGAAATAGCCAGAAATATAGATTGGGATTCGTTATCTAATATACTTAAAGTTAATATATATAGGGTTATACAAGAGGCGCTTCAAAACATAAATAAGTACTCTAAAGCTGATTATGCAAAAGTAACTGTAAATAAAGACAGAGATAATATAGTTATTATAGTAACTGATAACGGTGTTGGGTTTGACACACAATCTACAAAGGGAGGTATAGGTCTTAAAAATCTTAATAAACGTGCATTAGCATTGAATGGTAATATAGAAATTACCTCACAGCCTGGTGATGGGTCAATAATTAAAGTTACATTTCCTATCTAATACAAAAAAATACGATATTCTCATTTATATGTTTTATATATTTGTGTCGATTTAAAAAATACACAACAAATGAAAGATTTATTAAACAAATTCGAAAATAAAGAACCTGAAATAGTATTTAACTGGAAAGACAGCGAAACCGAAGCTGAAGGCTGGACAGTAATAAACTCTCTTCGTGGTGGTGCAGCCGGTGGCGGTACTCGTATGCGAAAAGGTCTTGATATGAATGAGGTACTTTCGCTTGCTAAAACTATGGAGGTAAAGTTTAGTGTTTCTGGTCCTGCAATAGGTGGTGCTAAATCAGGAATAAACTTTGACCCTGCCGACCCTCGTAAAAAAGGGGTGTTACAACGTTGGTATAAAGCTGTTTCTCCATTGTTAAAAAGTTATTATGGAACAGGAGGCGACCTTAATGTAGATGAAATACACGAGGTTATCCCGATGACAGAAGAGTGTGGTGTGTGGCACCCACAAGAAGGTGTTTTTAACGGACACTTTAAGCCTACCGAAGCTGATAAAATAAATAGAATAGGTCAATTACGTCAAGGAGTTGTTAAGGTTATAGAAAACCCAACTTTTTCTCCAGATGTTGATAAAAAATATACCATTGCCGATATGATTACAGGTTATGGTGTTGCAGAGGCGGTTCGTCATTTCTATACTATATATGGAGGTGATGTAAAAGGTAAAAAAGCTATTGTACAGGGCTTTGGTAACGTAGGTTCGGCAGCGGCATTCTATCTTGCAGAGATGGGGGCAAAAGTTGTAGGTATTATAGACCGCGATGGTGGTGTAATGAATAAAGACGGTTTTACATTTGAAGAAATAAGAACTCTTTTCCTTAATAAAGATGGTAACAAGTTAGTTGCCGAAAATATGATTCCGTTTGAAACGATAAACAAAGAAATTTGGAATATTGGAGCAGACATATTTGTACCATGTGCAGCATCAAGACTGGTAACTAAAGATCAAATTGATAATATGATTGCTTCAGGACTTGAAGTAATATCTTGTGGTGCTAATGTGCCTTTTGCAGATAAAGAAATCTTCTTTGGTTCTATTATGGAAGCTACAGATAGTAAAGTGAGTTTAATTCCTGACTTTATTTCAAACTGTGGTATGGCACGAGTATTTGCTTACTTTATGGAGAAAAAAGTAAGTATGACAGATGAAGCTGTATTTAAAGATACGTCTGAAACGATACAAAGAGCAATACAAAATGTACATGCACAAAATAGTTCTAAAACTAATATAAGTCATACGGCTTTTGAAATTGCATTAAAACAACTAGTGTAATTATAGAAATAGAATAAAAAAATAGTAATTTTAATGGCAGATGGTATTCTGCCATTTTTTTGTTATGAACTATAAAGAAACTACAGCATGGATGTTTAATAAACTCCCCATGTACCAGCAACAAGGCGCTTTTGCTTATAAAAAAGATCTTACTAATACGCTATTGTTGGCAGATCATTTAGGCAACCCAGAACGCAAAATAAAAACTATTCATATAGCAGGGACTAATGGTAAAGGCTCTGTGTCAAATATGCTTGCATCGGTATTACAAGAAGCAGGCTACAAAACAGGATTATACACCTCGCCCCATTTAAAAGATTTTAGAGAACGCATCAAGATAAATGGGCAAGATATACCTGAAGAGTATGTATGTCGCTTTATAGACGAAAATAAACCTTTTTTTGAGGCGCAACAGTTAAGTTTTTTTGAGATGACCGTTGGACTTGCTTTTGACTATTTTGTGAAAGAGGAGGTAGATATTGCGGTTATAGAAACAGGAATGGGAGGTAGGCTCGACTCTACCAATATTATTAAGCCATTAGTGTCGGTAATAACTAATATAGGGTTAGATCATACCCAGTTTTTAGGTACTACAGAGGTGGCTATAGCTGGGGAGAAAGCAGGTATTGTTAAAGAGGATATTTCAGTAGTTATAGGCGAATATACAAATGATACTAAACCTGTTTTTGAAAAAGTGGCTCATACAAACAATGCACCTATTTATTTTGTACAAGATGAGATTCATGAGTTGTACCCTTCCGATTTATTAGGTAGTTATCAGGAGCAAAACCAAAAAACAGTTTTACAAACTCTTACTGTATTACAAAAGCATTTAGAAATTTCAGAACAAGCTATTAAAGAAGGATTGCTTAATGTTGTTGCTAATACTGGTTTCATGGGTAGATGGCAACAGGTGCACACTAATCCAGTAGCTATTTGCGATACTGCACATAATAAACATGGGTTAACGTTAGTAATGCAACAAGTACAACGGCAGCAATTTGATGTTTTAAGAATTGTTTTTGGGGTAGTAAATGATAAAGACTTAGCAGAGATATTACCACTATTGCCTAAAAAAGCGCAGTATTATTTTTGTAAGCCTAATGTGCCAAGAGGTCTCACTGCCGAAGAACTACAAGCCGAAGCACACCTTTTTGGGTTAGAAGGAAGAGTATATCATTCTGTAACAAATGCTTATGATGCTGCGTTGTCTGATTCGGCTGCGACTGATTTTATTTATGTGGGTGGAAGTACGTTTGTAGTAGCAGAAATTTTATAATTTTTTAAAATTATGTTTGCAAATATCAAAAACTAACCTATATTTGCACTCGCAATAACAAACAAGATTACTCTTGAAAGTTAAGCGGCATAAGGGCAATTAGCTCAGTTGGTTCAGAGCATCTCGTTTACACCGAGAGGGTCGGGGGTTCGAATCCCTCATTGCCCACAAAAAAACTTCTTAATTTTTTAAGGAGTTTTTTTTATGCCTATACTTTTCCTGTTACTTTTGTTGTTTTTAATTTCTTCTACAATATATAGTATAGAAACAAAACATAATTGTATGGATTATGACAAATTTATTTTCTGCCTCGAAGCTGTAAATGATGTAGAGAAAGAAAGTGCAACTGATGTGCTAGAACATTTAGAACAATTAGCTTTTCAGCAGCATATTGATAGTATTTATAAAACATGCGATACTATAGAGGGGCTAGAAGAAAGCTTGAATGCATTGCTCTATGATGATCATAATTTTAAGAATTATGAAATTATCTATTTAATAATGCAAGGTGAGGAAAATAATATTTGTCTTAATGGGTATTATTATAGTTTAGAAGAAATTGCTGAGCTATTTGATGGTAAAATGCGTGGTAAAGTTATACATTTTGCTAATGCTAAAATATTAGATTTGACGGAGGACGAAGCGCAATATTTTTTAGATATAACAGGAGCACGCGCTATTTCGGGTTATGGCGAAGCAGCATATCATAAAGTAACGAGTACTGCTCTAGATAAACTTTTCTTTAGCTTGTGTCAGGATGAAGATGATGTAATAGAAATTGTAGAGGAGTTACACCAAAAACAATATGCGTTATGCAAATTGCTTGATTTTAGGTTGTACTATTAATGCTACAAGTATTTTTATTAGGTTTTATATATTTTATTATGAAACTTCAATAGACATCTATTTTATATTACTTATGAGTGAGTGTCTATAAAACTTCTAAAACTCTTTCTAGTGCCATGCCTCGAGATCCTTTTATAAGGAGAGTGTTGTTTTGGATATTTTTGTTTGCGAACTTCTTACTGAAGGTGTCAAAGCTTTCAAAAAAGTGTATGTTTTCTTTTTCAATTTTATTGGCAAAAAAGGCTTTACCTACAAAGTAAATGGCTACAGTATCTACATTTGCTAGCAAATTAATTATTTTTTTATGCTCTTCCATGCTTTCGATGCCAAGCTCGAACATGTCGCCAAGTACAGCAGTTTTGTTCTTGCCTTCAAGCTGTAAAAAATTGTTTATAGCAGCGCTCATACTGCTTGGGTTCGCGTTATAGGCATCGAGGATTATTTTATTGCTGTTTTTGTCAATTAATTGGGATCTATTATTGTTTGGTGTATAACCTTCAAGAGCCTTTTTTATTTTTGAATCGCTAACTTTAAAATAAGAGCCTATAGCAATTGCTGCGCTTATATTTGGTGCATTATAGCTGCCTATAAGGTTAGTTTGTATCTCTTGAGAGTTGTATACAACTTTTACCATAGGGGTTGCTGTTACGGCTTTAATATTAACGTCCCCGTTGGGGTTATTTATAGCAAATGTATATCGAGAAATAGTTGCTGTTTTCTCTTTCTGAATTGTATCATCAAGATTTACAAATGCAGTTTTTGTATTATTTTTAAGGTAAGTATAGAGTTCGCTTTTACCTTTTATTACACCTTCATATCCGCCAAAACCTTCAAGATGTGCCTTCCCAAAATTAGTGATATACCCGAAATTTGGTTCGGCTATAGAGCAAAGGAATTCTATTTCTTTTTGATGGTTAGCTCCCATTTCTACAATACCTATCTCGGTTTCTTTGGTGAAAGAGAGTATTGTGAGTGGTACACCAATATGATTGTTGAGGTTTCCTACGGTTGCTCTAGTGTTATACTTTGCCGAAAGTACAGTGTTGATAAGCTCTTTAGTGGTTGTTTTTCCGTTACTACCTGTTAGTGCAATAACGGGTAGTCCTAGGGTTTTTCTGTGAAAATTAGCTAGCTCTTGTAATGCGGTAAGAGAGTTCTCTACAAGTAGTATTCTTTCGTTAGTTTTATATTCAGGGTCATCAACTACGGCATATTTTGCTCCTTTTACTAAAGCTTCTTCTGCAAAAGTATTAGCATTAAAATTATCTCCTTTAAGAGCGATAAACAAGGTGTCAGGTTCAATTTTACGAGTGTCTGTAGCGACAGAGGTACATTGATTGAAATAACTGTAGAGTTGTGCTATATCCATATATAAAAAAAATAAAGCCCTAAGATAGGGCTTTATTAAATATTTGTTATGCTGAAATTATGTTTAATTTCTAGCTGTTTTTCTGCTAGATTTTGGTCCTACTTTAGACATTGCACATCTAAATCCAATGTAATCTGTAGCCATATCTTGTGGGAAATATCTTCTTTGTGAAGGATCTAACCAGTAAGCTCTATCTCTCCATGAACCACCTTTAAATACTCTTACATTATCATTTACAAGTGTAGTTCTAGTAGATGAATCGTCCCATTCACGCTCCATGTTGCCAATACTATCAGCGCCTACATAATGCTTAGGAGAGTCATACATTTTTTTGTTATCATCAAGTCCGTCTTCCTCATTTGCATCATAACTAAAGTATCTAGATGATTGTACATCACCATCTCTATAGTTTCTGTTATCACTTCTAGTATAGTTTTGTCTTAAGAAAACATCATCAGCTGTGATTTTCTCTTGAGCAATTTGACCTGGTAGGTTTCTGTATTGTATACGTCCGTTACTTAGCGTGTCATATTCTATAGTTTCGGCAGTTACAATTTCGGCTCTTCCGTCGTCGCCAATTTTGTTTTTCATGTATACGTTACCTCTGTAGTAGTTGAAGTCGTTACCTTCATCATCTACTATTGGGCGATATACATCGGCAACCCATTCTGCTACGTTACCAGCCATGTCATAAAGACCAAAGTCGTTTGGTGGGTAACTTTTAACAGGTGCAGTAATATCTGCATTGTCATCACTCCATCCAGCAATTCCACCGTAATCACCTTTACCTTGTTTAAAGTTGGCAAGTTGGTCACCTTTGGTTTGTCTTTTACCATTACGGGTATACTGACCTCTCCAAGGGTATTTTTTATTACCTCTGTATAAGTTATACTCACGGTTACCTACAAGGGCAATCGCTGCATACTCCCATTCTGCCTCAGTAGGAAGTCTGTATTCTGGTAAAATTAAACCAGAAGTTCTTTGTGCATAAACGTTTTTAGCTTCTTCGTTTCCTGCTAGTCTATTTCTTTGACCTTTGTAAACGATTTCTTCATTACCGCCATAACTTTTACTTGGACTTTCAAGGTAAGCTTCTGTGCTAAATGTACTTTCAGCAGTAACATCAAGTACTTTGGCATCTCTTTTAAGATATCCTTCTCTTTCAAGTACCGATTCGTTTACACGGTCTGTTCTCCATTTACTAAACTCTACAGCCTGTATCCAGTTAACACCTACTACAGGATAATCACCATAAGCAGGGTGTCTTAGGTAGTTGTTAGTCATTGTTTCGTTGTAGCCAAGTGCACTTCTCCATACTAATGTATCAGGCAAAGCTCCAACATAAATGTTTTTATAGTTTTCTTCACTCGGAGGGTATACTCTTTTTAACCAGTCAAGGTATTCCATGTACATTACATTGGTTACCTCAGTTTCATCCATGTAGAAAGATTGTACGTGTTGTTGGGTTGGGGTGTTGTTCCAATCGTGCATAACATCATCAGATACCCTACCCATCGTAAATGTTCCTCCTTCAACTTCGACCAATCCTGGGGCAGTTTCCTGCTGCTTGTAATTAGAGTTGTGCTGGAATCCACCTTTCTTATCATTGATTTTCCAACCTGTAGCAGAAGAAGTGTTCCCGCTACCGCCAGATCCTTTTTTACTACAACCAGTAAAACCAACTGTTACGGCTACAGCCATAAACAATTTTAAAGCAGTGTTCTTGTTAATTCTCATCTTTGTGTAGGTAATAAATTTCGTGGCGCAATATAATAATTAACCATTAAACCGCAACACGATTTTAATATTTTTAATAAAATTCCAAATTTATGTTATATCTGTCTTTCTAAAACGGGCTTTTTAAAGTAATATTGCATTCTACTACGCTAAAAATAAATTTAGCTTTTTTTGTAATATATTTTTTCTATTCGCGTTCTCTCAAAGTGATGAAATACCGATTATTTTTATACATATTATTATATAGTTTATTTTCTATCCCTTCTTTCGGACAGCAAAGTGGTGTTTTTACTTTGGAGTGGAAAGATAATGTACCATCATTTGTGGGGGATGTGCCTGTAGTATTACCAGAATTCCAATCGGAATATATGTATTATGATGCAGATAATAGACAGCTTTATTTTTCAACTAATATACCTGTTACTGCAGCGGTAGATCCAAATTCACTACGAATTACCAATATTGTTTACGAAAGTATTACGTCAGCTCAGTTGGGAGATCTTTCTTCGGGAAAACAAAGTAATGCTCCTAATGCTAAAATCGCACCCATAAAATCTCGTGATGACTGGTATGCTCACCTTAAATTATCACCTATTATTAAGGAAGGTTCAGGTTATAAACGTATTAAGTCTTTTTCATACTCTTTTAGATTAGATGCGCAACAACGAATAATAAAAAGCACTAACGATTTTACTTCAATATCTAACTCGGTACTTGCTTCAGGTGCATGGTATCGTTTTTATGTAAAAAAATCAGGAGTTTATAAAATTACTAAAGGTTTTTTAAAGCAATTGGGTTTTGATACAAATACCGATCCTCGAAATATAAAAATTTATGGTAATGGTGGACGAATGTTGCCATTGCTTAACGAAGTAGAGTACCCTGCTGATCTTGCCGAAAATGCGATACGATTTGTAGGAGAAGAAGACGGGAGTTTTGATAATAGCGACTATATATTATTTTATGCCGAGGGTGTAGATAACTGGAATACAGATAGTCGTACACATAATAATATGTTTGCAGATAAATCATATTACTATGTTACATCATACGGAGGTGTAGGTAAAAGAATTGCTGCAATGCCTGAGCCTGTGGGGGCGCCCGATATTACCACTGTTAGTTTTGATGATTATGTATATCATGAGGAAGACTTGGTTAGTATTGCTAGGCTGGGCAGAAAATGGCATGGTGAGCAATTTAATATTGAAAACGTACAGGATTTTGAGTTTCAAATACCCGATGTGGTTGCTACTACCGATGCTACAATAATAGTGAGTGCTGCAGCTGCTTCTATAAACCCTACTAGTATGGGGGTTAAAGTAAACGGGCAAGATGTAGGTAGTTTAACTTTTCAGTCGCAAGGTCAGTATGACTCTGGTTATGACGGTTACCTTAGTACTACATTTACGCCTTCTAGCAGTATGACGGTTTCATTAAATTACAATAATGGAGGTGTGCCAACCTCTAATGCATGGCTTGATTATATTATAATAAAAGCCAAAAGAAACCTAAAAGGTACTAACGACCAGTTTAGGTTTACATATAATGATGCTGCTAGTAATATAGGGGTTATAGAATATCAATTTTCTAGTGCATCTAGTATTGATGCTGTATGGGATATTACCGATATATATAATGTTGCTAAAGTAGCAGATAACGATGCTTCGCAGTTTTCGTTTAAAGCAACTATGGGGGAGGCTCGAAAATATATTACAGTAGTATCTTCAGATTATTATACACCATCAAGAGATTCAAATGCCCGTGTTGCTAATCAAAATTTAAAAGGAACAATATTCAATAATTCACAAGGACAGTTTCAGGATGTTGATTATCTTATTGTAGCGCCAGAGTTTTTGCTTTCGCAGGCAGAATCTTTAGCTAATATACATAGAACGCAATCAGGCTTAAATGTAAAAGTTATAACACTCGATAAAATTTATGAAGAGTTTTCTTCTGGTAAGCAAGATATTGGCGCAATTAGAAATTTTGTAAAGTATATATATAACAATGCGTCGTCTAGCGAAAATAAGATAAAGTATGTTAATCTTTTCGGAGATGCCTCATTCGATTTTAAAGATAGAATACCAAACAATACTAATATAGTTCCTATTTATCATGATTTTTCTCCTACAGATACTGGGAGGGGTAACTATAGTATAGTGACAACCTATGTGTCTGATGATTTTTTTGTGATGATGGATGCAGGAGAGGGAGCAGGAGATGGGGCTGCTGATATTGCTGCAGGGCGTATGGTGGTGAGCACAACAAGCCAAGCAGAAGAAATGGTAAATAAAATCACCGAATATCTAAGCGAGGAAGCCTATGGTAGATGGCGAAATGAGTATCTTATGATTGCTGATGATGCCGATGCAACAAGCGATGTTGATTTTGTGCCAGATCAAGAAGATCTAGTGGCGACTATTGTGGCTAATAGACCTTTTATTAATATGCGAAAGGTATACATAGATTCGTATGTTCAGCAAGCATCATCTGGAGGTGAGCGTTATCCTGATGCTAAGGAGCAAATAATACGCTCTATAAACTATGGTACACTAGTAGTTAATTATCTAGGACATGGTAGTGAGAACGGTATGGCGAGTGAGCGACTTTTAGAGGCAGATGATGCAAAAGCGTTTACTAATAGGTTTAAATACCCTTTATTTATAACAGCTACTTGCGATCTTACTAGGTTCGATAATCCTTATCGCCCTACAGCAGGAGAGGAAATATTTTGGAATCCTGCGGGTGGCGCTATTGCAATGATGACTACAACACGTGCTATTTTTATATCGGCGGCTATTAGTTTTAATACTACGCTTGCTTCTAAGCTCTATGCTTTTGAGGATGGTGAATATCCTTCTATGGCAGAGGCGTTGCGACAAGCAAAGTCAAATCAGGAAACCTATAGGTTAATAGCATTTGTAGGAGACCCCGCATTAAAACTTGCTGTGGCAGAGCCAGAAATTGTACTTACTAAAATAAACGATATACCTGTTGCAGATGTTACTGAGCCTATAAAGTCGTTAGAATATGTAAAGCTTACAGGTAATGTTACTACCGAAGGAGGTAGTGTTATAGCCAATTATAATGGCGAGATTGAAGTGACTGTTTTTGATAAAGATATTAAGAGAGAGACCTTAAATAACGATGGGCTGCTTGATGTTATAACAGAATTTAATACACTTGGTGAAACAGTTTTTCGCGGTAGTGCAACCGTTACAAACGGACAGTTTGAAGTTGGTTTTGTAGTGCCAAGAGATATTCGTATACCTATAGGTAGTGGGCGTGTTAGTTTTTATGCAAAACGCAATAATTTATTTCAAGATCAAACAGGATACGATAATGATATACAAATTGGAGGTATTAACACTGATGCAGCCGAAGATAGAACAGCGCCTACTGTAAGGCTTTATATGAATGATGAATCATTTGTGTCGGGAGGTATAACTAATGATTCGCCAATATTACTTGCATATCTTCAAGACGAACACGGAATTAACACGGCGAGTGGTATTGGTCATGATATTATAGGGGTGCTCGATGGTGATGAGACCAATCCGTTTTTGATGAATGACTATTATGAAGCTAATTTAGACGATTATACTAAAGGAGAAGTTCGTTTTCCTTTTTCTGATCTCGAAAAAGGTTTACATACTTTAACCTTTAAAGCATGGGATGTGTATAATAACCTTGTTACTGCCGATATACAATTTGTAGTAGCAGGAGATGATGCGTTAGAGTTAGAACATGTGCTTAATTACCCTAATCCGTTTGTGAGTTATACCGAGTTTTGGTTTAATCATAATAGACCTTTTGAACCGCTCGATGTACAAGTACAAGTGTTTACGGTTACAGGTAAAGTGGTAAGAACAATAAACAGAACTGTAATTACGGATGGTTTTTTGTGTAGAGAAATAACATGGGACGGACGCGACGATTTTGGCGATAAAATAGGTAAGGGAGTTTATATATATAAACTCACTGTTAAGTCGACAACAACAAACAAAACAGCTCATAAATATGAAAAGATTGTATTGCTATAAAAAACACTATATTTGTTACCTTTAAATTTTTAAAAATAGAAATGAAAAAGATTATTTTATTTGCTTTGTGCCTGTTAGGAGTTCAGCTTGCAAAAGCCCAAAACAATAACAGAGCCATTACTACAGGAGTGCCATTTTTATTAATAGCTGCCGATGCAAGAGCTGCTGGTATGGCAGACCAAGGGGTGGCAACATCTACGGATACTTATTCTCAGCAATGGAATCCTGCGAAATATGCTTTTGCTCTCGATGGTCAAGGTGTAGGTGTGAGTTATACACCATACCTTACAGAGATAGCAGGCGATATATCGTTAGCGCAGGTTAATTATTATAATAGATATAGCGAAAGAAGTGCATTTGCAGGTAGCTTTCGTTATTTTGGGCTAGGGGATATAGAGCTTAGACAATCTCCAGATGATCCTGGGGTAATAAGAACTCCAAATGAGTTAGCGGTCGATTTGTCTTATTCACTTAAACTGAGTGAGCGTTTCTCTATGGCTGTAGCAGGTCGTTTTATAAGTTCAAACTTAAGAATACCTGAGGCTTCTGGTGGTGGTGATGCTAGTGCGGCAAATACATTTGCTTTTGATGTAGCAGGTTTCTACCAGTCTGAAGAGATAGCATATACTGATTTTAACGGTCGTTGGAGAGCAGGTTTTAACTTCCAGAATATGGGACCAAAAATCAACTATAATAACGATGAAGATACTAACAGTAGTAATTCAAATTACTTGCCTGCTAATATGAGGCTTGGTGCTGGTTTCGATTTTATATTTGATGAATATAATAAAGTAGCTGTTAATTTAGAGCTAACAAAACTATTAGTGCCAACACCACCTGCAACAGTAGCGCCTGTATATGTAGATTTAGATGGGAATGGTGAAATTGACAATAATGAGATTGATACAGCAGAAGACATAGCTGATCAACAATATAGTGATGATTTATTAGATTATAATAAAACAAGCTGGGTATCGGGTATTTTTGAATCATTTGGTGATGCACCCGATGGTTTTAGAGAAGAGCTTAAAGAGATTACTTATTCGTTAGGTGCTGAATATACATATCAAGACTCTTTTGCATTTCGTTTAGGTTATTTTAATGAAGATGATGCAAAAGGAGCGCGTAAATTCTTTTCACTGGGAGCAGGTTTTAAATATACAGTAATAAAAGTAGATTTATCATACCTTTTCTCAGCGTCAAAAGTAAGAAACCCGCTAGAAAACACATTGCGTTTTTCGCTAACGTTTAACTTTGGTGATAACACATACGACGAATATTAATAAATGGAAAATATTAGTATAATTTCAACCTTTACAGCATTCAACTCAATTAATGAGCTTCCTGAAGATGTAAAGATGTTAATGCAACAAGCAGTTGCAATACGGCAAAAATCATACGCACCATACTCTAAGTTTCATGTAGGTGCCGCATTGTTGTTAGATAACGGAGAAATTGTATTAGGTTCTAATCAGGAAAATGCAGCCTACCCATCAGGGCTTTGTGCCGAGCGTGTAGCTGTTTTTTATGCAGGAGCCATGTATCCTGATGCTAAGATTTTAAAAATTGCAATCTCGGCAGCTTCAGAAGAAAAAAAAGTTGAAGACCCTATACCACCTTGTGGTGCGTGCAGGCAGTCTATAGCAGAATATGAAATGAAACAAGATACTCCTATTGAGATTTATTTTATGGGAGAAGTAGGGAAAGTCTATAAGTCAGATTCGCTCAAAAATCTACTTCCAATGGTTTTTGAAAGTAAATATTTGTAAAAACAAAAAAAAAGGATTTCAACGAAATCCTTTTTTTTGTTTTTCTTTCATCTAAAGTGCTATAAAAATAGAAAATACTTCATTTTATTTTTTTAGTTATAAAACGTAAGTGTTATTTTTGCGTTTCGCAAATTTGTGTGAGGAAACTTTTTGCGGCGTAAGTAAATTTTTTAAAATCACATTAGTAACAATTATTCAGAAATGAAAGAAATTACAAAAGAAGTTTATCTGAAGTGGTACGAGGATATGCAGTTTTGGAGAAAGTTTGAAGACAAACTTGCAGCTTTGTACATTCAGCAGAAAGTTAGAGGTTTCCTTCACTTATATAATGGTCAGGAAGCTGTACTTGCAGGTGCATTACATGCCATGGACCTTTCTAAAGATAAAATAATAACAGCTTACCGTAACCATGTACAACCTATAGGTATGGGTGTAGACCCACGTAGGGTTATGGCAGAGCTTTTAGGTAAAGCAACAGGAACATCGCAAGGACTTGGTGGCTCTATGCACATATTCTCTAAAGAACACGGTTTTTATGGTGGTCACGGTATCGTGGGTGCTCAAATTCCTGTGGGTGCAGGTATAGCATTTGCCGACAAGTATTTTGAAACAGGTGGTGTTACCTTAACCTATTTTGGTGATGGTGCAGCACGTCAGGGATCATTACATGAAGCCTTTAATATGGCTATGTTATGGAAACTTCCTGTGGTGTTTATAGTAGAAAATAATGGTTATGCAATGGGTACATCTGTAGAGCGTACGGCTAATCATACAGATATATGGAAGCTAGGACTTGGTTATGAAATGCCATGTGGTCCTGTTGATGCTATGAACCCAATAAAAGTAGCTGAGGCAATGCACGAAGCTATTGAAAGAGCTAGAAAAGGAGAAGGTCCTACTTTTCTTGAAATGAAAACATATCGTTATAGAGGTCACTCTATGAGTGATGCGCAACATTACCGTACTAAAGATGAGGTAGAAGAGTACAAGAAAATAGATCCTATCACTCAGGTGCTTGATGTTATTAAAGAAAATAACTATGCTACAGATGAAGAGATTCAGGCAATAGATGACAGAGTAAGAGCTTTAGTAAGCGAGTGCGAACAGTTTGCAGAAGAGTCTCCATATCCAGACCCTAGCGTAATGTATGACGTTGTTTACTCTCAAGAAAATTATCCATTTTTACCACATAAACTATAATAATCATGGCAAAAATTATAAACATGCCCCGCCTAAGCGATACTATGGAAGAAGGCACTGTAGCTACGTGGCTTAAAAGTGTGGGTGATACAGTAAATGAAGGCGATATTCTTGCAGAGATAGAAACAGATAAAGCTACTATGGAGTTTGAAGCATTTGATGCGGGAACTCTATTATACATAGGGGTTAAAGAAGGAGATAGTGCTCCTGTAGATTCTGTTCTTGCTATTATAGGTAAAGAAGGCGAAGATTACCAAGCATTACTTGACGGGAAAGGCGATACATCATCTGATGAATCAAAAGAAGAAAAACCTGCTCAGGAAGAGAAAAAAGAAGACAAGCCTACTGCTGATAAAAAAGCACCATCAAAATTACCAGAAGGTGTAATAGTAGTTACTATGCCCCGCCTTAGTGATACTATGGAAGAAGGTACAGTTGCTACTTGGTTGAAAAAAGTTGGAGATAAAGTTGATGAAGGCGATATACTTGCAGAGATAGAGACTGATAAAGCTACAATGGAGTTTGAGTCGTTTAATGCAGGTACACTTTTATATATTGGTGTGCAAGAAGGTGAAAGTGCTCCTGTAGATACTATTTTAGCTATTATAGGTCCAGAGGGAACAGATGTTAGTGGTGTAGCTGAAAACTACAGTAAAGACGGTGGTGATGCTTCTGATTCTTCTTCTGAAGAAAGCAAAAAAAAATCAGACAGCACTACAAGTACTAATGAAGAGCCTAAAGAAGCTGATACACAAAATGTAACTACTGATAATGATGGAGGTAGAATCTTTGCTTCGCCATTAGCGCGTAAAATAGCAGAAGAAAAAGGTATCAATCTTAGCAATGTAAAAGGTACGGGCGAAAATGGTCGTATCGTTAAGAAAGATATTGAAAATTATACGCCACAAGCTGCACAGCCTGCACAACAGCAAGCTACTTCACAACAAGCAGAATCGGGAGTGAAACCATTTGTACCTGCCGGAGAAGAAAGTACAGAAGAGGTTAAAAACTCACAAATGCGTAAAGCAATAGCGCGTAGCTTGGGTAATTCTAAGTTTACAGCACCAGAATATAGCCTTACTATAGAGCTAGATATGGATGCTGCTATCGCATCGCGAGGTGTTATAAATGCATTGCCAGATACTAAGGTATCGTTTAACGATATGGTTATCAAGGCAAGTGCTATGGCATTGCGCAAACATCCGCAGATAAATACACAATGGAAAGAAGATGTTACTGTATATAATAAACATATTAGTATTGGTGTAGCGGTAGCAGTAGATGAAGGGTTGGTAGTACCAGTGCTTAAATTTACTGACCACATGAGTCTGTCTCAAATAGGAGCTAACGTTAAAGATCTTGCTGGTAAAGCAAGAAACAAGAAACTACAGCCTAAAGAAATGGAAGGTAGTACCTTTACAGTATCTAACCTTGGTATGTTTGGTATAACAGAATTTACTTCTATTATAAATCAGCCTAACTCGGCTATACTATCGGTAGGTGCTATTGTACAAAAACCAGTAGTTAAAAACGGAGAAATTGTAGTAGGTAACACTATGACAGTTACACTTACTTGCGATCACCGTACTGTAGATGGTGCTACAGGTGCGCAGTTTTTACAAACACTAAAACAATATATTGAGAATCCTGTTACTATGCTTGCTTAATACTTAAGTAGTATTCATGCAGAAATAGGTTAATGGGTTTATGTTATATTATAATCCCGATTGCAATTTGCAATCGGGATTTTTCTTTTTTATATGTCTAGATGCTTTGTCATGACAAGGAGATGTGGTTTTATTTTCCTATTTTAGCTACACAAAAGATATACTATGAAAAGAAGACTACTTTTATTGTTTATTGCCCTTGGTTGTATAACTACATCATTTGCTCAAAAAGAAAACTATACCGTTAGTGAGCAGCAAATTGCTAAAACGTTAAAGTTTTTATCTTCGGATGAGTTACAAGGGCGAGATAGCGGTAGTGAAGGTTTAGAGAAAGCAGCTCTTTTTTTAGAAGATATTTTTAAAAAGAATAGTGTAGAGCCTTACTTTACTACCTACAGGGATACACTTTCTAACTTTGATAAGCCAGCCTATAATATTGTAGGCTATCTTGAGGGTAACGACCCAAAACTAAAAGATGAATATATAATTATTGGCGCGCATTACGACCATATTGGTATTGCTGGTACTATGCAAGATGATGATGCGGTGTACAATGGTGCCGATGATAATGCATCGGGTACTACGGCGGTTACTGAGTTAGTAAACTATTTTGCCAAAACAAAAGCTAATAAACGCAGTATCTTATTTTGTTTTTTCTCAGCAGAAGAAAAAGGATTACTGGGGAGCTATCACCTTGCAGCCAAGTTAAAACAGGCAAATTTTATTCCTTATGTAATGTTGAATTTTGAAATGGTAGGTGTGCCGTTGGGAATGGATATAGAGGCTTATGTTACAGGGTATAGCCGCTCTAACATAACAGAGAAAATGAATGAATATGTGGGGGCAAAATTATTTGGTTATACTGATTTTGCAGTAAAGTATCAGCTTTTTAAAGCATCAGATAATTATCCCTTTTATTTAGAAATG
Source organism: Flavobacterium arcticum (assembly GCF_003344925.1). NCBI lineage: Bacteria > Pseudomonadati > Bacteroidota > Flavobacteriia > Flavobacteriales > Flavobacteriaceae > Flavobacterium > Flavobacterium arcticum. Next base: position 403,346 of record NZ_CP031188.1, on the reverse strand, counting down.
GATGTGCCGGCACATACTATATGTACTACTAATATGAATACGTTTAAATATTACCATCACCTTGACGATGAGTTCGAGAATATGGATACGGCACATATGGCAAGTTTTATCCAAACTATGTTGCCAGTAGTTACAAAAATGGTAAATGCTAACACACACGAAATAGTCCTTAAAAAATAATGAAGAACATAATAATAACAGGAACGAGCAGGGGTATGGGCTACGAAATGGCTTTGCAGTTTGCCGATGCTGGACATCAAGTGCTAGCGTTGTCGCGTAAAGTACCTCAAGTATTGCAAGCGCATAAAAATATTACCTGTCTTAGTATTGATATTTCGCTCGCTGCTGATTTAGAGCAAGTAAGTGATTTTGTAAGGACTACTTGGTATAAAGTAGATGTATTATTACACAATGCAGGTGCTTTATTATTAAAACCTTTTGGTGAAATAACAGCCGATGAGTTTGAGTATATCTATAAAGTTAATGTGTTTGGCGTAGCAGCTTTAAACCGTGCAGTATTGCCTTATATGAAAGCAGGTAGCCATGTGGTTACTATAAGTAGTATGGGCGGCATACAGGGCTCTATGAAATTTGCAGGATTATCGGCTTATAGTTCAAGTAAAGGTGCTGTTATAACGCTTTCAGAGCTTTTGGCAGAAGAGTATAAAGAAAAAGGTATTGCCTTTAATGTATTGGCACTAGGTGCTGTAAATACCGAGATGTTGCAAGAAGCATTCCCAGGGTATGAAGCACCACTTTCGGCAAAGGACATGGCAGATTATATTTGCAATTTTGCCCTTACAGGAAATAGATATTATAATGGTAAAGTGTTGCAGGTATCATCTAGCACACCTTAGAGAATTAATTGTATTTTGAAGCATATTATAGCCCCATATTTACCCGAACACGCCGTTGATGATATTTTTGAGATGATTAAGCGCTATGGCGTTAATCTTAAAATAGTTAATGAAAGGGTTACAAGACATGGCGATTATAGGAAAGATGCGCGAGGTTACCATCAAATAACAGTAAACGCAAACCTTAATAAATATCGCTTTTTAATAACACTAGTACATGAGATAGCGCATCTTGCCGCTTTTGAAAAGTATGGACGCAATATAAAGCCACATGGGCAGGAGTGGAAACTCACATTTCAGCAATTGATGGTGCCATATATACGTCCTGAAATTTTCCCAAATCAATTATTACCATTGCTTGCAAGACACTTTAGAAACCCGAAAGCAAGTAGTGATACTGATGCGACATTGTCTATTGCATTGAAGCAATTCGATGAAAAGTCGGAAAAGAATTATATCTTTGAGATACCGTATGGTAGCAATTTTCGTATCCATAACGGGAAAATTTTTAAAAAAGGCGCGCAACGAGTAAAACGTTTTGAGTGTCTAGAAGTAAGTACGGGTAAAATTTATTTATTTAGCCCAAATGCAGAGGTAGAGTTACTGCCTTAATTATGCTAAAGAGAGAAAAATCCGTTTTTAGCTGGATGGATTTATAAAATCTTTACTAACATTTTTAATGACTAAGCGATGAAAGATAATTATTATGCAGTAATAATGGCTGGTGGTGTAGGATCAAGGTTTTGGCCTGTAAGTACAGAGCAATTTCCTAAACAGTTTCATGATATGCTAGGAACGGGCGAAACACTTATTCAAAAAACATTTAGCAGACTGGCTAAACTTATACCGCACGAAAATATATTTATTCTTACTAATGAGAAGTATAATGATTTAGTATTAGAGCAACTACCTCAGGTAAAGCAAGATCAGGTAGTACTAGAACCTGCTATGCGAAATACTGCTCCATGTATATTATATGCATCATTAAAAATAAAAAAACTAAACCCCGACGCGGTTATGGTGGTGGCACCCAGTGACCACTGGATAGAGAATGAAGATGCTTTTGTAGATAACCTTAGTCATTCTTTTGATTATGCCGAGAAGGAAAATGTATTGATGACACTAGGTATACAGCCTACTTTTCCTAATACAGGTTATGGGTATATAGAGTATAATAAAACAGATATTAATGCTATAAAAAAAGTATTGCATTTTAGAGAAAAGCCAGATTATGAAACGGCTAAAACATTTTTGAGTAGTGGTAATTTCCTTTGGAATGCAGGAATTTTTATATGGAGTGTAAAATCGGTAACGACTGCTTTTCAAAAATTTCAACCTTCAATGTATGCTCTTTTTGAAAGCGGATATGATACTTATAATGCTCAGGGAGAAGAAGCTTTTATAGATGAAAACTATGTAAAAGCAGATAATATATCTATAGATTATGCAGTTATGGAAAGTGCCGATAATGTATATGTAATACCTGCCACTTTTGGTTGGAACGATTTAGGTACATGGGGTTCGCTTTATGATAAACTTGACAAAGATGAAAATAGCAATGCTGTAGTTAATGCTAAGGTTTTTATGGAGAATACCACGAATAATATTATTCGTACAGATAAGGGGAAAACAGTAGTAATAGACGGTCTTGATAATTTTATAGTAGTAGATAGAGGTGATATACTTTTAATTTATCCTAAAGATAAAGAGCAAGAAATAAAAAAGTTTATGACTATTGTTCCTAAACAATAATGTTATAAAAAGTATGGTTGCGAGGTAGGGTATAGCTTGTTTTAAATGTTTATGTTAATTAGTCTATGATCTTATAGCATGATTAACATATATATTTATCTTTATCAGGCTAAAAAAAACCTATATGATTAACCACCTACCAATTAATAAAACAATATCAGTATTGATATTGTTTTTCTGTACATTGCTTTCTTATGGGCAACTTCCCGATTTTACGTTAACAGTTGCACCTACTCCACAAACTTGTTTGGGTAATGGTACACTAACATTTACTATTACAGGTAACGATCCAGCTGCCTCTATAGACTATGCGGTATATTTACTGCCAAACACCACTACACCCGTAACGATTGTTACTGCTAATACTGCTACTGGGCTTTCGGCAGGAAATTATCTTGTGGTAGCAACGCAGTCACTTGGTGCATTATCAAACACCAGTTCGGCAAATGTTACTATTATTAACCAAGTAATTCCGCTTACTTATAACCTTGCAGTAGTAAAAGTTAAGTGTGGTAATGATGGAGAAATTACGGTTAATGTAGCTACTGGTAATGCAGTGTCTTATGAAATATTAACAGGGCCCGTAACTGTACCACAACAAACTTCAAATGTTTTTAATAATTTACCTATTGGGCTTTACACTATTAGGGCTTACAATAATTGTGGTGAAGCCGTAGTAAATACCACTCAAGTAATTCAGGAAAATACAGGTATAACAATTAATGCTCCTGTATTTATAGGTGGTGAGTTACCTGATTGTAATACTATAACTGTTGGTAATACATATGAAGTCTCTACAAGTGGTAATAATATTTTTTGGCCACTTTCATTTCAATATACTGTATACCCACCAAGTGGAGGTACACCCACAATAGTTACAGGAACTGCATTAGGCGGTAGTATTACAGCACCCAATGCAAAATATACTAATATACCTTTTTATCATGATCAAGAATATTATTACGATTTAACGATAACAGATGCTTGTGGAAATGTTTTTACTAGGAATAATAATATTGTTGATCAAAAATTTCAGTTTAACGATCAGGTAAATAATTTTGGGTGTAATGATAATTCACTAACTATAGAACCTTCAAATTTTGTGGGTCCTATTACAGTTGAATTTGTTTCATTTCCTGATGGTTTTATTCCGGAAGATTATAACATTAATCACCCTGATTTTAATGGTAGCGCAGTATATTTTTTAGATGACAATCCTGTTCCAGAAGGGAGCTATACTGTAACGGTAAATGACGCATGTGGAAGAAGCTATACAGCAGATTTTGATATTACACCACCAGAGCTACAACCTCAGGTAACTGTAACAGCGATATGTGGCTCTGATGTAGGTGGTGTAGAAATAGAAATTAATACTAGAGCAATAACCAGTGTACTAATAACTAATGCCCCTGTAGATTATGCAGGTATTATTCCAGACGATGTTAGTGATTTGGTAAATATGTTAGGCATCTTTACGATGGCAAATTTACCTTTGGGCGATTATACATTTGAAATAATTGATTCTTGTGGTGATGAATATACAGAAGATGTCGCCGTTGAAGTTACGGGAGGAAGCCCTGATATTACCGTGTTGCAACGTCCTGGTTGCGAGGAAGATTTCGGTTCAATACGTCTTAATGCTGCGGGTGATTTTGAAAGCGTAATTATAACAGCTGGTCCTGCCGAATATAGTGATACATATCCTGTAGATATGTCAGAGAATATTACGGGTAATGGTAGTTTTTATATGAATTCGTTGCCTGCTGGCAGCTATGAGTTTACTACCAATGATGTATGCGGTATAGAACGTATTAAGATGGTAAATGTAGAAGGGTATGCTTTACAAATTAATGAGGTAGAAATAATACCTTATTGCGGTTCTTTTCAATTAGATATAGATCATTTTAGTAATGGTAATTATGTACAGTCGTTTTGGTTACAACGTTATGATGAGGCTACCGATACTTGGGGAGACCCAGTTACGGGATCGCCATATACTTCTGGCTTGCCTAATAATACTAATGCTGATTTTATTAATATAAACCTTGATCCTGACGAATCACCCTTTTATTCTACAATAGGCGATTTTCGTATAGTAAAAGCTTTTTATACTTATGCTAATGGTAGTTCGGTTAATAGTTTTTGTTTCTCTGTTATAGATACTTTTACTTTTACAGGTGCGCCTGTTATAACAGATGTGTTTAGCTTTCCTTGTGCAGGCGGACTTACAGAAGTAGCTGTAGCTGTAGAGGGGGTAGCACCTTTTACATATAAAATTACATCTAAAGATGGTGAGCCTTTTTTAATTGATAATGGTGACTCTAATGTGTTTTCGAGCATAGAGGCTGCTTACTATAATTTTCAAGTAACAGATGATTGTGGTAACATAGTTAATTCTCAGTTTAATATAAACGCTACAGATCCTATTACTGTTTCGGCTTCAGGATTTTGTGAGGGCGAAGAAAGTATACTTACGGTACAGCTTTTCTCATTTCTTAATTATGAATGGTATAAAGGGTCAGATCCTGATACTATACTTAGTACTACAAATAGTTTGACATTTGTTGATTTTGACTCAGCAATAAATTCGGGCACATATTATGTTTCTATAACGACTACTACCGAGAGTTCGTGTATGAACCAAGTGTTAGAATATGAAGTTATGCCCAATGTTATGCCTAATGCAGGAGAAGATGTAAATAGTGTTTTATGTAACGAAGCAAACACAATTAATCTTACAGACTATCTTACTACGCCACATGATAATGATGGTGTATGGGAAGATATTGATGCAAGCGGTGCGCTTACAGGGAATATACTTGATACAAATGGTTTAACAGCGGGAACATACAGCTTTAAATATACTGTAAATGGGCTTTGCGATCTTACTGATGAGGCTACTGTAACACTTACAATAAACGATATACCAGTAGCTCCTGTTGTAACTTCGGTAAATGCAGTTTGTGAAGGCGAAAATATACAGTTTTCAATCACTACACCACAGGCAGGTGTTACTTACCAATGGACAGGACCTGATAATTTTACGGCTACAGAGGCTAATCCGCTTATTACAAGTGCAGGGGTAATGGCTACAGGAGTTTATAGTGTTACTGCAATAGCAAATGATTGTATATCGCCTGCTACTACAGTTAATGTAACAGTTAACGCAATACCTGATTTTGAAATACAGGGCGAAACAGCTTTATGCGAAGGGCAGAGCACAATAATAGGTGTTGCTCCGCAAAATTTTGATATAGGAGATGTAACTTACGAATGGTATTATGAAAATGAACTACTACTTGATGTTAACAGTAGCGATATTGAGATTTTTGAAATAGGAACTTATGAAGTTTTAGTAAATAATAATGGTTGCGAAACATCAGAAATGGTAAATATTACTGCAAATACAGCAGGATTTATAGTAGAGCTCGAAGCAGGATGTGACGATTTTGAATATATTATTTCTATATCTAATATTGATGAGATGAATGGCTCTCTGTTTCAATGGACAGGTCCAAATGGTTATAGCTATGCGGGTGAAGAGGCAGTGATAACAAATCTTGAAGGTGGTGAGTATTTTATAACAGTTACTAACCCAGAGGGCTGTAGCGTGTCGGCTTCTATAATGATAGAAAATACGGGATGCATTATACCAAGGGGTATTTCGCCTAATGACGATGGGTATAACCAAACGTTTGATTTGTCTAATCTAGATGTAAGAGATTTGCAAATATTTAACAGGTATGGACTACAGGTATATGAAAAACAAAATTATATAAATGAATGGTACGGTCAGAGCGACAAAGGTGACTTACCTACAGGTACATATTTTTATGTAGTGACATTGTCAGCTGGTAAAAGAGTAACAGGCTGGGTATATTTACAAAGAGAAATACATTAATTATAGGGTTAGTTATCTATTTTCCTCCTCGTCTTCTTCGGCGAGGAGATTTTCTCTTACCTTTTTAAACAACTCAGACGAGTAAACAAACTCTACTATAGATTTGTTTCGGGTTTCAAGTATTTCTTCTTTATTACCTTCCCATTCTTTAAGACCGTTTTGCAGGTAAATGATTTTTTCGCCTATTTGCAAAACAGAGTTCATATCATGGGTGTTAATAATAGTAGTTATATCATATTCTCTAGTAATTTCCTGTATCAACTCGTCAATAACAATAGAAGTTTCAGGATCAAGACCAGAGTTAGGCTCATCACAAAACAAGTATTTAGGGTTGTTTACTATAGCTCTTGCTATAGCTACCCTTTTTTGCATACCTCCTGATAACTCAGCGGGAAATTTTTTATTAGCATCTTTAAGGTTTACTCTATCGAGTACTTCATTTACTCGTTCCTTAATTTCGGCATTTTTATTCTTGGTAAACATTTTTAACGGGAAAGCTACATTCTCTTCTACCGTCATAGAGTCGAACAGTGCACTTCCCTGAAACACCATACCTATCTCTGTACGCAAGGTTCTTTTTTCATCTGCGCTTAGTTTAGAATAGATTCTTCCATCAAAAGATATAGTACCTGAGTCTTGCTTGTGTATACCTAGCAATGTTTTAATCATTACGGTTTTACCCGATCCACTTCGCCCGATGATGAGGTTTGTTTTCCCAGTTTCAAAAACGGTAGATATACCCTTTAATACTTTTGTGTCTCCAAACGATTTTTCTATGTTTTTTATCTCTATCATTAGCTTAAAAGTAATTGGGTAATAATAAAATTGACCAAAATAATAACTACACTAGTCCATACAAAGGATGTAGTACTGGCTTTACCAACTTCGAGTGCGCCACCCTTCATGTAAAATCCATGAAATGATGGTATTGTTGCCAGTATCATACCAAAAAGGAATGTTTTTAAAAAAGCATAAAAAACATGAAAGGGTACAAAATCGGTTTGAATACCTGTAATAAACTCGTCAAACCCTATAAACCCACCATATACGCCCGCCATAAGCCCCCCAAATATGCCAAGGAACATAGATATTGCAATAACAAAAGGGTATAGTGAAAGGGCTACTATTTTAGGAAAAATAAGATAGTTTATTGCATTAACACCCATTACTTCAAGGGCATCTATTTGCTCGGTTACCCGCATAGTACCTATACTCGATGTAATGTATGAACCTGCACGTCCTGCCATAATTATAGAAATAAATGTAGGTGCAAATTCAAGGATTACTGATTGTCTTGTAGCAAATGCTATAAGTTGTTTTGGTATAAGCGGATTGGTTAAATTAAGTGCTGTTTGTATGGCTACAACCCCACCTATAAAGAAAGATATAAAAGCGACAATACCTAAAGAGCCGATTATAAGATCGTCTATTTCTTTAAATATCAGGGGCTTCATAACCCTCCATTTAGTAGGCTTATTAAATACTTCTTTTATCATTAAGAAGTACAATCCAATTTGGTGTAAAGCTTTTATCATTAAAATTAAAATATCTGCTAAAGTACCTAATTAAGGGCACTTTTCAGTAACTGTTAATAGTTTTTTAATACTTGGTATGCTATAGTAACTTGTCTTTTATTTTCTTCCATCGGTAGTTTCTTATAAAACTAGCCTGTTCTTTGGTTACTAATAATGCTTTGCGTTCACTTTTGGCTTTCAGGAAACCATTAATATAATCGATAAAAAGCAAAGGTTTTTTTTTGCGCATAGCCAGTTTAGCTCCTGCAATAGCAGTTATTATAAACCCGTACCCAAGTGTGTAAAATGCCTCACCTTGTTTATATCGAGATGCCTTGGTATAGCTAGCTCCTGTAGGTTTTAAATGTTTTACTTTAAGATTGTTTATTGTTATTATATCCCATCCGTAAAATTTTGCCAAGAGCTCATCAACAGTGTCCCACCCCATAGCAGGTTTTAGTTTGCCTATTTGCAAAAAACAATTTTTTCTATAAGCTTTAAAAGCACCTCTAACGTGGTCTTTATTAGTAAGGTTTTCTAATATCCATTTGCCATTATTTTCTATATAGGCAAATCCGCCTACTATTCCTGCTTTATTGTTTTTAGCGAAAGTATCGAGTATTGTCTCAAAATAATTAGAGGGTAATATCAGGTCGGCATCCAGTTTTACAATCACATCATAGTTTTCATTTACAGTAGTATAACCAGTCATGAATGCTTCTATGACTTTGCTGCCCGGCATATGTGAAGCGTCAGAAGATTTATTTACTAGTGATAACCATTGGTGTTTTGTACAAAATGATTCAACAATTTCTGCTGTGTTATCAGTAGAATTATCATTTACTACCACGGCTTTTGCAGGTAATACAGTTTGCTGTACAAGCGATTGCAGCATAGTACTTATATATGCAGCTTCGTTATAAGCGGGTATGATAACGTAATATTTCATATTTGTGCAGAAATGGATGCAAATATGGCTATTTTTGTGCTATTAGAAAAACCGTACAGCCTTGAATAAGAAAGTTTTTGTAGTTATTGTTACTTATAATGGTGCGCATTGGGTAGATAGGAATATAAGTTCTTTACTCCAGTCTGATTACCCTGTTACTATTATAGTTATTGATAATTGTTCAACTGACAATACTGTTGCTTTATTAGATAAATATGAAGAGGTTAGTTTAATACAAGCTAATGAGAACTTAGGTTTTGGCAAGGGTAATAATATTGGTATTCAAAAGGCTTTAGCGCAGGGTGCAGATTATGTTTTTCTACTTAATCAGGATGCATGGGTTTTTAACAATACCATTAGTAGCCTTATCGCTAAAATGGAGAAAGATTCAAAGCTGGGTATTTTAAGCCCTATGCATTATAGTGGTAACGGTAAAAGTTATGATACGGCTTTTAGTACTTATTTGTCCAGATCTTATTCTGATTTACAATATATAAATTCAGTTGCAGTACCTTTTGTAAATGCGGCAGCCTGGATGATGAGTAGGAAGTGTATAGAACGAGTTGGTTTTTTCGAACCGCTATTCGGACATTATGGAGAAGATAGAAACTACTGCGACCGTGTAAAATATCATGGCTTTTTGATAGGTATAGACCTTGATGCTAAAATAATACATGATAGAGTAATAACAAGAAACCTAAAAAAGGACATAATACAGTCGAAGTACAAAATATTAGCTACACTGCTCGATATTAATCACAGTTTTTCCAAAAGTCGTTTATTGGCATTGAAAGAAGTTGTAGGCTTGCCAAAATATTTTAGCAAATTTTATGGTGTTAACGGGGCTATAAATTTGTTTTTAAAATTGATAACCTATTATTTTAATAATATATTTAACTCCAGTAAAATAAAAAAAGCTCGACGAAAATCAGCCGTAAATGGATAAAAAAGCATCATCAAAACAGGTATTGTTGTTTACGCTTATCAATTATATTGGTACAGCTATTGGCATAGTGTCTGTATTGTTTATTTACCCTAATAATAAAGCTTTTCTGGGTACGGTGCGTTATATTGATAATATAGCACAACTGTTATACCCTATAATGGTACTTGGGGCTTCGCAGGCGCTAATAAAATTTTACCCTTCGCTTGATGAGAACCTTCGTAAAAAACTGTTTAATTACAGTATTTTTTCTATTTTATTTATAAGTGTTGTTGTACTGATTGCAATACCATTATTTGTAAATATTTCTAGTTTTGATAATGCTCAAATACTCTATTTTGCATTCCCTGTTGCTGTTTCTCTTGCTTTTATAGAGCTTTTTAAAAGACAAGCTCAGGATATGCAGAAAATTGCAGTGCCTACACTTTATGAGAAACTGATTCCTAAAATTGTACTCCCTATACTTTTTTTGTTATTAATCAATGATATTTTAGAGGTTTACACTTCGTTATACTTTTATATTTCAGGCTATCTTCTCGTTTTAGTTTTAACAGCAATATATCTGTTTAAAAGGTTTAAACCAGGGATTAACTATGAGTTTAAGACGCTTTTTGAACAAATACCGCGTAAAGATTATTTACGTTATAGCCTGTATGCTTTTGCAGGTAGCCTTGGTTCATTACTGGCATTCCGTATAGATGGTATAGTAATACCAGAACTCATTTCGATGGAAGCAAATGGTAGTTTTAGTATTGGGGTAACGCTTGCTAGTACGCTGCAAATACCAGCTATAGGTATGTTTGCTATATATGCGCCTATAGTATCAGGTTATTTGAAAAATAATAATATACAGGAACTTAACATGAAATATAAAGAAGTAGCACGCCTATTGTTTTTTATTGGTGCTGTTTTATATAGTTGTATATTTCTAGGTGTTAACGATTTATTTTCACTTTTACCTACAGGCGATAGTTTACAAGCATCTTTGCCAATTATTCTTATTCTTGGTTTTAGTGTACTTATTAATATGGCTACAGGTTTTAATTCTGAAATTATTACGTATTCAAGCTATTATAGGTTTAACCTGATTGCAGTAGTATTACTTACCGTTTTAAATGTGTCACTAAACCTGTGGTTTATATATTATACAAACTTAGGTATAGCTGGCGTGGCTTATGCTTCACTTATAGCAATGACGATATTTAATATTGCTAAACTATGGTTTATTTATAAAAAGTTTGGGTTATTACCCTTTGATAGGGCTTTTTTAAAATTGGCTGTAATATTCTTATTGTCAGGAGTTATAATATTTTTATTGCCTAATACAGGTTCAAATTTTATTAACCTCATTTATAAAGTAGGACTTTCTTTATTGATGAATGTAATGGTTATATATAAATTAAGGCTCGTCTACCAAGTAAATATATGGATAGACAAAGCCTTAAAAATTATTAAGCTAAAATAAGTTAACTGTTATACTCTATAGGTAATAGCATTAATATTCATTCCTCCACCAACTGAAGCAAATAATACTACATCACCTTTATTAAGTTCTTGATGCTCAACTTCGCCTTTTGTTAGTAGGTCATATAGTGTAGGTATTGTTGCTACACTGCTATTTCCTAATTTTTGTATGCACATAGGCATAACCCCTTCTGGCGGAGCTTGGTTGTATAGTTTATAAAAGCGCTGAATAATGGCTTCATCCATTTTTTCATTTGCTTGGTGTATAATTACTTTCTTAAGATCTTTAATGTCGATGCCACTCTTGTCCAAGCACTCTTTCATGGCTAGAGGTACTTGGCTTAGTGCAAATTCATATATTTTTCTGCCATGCATTTTTATATAGCGTACATCTGAATCATGGTCTTGATTATAAGATTTTCCGAAAAATAAGAAATAGGCTTCTTCGTGGGTGAATGATGCGGTTTCGTGTGCTAGTATGCCGCCTTCATCATTAGTAGCTTCTATTACAGTAGCACCTGCACCATCAGAATATATCATGCTATCGCGGTCATGCGGATCTACTACACGTGATAAAGTTTCTGCACCAACAACTAAGCATCGTTTTGCCATGCCAGCTTTTATGTAAGCTTGTGCTTGTATAACGCCTTCTATCCATCCAGGGCATCCAAAAAGAATATCATAAGCTACACATTTAGAGTTTTTAATGCCTAAACTATGTTTCACTCGTGCAGCAATGCTTGGTAACATATCCGATTGTATAGCTCCTTCTTTTACATCGCCAAAGTTATGGGCGAGTATTATATAATCTAACGATTCTTTGTCGATACCAGCATCTGCAATTGCTTTCTCTGCGGCAAAAAATGCAATATCCGAAGTTACAAGTTCAGTCTCTACATAACGACGTTCTTCAATGCCTGTTATTTTTTTAAACTTACTAGTTATAACGTCGTTAGTGTATTGTAGTGGGCTACCATTTTCTTCGAGGAATACATGTGCTGCAAAGTCCTTATTGGTAACGGCGCGGTTGGGAATATAACTTCCACACCCCGTAATCTTTATGTTCATGTTATCCTATTTTTAGAGCTAATATACTGAAATAAAAAGAAATGTTAAAGAAACAAAGCTATGCATGCATACGAATTGTTGTATTCTTTTTTTTAGGGTATTTTTTTAAGAAATAAGTAGTATTTTAATTAAATATCTTTATTTTCATAACCGATGCTATAGATAGTGCTCTTGTTTTTATTTTCTCGGCATTGGTTCCAGAGAAAAGAGTATCTGCTGTATTGTTAAAATGGCTCAACCATATTTCAAAATGTAAGTCGGTAATGGTTTCTTTATCATTCAGTTCGTGGTGTATCTGTAAAACATTTTTGCGATATATACCTTTATGAAATAAAGTCTGTTCCCAAAAATCAGTGAGGTGGGGCAGATGCTCTTCAAGGTTTATTTTGGCAACATCAGTAAACATATAGCTTATAGCAGAGTCTGTAAGCAATCTGTTATAAAACTCTCGCATAAAAAGTTCAATATCGGCTCTTGTTTCTATATCTTTCATTTTAAAATTTATTTGGAGTATAAATAAAAATGGCTGCATTAGCAGCCATTTTCTTAATTTTCCATATAAGCCTCTATAGGCGCGCAAGAACATATTAAGTTTCTGTCGCCATAGGCATCATCAACTCTTCTTACGGCAGGCCAAAATTTATTATCAGCAATATAATCTAGCGGAAATGCTGCTTTCTCTCTGGTATAAGGTAGTAACCATTCGTCAGCAGTAAGCATTGCTAGTGTGTGCGGTGCATTTTTAAGCACGTTGTTTTTATCATCAGCATCAACTTCTTCAATTTCTTTTCTGATGGCTATCATAGCATCACAAAAACGATCAAGTTCCTCTACGTTTTCACTCTCAGTAGGCTCTATCATTAGTGTTCCTGCTACTGGGAAAGATACCGTAGGAGCATGGAAACCATAATCCATTAAACGTTTTGCAATATCAGTAACCTCAATACCTTTTTGTTTAAAAGGTCGGCACTCAATAATCATTTCGTGAGCAGCTCTACCCATTTCACCAGTATATAGTGTTTGGTAATGACCTTTTAGCTTTTCTTTTATGTAATTGGCGTTTAATATCGCATATTTAGTCGAATCGGTAAGTCCTTCTTCGCCAAGCATAGTGATATAGCCATAAGATATAAGGCAAACTAATGCCGAGCCCCATGGCGCACCTGATATAGCTGTAATGGCATTGCTACCGCCAGTAGGTACTATTGGGTTAGTTGGTAAAAACGGAACTAAATGTTCTGCTACACAAATAGGACCAACACCTGGACCACCACCACCGTGAGGTATAGCAAATGTTTTGTGCAGGTTAAGGTGACAAACGTCAGCACCAATGGTTGCAGGGTTAGTAAGCCCAACCTGAGCATTCATGTTAGCACCATCCATATATACTTGTCCGCCGTTATCATGAATTATTTTAGTAATCTCTTTAATGGATGCTTCATATACACCATGTGTAGATGGGTAAGTAACCATAAGGCAAGACAGTCTGTCTTTGTATTGTTCTGCTTTAGATCTAAGATCTTCTACATCAATATTACCATTTTCAGAAGTTTTAGTAACTACTACTTTCATTCCAGCCATAATAGCTGAAGCAGGGTTAGTACCGTGTGCCGATGCTGGTATTAAAGCAATATCTCTATGGTCATCACCATTAGACTGATGGTAAGCACGAATAACCATAAGTCCTGCATACTCACCTTGCGCTCCAGAGTTTGGTTGCAGTGTAGTACCTGCAAAACCAGTAATAACATTGAGTTGCTCTTCTAGTTTTTTAAGCATTATTTGGTAACCTTCTGCCTGCTCCATTGGGGCAAACGGGTGAATGCTGTTCCAGTAAGGTAAACTCAATGGTAACATCTCGGTAGCAGCATTCAGTTTCATAGTACAAGACCCTAAAGATATCATCGAGTGGTTTAAGGCAAGGTCACGACGCTCTAATTTCTTGATGTAACGCATTAAAGCAGTTTCTGAATGGTATTTGTTAAATACTTCATGTTGCAAGAAGTCGCTTGTACGTTGTATTTCGTGAGGTATTGTACTCTCGCCAGATAGCTCTGTTATAGGGTCAATTTCTCTACCTATTGCTTCGGCAAATATTTGTACAATATTATTAATGTCTTTTAGAGAGGTTGTTTCATTAAATGAAATTGAAACCGTTTCTCTGTCGATATAATAAAAGTTAATCGATTCTGCTTCGGCAGCAGCCTGTACTTTAGCTACATCGGTTTTAACAACAATAGTGTCAAAGAACGATGAGTTTGCTTGATATACACCAAGCTCGTTAAGTGCTTCGGCTGTAGTTACTGCCGAGCGGTGTATTTTATTAGCAATATATCGTAACCCTTTAGGACCATGATATACAGCATACATACCTGCCATAACAGCAAGTAGCACTTGTGCTGTACATATATTTGAAGTTGCTTTTTCACGCTTAATATGTTGTTCACGTGTTTGCAGTGCCATACGTAATGCACGATTACCATTAGCATCTACGGTTACCCCAATAATTCTACCTGGCATACTACGTTTGTATTCTTCCTTAGTAGCAAAGTAAGCAGCATGAGGGCCTCCGTAGCCCATAGGGATACCAAAACGTTGTGTAGTACCTACTACCACATCCGCACCAAGCTCTCCCGGAGGAACTAGTTTTACAAGACTCAATATATCGGCAGCTACGGCTATTTTTATATTGTTTTCTTTTGCTTTAGTAATAAAACTAGCATAGTCATATACTTGTCCGAATTTGCCTGGATATTGTAATAAAGCTCCGAAAAATTCATCTGAAAAATCAAACTCTTCATGATTACCTACAACAAGTTCTACACCAATAGGAATAGAGCGTGTTTCTAATACCGAAAGGGTTTGTGGAAGTATCTCCTCAGATACAAAAAATTTATTTACGTTGTTTTTCTTTTGCTCGCGTGTGCGAACATCAAAAAGTAGTGCCATAGCCTCGGCAGCAGATGTACTTTCGTCAAGTAACGATGCATTGGCTATTTCCATACCAGTAAGCTCTATTATAGTAGTCTGGAAGTTAAGTAATGCTTCAAGACGACCTTGTGCTATCTCTGCTTGGTATGGTGTGTAGGCAGTGTACCAACCTGGGTTTTCTAGTATGTTTCTTTGGATAGGTCCTGGCACTATGGTAGCGTGGTAGCCTAAACCAATGTATGATTTGTATATTTTGTTTTTAGCTCCCAACTCCCTAATGTGATTCATATACTCATATTCGGTCATAGCAGGATCTAACTGTAATGGCTCTTTTAGGCGAATATCATCTGGTAGTGTTTCGTATATCAGTTGTTCCATAGATTCTGTACCTATGGTTTTCAACATATGCTGCAAGTCATTTTCTCTTGGGCCAATGTGTCTTAAAGCAAAAGCATCTGTTCTCATGTATATTTTATGCGTTGTTTTTTAGTGGCACAAAAGTAATTATTTATATCCGAATTAAAATGCTTTTTTAAGCTCGATTTTGTGAATTTTTCATCTTAAACGTATTACTTTTAGCAGATTGATTATTTTTGCTGAATGAAGGCACTCAAGGCGATATTTCATTTTTACATACACGGTAGCATACATGTTGCTTTTTCAGTATTGTCATTATTGCTCATGACCTTGCATATGTTTCATATACCTTTTGATGTGCCTATGCCAGCTTTTGCTTTTTTTGGTACTATAACGGGGTATAATTTTGTGAAATACGAAAGCCTTTTCCGTAATAAGAGGCATATTACCCCCGAAATAAAAGCTATTGCTATAATGAGCTCTTTAACGTTATTAGCCGCAGGTGCTAGTTTTTTGTTTTTGGAACGTAAAACCCAACTTGTTAGTCTTATATTTTTTGCACTTACGTTGCTTTATACCGTGCCTTTTTTTCCGAAAAAGAAAAATATGCGCAACTGGGTGGGTATTAAAATTTATATGGTTGCACTGTGCTGGGCAGGTATTACTACATTATTGCCTTTGTTTGATGCAGGAATAGCAGTATCGACTGATGTGGTGCTTAAATTTATTCAGCGTTTTTTATTGGTTATTATTCTAATACTTATTTTTGAGATTATTGACTCTAAAGACGATGATCCTGAGCTTATGACTGTTCCTCAAAAAATAGGAGTACAGAAAACAAAATGGTTAAACCTTGCTCTATTATTACCATTTTTTTGTTTAGAATTTTTTAAAAGCGATATAGATTTAAAACAACTAGGGGCAAATATTACGCTTGTAATAGCTACCGCATTATTTACTATTTTTGCTACTCCTAACCGACCGAAATACTATACACTTTTTTGGGTAGAAAGCATCCCGATATTTTGGTTGGGGTTAGTACTTTTGGTATCAACTTTTTAATTAAAGGTCTTTCAAAGCATTTTCTAAATTTTCATATTTAAATGTAAAGCCCTCTTCTTGTAATCGGGCAGGTATTACGTTTCGGCTTTTTAATACGAGTTCAGTTTCTGTGCCTACAATTGCTGCGCCTATTTTAAGCAATGTTTTACTGATAGGGATAGCTATTGGCATACTAACCCTGTGTTGTAATGTTTTCATAAAATCTTTATTTCGCACAGGAGCTGGAGATACAATGTTTATTTTGCCTTCCAGTTCTTTTTCGATTATAAATGCTACGGCACGGGCAAAATCCAGTTCGTGAATCCAGCTTACAAACTGCCTGCCGTTACCCTGCTTGCCGCCAAAACCAAGTTGTGTTAACTTTTTCAGCATGGGGTAAGCTCCGCCATTTTTACCTAAAACAATAGAAGTACGTAATGCCGTTTTTTTAGTTTTCGGAGTTTCTGTCTGAAAAAAAGTGCGTTCCCACATTTTTGCTACATTCATAGAAAAGTCAAAACCAATGTCGCCTGTTGTTTCATCCATTTGTTTGTCGAGGCTGTGGCGGTAGATGGTGGCAGTAGATGAGTTTAACCAATGTTTTGGCGGATTGATACATTGTAAAACAGCTTTGTTGAGTACCGCTGTGCTGTCAATACGCGATGTTATAATTTTGTTTTTGTTACTTTCATTATACCTACAATCGACTGATTTTCCTGCAAGGTTAATGAGTACATCAGCGTCTTCCAGCTCCGTTTCCCAACCTGTCATGGTTTTGGCATCCCAGTTTACATAGTATATATTGTTTTCTTTACGTGATTTGCCACGTGTAAGAATTACTATTTCGTCCGTTTTATCTTTAAAATGGGTGATGAGTACTTTACCTAAAAAACCTGTGCCTGCTGCTATAATTAGTTTTTTCATGATTAGATTTTTTTGAAGCTTTTATTAATGATGTACGTAAGATATACAAAATAGCATGCTGTAGATATGGGATATATAAACAATAAAACTAGCGATAAAAATTGAAAACCAAAGTTGTCATAGTGCCTAGACGTGTATACGAGAGATAAACATAATAAGACATTAAGCCAGTAAATAATCAACAGTTTTTTTGTTTTTGAAATTAGTTTTTTACGGTAAAAAAGACTTATAATTATAGCTGGAATTAATTGTAATGCTCCTAAAAATAGTTGAGCGTACATTCCGTAGATAAAATATATAACGGTGCAATATAGTATTAAAGTAATACCTAAAGCGAGTGAATTGATTATGTGAAGTATTTTCATACAGTTAAGATAATTATTGAGTTGTATATTACAACACTCTATAGAGTTTCCGCTAAGGTTAATTAATATATCAGTCCCTTCAAGCTCTTTTTGTCAATTACTACTAGGAATCCAGTTAATATATTTTATGGTATTTAGTGTTTCTGTTTTACCAGTAGTAAATACTACAATTTCGTGAGTAATGCTTTTAAATTGATTGATGAGTATTTTGCCCCAGAAATTAGTTTCTGTAGCGATGGCTATTTTTGTCATGATTATAATTTATTTGGTACAGGTAATAATATAGTATCCGAAATTGTTCATTTGTATTCCAGATAACAGAGCGTAGAATGAACCTTTAAGATTTTGGATACTCTGTTTACCTATTTCTTGATTTTTAAGGATTTTTTTTAATAAAAAGCCTGAAATAACAAAGGGAACATGTAATACAGAAGGTGCAACACGTAAAGAAATATCTTCAATAATAATGTCTTTAAACCCGATTCTTTCGAGTGTTCGCTTGACCTCGGGTATATTGCCTAGTTTTTCAAGACTCCAGCCGTTACATAGCCCTTTATAACAATAACTACCACCTGGGCACAAGTTTTTTATCTCTTTTTTAAGGAAGGCGTCGGTTATTACCATTTTTCCTCCATTTTTCAATATCCTGTAAGCTTCTTTAAAAGATGCTTCGCTGTGCCCTGCATGACAAAAGCTTTCTATCGCCATTGCACTATCAAAGGTATTATCAGAAAAAGTAGTATTATTGTAATCTTCTTTAAGAATGAGACCATTTAGCCCAGTAAGTCTTTTGTTACCTTCTGTAGCCTGAAATTCTGATAGCGTTACGCCAAGTACACGTAATTCTTTATTTCTTTCAAGTCCATACTTCATGGTGCCACCCATACCACAACCTAAGTCACAAATCAATTTTGAATCTCCTATTCGCTTATACACTTGCCTGTTCATTTCATTTAGCATGGTGTCGCGCATAAACGGATTGTTTCGTGAGGGATTATAATAACCAAAATGCATATTAAAGTCGCGACTCCAAAATTCATAGTCTTCTGTTGCTTCATTATAAAGTTCTGCTGTTCTATGATTATTATCTTCGTGTAATGTTTCGCTAAATAATCGTTGTAATGTAGCCATGGTTATATTATTTTTAAATTATTTAATAGTAATAAAGTATATATTGTGGCAAAGAATATAAAAAGGATATTCATACAATAGCTACCTATTTTAAAATGTAGTTTTTGTGGTATTTGATACATGGGATAATATGCTATTTGAGTCGCCACTTTACCCACCCAGTATGCTCCAATTAAACCTGTTAAAGCAACAGCAAGCGGTGTTTGGTTTTTCAGTTCTTCGGGTAACCATAAAGCAATGAGACCAAAGCTGAAATTGAGCCCTTGTATGTAGCGACCATAGGTTTTTGCAATTTCTTGGTTTAGAGGTTTTAGTTGCTTTACATCGTTATACCAATCAAATACTTGATGCCTAATATAAGGGTAGATAAGTGCAGTAAATATCTGACCAATACCTCCTGCTATTATGACGTAGTTAGGGATAGTTAAGTTCATAGTTTTACTCTTTAAATTTGTAGTTAAGTATTACTGTATAATATATTGCAATGAACGTTGGCATAGCCCATATCCATTGCCATTCGGTAAATGCCAACATCAGGAAAAATGATATTGTAAGTAACCAATAAATTCCTAATAACTTACTTTTATAACCCTTGTCTATAGTTAGCCAGATTGTCGCAGTAAGAACCTGAACCAAACCTGTTAACATCATAAAAAGTATAGCGATTGCCCATAGTTCTCCCCACAAGAAACCTAACAGTCCTAAAGCGAGAGGAAAGCTAACAAAGAAATTATTAAGTTTTTTCATTTTTATTGATTATTTTAAACTTTCAGTAATATTTGAAATATATAATTAAATTTTTTTACTTCATTATTTTCATGACTAACCTGCCTATCCAGTTCTCTTTCATTTCGGTAACTTTCTCTATCATATTGTCGGCTTTTAGTACAAAGTCATATAATTTTTCGGTTTGTGCAGTAAAATGTTTTGCTTCTGCAGATGTGTCGTTTTTTACTCCTGTAGACACATCTTTTAGGACTCTTAATGCAGGTTTGATTTCTCTTTTACTACGTTCTTGTGCTATTTTTACAGCAAGTTCATCAAGGTCTTTTTCTGCAATGAAAAACTCTTTCCGTTCGCCTGCTTTATATTCTTTAAATACAATACCCCAGTCCATTAGCGCACGTAAATTCATACTGGCATTACCACGCGATATTTGTAATTCGTCCATAATGTCTTCCATAGAAAGTGCATCAGGAGCTACCATAAGCAAGGCATGTATTTGTGCCATAGTTTTATTAATACCCCATTGCGAGCCAAGTGCCCCCCATGTTTGTATAAACTTATTTTTTGCTTCGCTGAATTCCATAGTTCAAAGATAGAATAATATTTTCAAACTTTCAATAAACATTGAAAGTTTATTTTTTTAAAAAACATATTAGAACGTGATGTAAGGATACTGAGCTTGCAATTTATTAATACGTTGTTGTAGTTTTTCCAAAAACTTTTTGTGTTGTTCAGCTTCGGAGTTAAAAGAACGATGGTTTAATCCTTTTTGTATGGCGTTAACCTCTTTCATTGTAGGATAAGCATTCTCTGCGATATATGTTTCGGTAAAGCGTTCCCAAATATAATCTATCGCTACGTTATTAGGGTGAATCATATCAGGTGCATAAAACCTATAGTCCCGCAATTCGTCCATCATAATTTCATACGAAGGGAAGTAGCCAGTATTTAGTTTGTAGTTTTCAGTATTCAGGGCTTCATGCAAAGCAGCTATAAGGTTTGCTTTACTCCATTGGTTTTCGATAAAACCATCTTTACTATGACGAACAGGAGAAACGGTAAATGTAAATTGCAACTTGGGGTTTACTTCCTGTAGCATATTTATAATGCGTTGTAAGCTTTGTTGTATAATAGTAATAGATAATAACTCTTTTCTAAACTCTTTTTGCGGTACTTTGTGACAGTTGGCTACAATATTTCCAGACTGATTATGGCTATATACCCAAGCTGTACCCAGTGTAATGATGAGGTGTGAGGCTTGTAGTAATGCTGTACCTGTATTGGTAACAGCAGCGTTTAGGTTATCAAGAAGCTTATCTTTATCAGGATCACTCAGGTCGCTATGCGCATCAAAACAATGCCAACGCTCATTGTGGTAAAAAATATCCGTTTCAGTAAATTGCTTTTGCTGTATACCATAGCTAATAAACTTTTCGATAGCTAACGGATGAAACAATATACCGAAAGGGTTAATAGTATTCCTGAATTTAAAATAATTCAGCTTTTCTCCCATGTTTACTGCAAAGCAAGAACCCAAAGACACTACCTGAGAGTTATAATCAATGGGTCGATTACTTTTCTTGATAGGTATTTGGGTTCTAAATTGCATTTTATTGTATATAGTTTTTAGCTGCTGCTAATGCTTCGTTTATACCGCTTACATTTTTTCCGCCAGCTGTAGCAAAAAATGGCTGTCCGCCACCGCCTCCCTGAATGTGTTTACCTAGTTCGCGTACCACCTGCCCAGCATTGAGTCCTCTTTCGGCAACCAGCTCTTTAGATATGTAGCATGTAAGCATTGGTTTGTTATCTTGTGCTGTGGCAAGTACCAAAAATAAATTGTCACCTAAATTACCCAACTCATAAGCTAAATCTTTTGCGCCTGTAGCATCAAGATCTACTTGTTTTGCAAGGAATTTTATACCGTTTATCTCTTCAATATCTCCTGCTAGTTCCCCTTTTAGGTTCTTAGCTTTGTCTTTTAATAATGCTTCCACTTGTTTTTTAAGCTTTGCATTTTCATCTTGTAAAGATGCTACAGCTTTTAGTGTATCTTGTGGATTTTTAAGTGCCGATTTTACCTCTGCAAGTGTTTTTTCTTGATTAGCAAAATAGGTTTTTACTGCTTCATTTGTAATTGCTTCTATACGGCGTATGCCTGCTGCAACAGCTCCTTCGTTTACAATTTTAAAGTACCATATATCAGCAGTATTCGTTACATGAATACCACCACAAAGCTCCATGCTTTCGCCAAATTTTATTGCACGTACATTATCGCCATATTTCTCGCCAAATAGTGCCATAGCACCTTCCTCTATAGCCTGAGCGAAAGGAATGCTCCTACGTTCTACTAATGGTAATTGTTCTTGTATTCTTGCGTTTACAAAGTCTTCTACTTGCTGTAATTCCTCATCGGTAACTTTAGAGAAATGTGAAAAATCAAAACGCAGGTAGTTAGGACTAACTAATGAACCTTTTTGCTCTACGTGTGTACCCAAAATAGTGCGTAATGCTAAGTGCAGTAGGTGGGTAGCGGAGTGGTTACTTGCCGAATCGCTCCTTAGCTTTTCATTTACTTTTGCTGTAAATGTTGCTCCTGTATTTTCAGGTGATTTTTTAGTAATATGTAGTATAAGATTGTTTTCCTTTTTGGTGTCTAGTACCTCAATAGTTTCATTCGCTGAGGTTAATGTCCCTTTATCGCCAACTTGTCCTCCACCTTCGGGATAGAATGGCGTGTTGTCTAAAACGATTTGGTATAGTGTACCATCTTTTTTAGACTCGACCTTTCTAAAACGAGTGATTTTTACATCGTTTTCTAGTTGGTCATATCCTACAAAAGTTTCAGTATTTCCTTCTATAATTATATTCCAATCGCCAGCAGCTACTTGACTAGCAGCACGCGAACGATCTTTTTGTTTTTTCAGTTCAGCATCAAACTCTACCTTGTTATAACTGAACCCTTTTTCTTTCAAGATTAAGGCTGTAAGGTCTTCAGGGAAACCGAAAGTATCATATAATTCGAATACTTTAGCTCCTGATACTTCTTTACCTTTAGTTTCAGAAACTACATTTTCAAGTAATTGCAACCCTTGATCTAGTGTACGAAGGAAAGAAGCCTCTTCTTCTTTAATGACATTAGTAACCAAGCCCTGCTGCGATTTTATTTCTGGGAAAAATTCGCCCATTTGCTCGCTTAGTATTGCTACAAGTTCATTGATAAAAGGCTCTTTCTTGTCAAGGAAAGTAAAACCATAACGAATGGCACGTCTTAATATTCTACGAATAACATATCCCGCTCCTGTATTACTTGGTAACTGACCATCGGCAATAGCAAAAGCCACTGCACGAACGTGATCTACAATTACACGTATCGCGATATTGGTTTTCTCCTCGGTGTCATTACTAGCTTTAACGGTATATTTTTTACCCGTAAGTTGTTCTACTTTTTGGATTAGCGGTGTAAATACATCAGTGTCGTAATTAGACTGCACGTTTTGTAATACCATACAAAGTCTTTCAAAGCCCATACCGGTATCTACGTGTTGCGAAGGTAATTTTTCTAACGATTTGTCAGCTTTACGGTTAAATTCCATAAATACGTTATTCCAAATCTCTACTACTTGTGGGTGATCTTCGTTTATCAAGTCTTTACCTGCAACTTCCGCTTTTTCCTCAGCAGAACGGATATCCACATGAATTTCCGAGCAAGGTCCGCAAGGCCCTTGCTCGCCCATTTCCCAAAAGTTATCTTTTTTGTTACCCATTAATATACGGTCTTCATCTATCAGTTCTTTCCATATATCATAAGCCTCTTGGTCAAAAGGCACATTGTCTTCTTTGCTGCCTTCAAATACGGTTACATATAAGATATCTTTTGGTATTTTATATACTTCTGTAAGTAGTTCCCAAGCCCAGTTGATAGCATCTTTTTTAAAGTAATCGCCAAAACTCCAGTTACCAAGCATTTCGAACATAGTGTGATGGTAGGTGTCAAAACCTACATCTTCTAAGTCATTGTGCTTACCCGAAACGCGAAGGCATTTTTGAGTGTCGGTTATACGGTTGCTTTTAGGTATGGCATTGCCTAAAAAGTACTCTTTAAACTGCGCCATGCCCGAGTTGTTGAACATAAGCGTAGGATCGTCTTTGGTTACTATAGGTGCCGATGGGACTATTAAATGTCCTTTTGCTTCAAAAAAATCTAAAAACTGTTTCCTTATATCCCGAGATTTCATATTAGGGTATGATTTTATTTATTTTGTCAATATTAAACGTGCCTGAAAGTCTTAAAACTGAAAAAAAGTTACAAAAAACCGTAACAATCACTAACTTTGTACGTCTATTAGTTTTCGCTCTACAGGCAACTGTATATAGTGCAAAAATAGAATAAATTAGCAATATGTCGAAGGTAAAATATTATTACGATTCAGAAACACTTGCCTATCATAAAATAAAGGCTAAAAAGGGCAAGAAAATTGGCTTTATGCTTTTGTTTTTGGTAGCCTCTGCTTTGTTTGGTTTCTTGTGTTTTATAGTATTGCTTAATACCCCTTTTTTCGAAACTCCTAAAGATAAACTACAGGCGCGCGAAATTGAAAATTTAAGAATACGCTATGAGTCATTAAATCGTAAGATGGATCAAGTAGATGAGGTGCTGGCAAGTATAGCAGAGCGTGACAACAACTTATATCGCACCTACTTTAATACATCTCCCATACCCGAAGAGCAGCGTAAAGCAGGGTTTGGTGGGATAAACCGTTATAAAGAACTGGAAGGTTACAATAATTCTGATATAATTATTACTACTACAAAACGACTCGATGTAATATCTAAAGAGCTTGTAGTACAGTCTAAATCGCTTGGCGAAATCGCTAAACTAGCAAAAGATAAAGAAAAATTACTTGCAGCTATACCAGCAATACAGCCCGTAAAGAATGAAGATTTACGTCACGTAGCGTCAGGTTTTGGGTATAGGAGTGACCCATTTACTAAAATACGTAAATTTCATGCTGGGATGGACTTCTCTGCTAAAACAGGAACGCCTATTTATGCTACAGGTGATGGTGTAGTAAGACGAGCCGACAATAGAGCCTCTGGTTATGGTAATCATATAGTAATAAAACACGGTTATGGCTACGAAACACTATATGCTCACCTTAGTAAATATAAAGCAAGAGTAGGGCAAAAGGTAAAGCGTGGCGATATTATAGGCTATGTAGGTAGTACAGGAAGATCGGAAGCGCCGCACTTACATTATGAAGTGCATAAAGGCGGAAAGGCGATTAATCCTATTAATTTTTATTATGGTACTATTTCGGCTAAAGAATATGTTTTAATTTCTAAATTAGCTAACCAAGAAAACCAATCGCTAGACTAATGCATTTAGACCTTCCTGAAAAACGATATTATAGTATAGGCGAACTCGCAAAAGCATTTGATGTAAATGCTTCGCTCATTCGTTTTTGGGATAAAGAGTTTGATATTCTTAAACCAAAGAAGAATGCTAAGGGTAACAGGATGTTTACACCAGATGATGTGAAAAATTTACAGTTAATATATCATTTAGTAAAAGAGCGCGGTTTTACACTAGAAGGTGCCAAAGTGCACCTGAAAGAAGGACAAAAGAAAACAATGGATAAATTCGAGATAATTCGTAAATTAGAAACTGTAAAAACAACATTAATCAATATTAAAAACGAACTTTAAAAAGACAAATGAATATGAAAAAATGGATCATTCCCGTAGTAATTATTGTAATTCTCCTTATTTGGTCAGTATCATCCTATAACGGATTAGTAGGGGTGCGAGCTGATGCTAAAACAGCATGGGCAGATGTAGAGAGTAGCTACCAACGCAGAAACGACCTTATTGGCAATCTTGTAAATACTGTAAAAGGAGCTGCTGATTTTGAAAGAGGTACACTTACTGATGTTATAGAAGCACGATCTAAAGCAACTTCTGTAAATATAGATCCTACTAATATTACCCCAGAACAATTAGCGCAGTTTCAACAGGCGCAAGGTAATGTGTCGAGCGCATTATCAAGATTATTGGTAACAGTAGAGCGTTATCCAGACCTTAAAGCAAACCAAAACTTCCTTGCACTGCAATCGCAAATTGAAGGTACAGAGAACAGAATAAATGTAGCGCGTGATCGTTATAACGAAGCTGTAAATAAGTATGACAAGAAGAAACATACTTTTCCTACGGTAATTTTTGCTAGTATTTTTGGTTTCGAAGATATGGCACGTTTTAAAGCAGATGAAGGTGCAGAGAAAGCACCAGAAGTAAAATTTGATTTTAACTAAGATATGTCAAAAAACAAAGAATTTTTAACTCCCCAAGAAGAAAAAGAAGTAGTAGCAGCTATTGCTACTGCCGAGACGAATACCTCGGGAGAGATAAGAGTACATATTGAAAACCATACCGAAAAACCTCCACTCGAAAGAGCTCAGGAGGTTTTTCAACTTTTAGAAATGGATAAAACTGCTGCTCGTAATGGAGTGTTGTTTTATGTAGGTGTTACCGACAAAACTTTTGCTATTGTTGGCGACGAGGGCATTGATAAAGTTGTAGAAGATGGTTTTTGGAATAGTACTAAAGATGCTGTGATTTCTCAGTTTAAAACAGGTAAGTTTAAAGATGGACTTGTAAATGGTATACTAAAAGCAGGAGAGCGATTGAAAAAATATTTTCCGTATGATAATGAAGGTGATGTAAACGAATTACCAGATGAAATTTCTAAAAGCTAAATGAAAAAAATAAAAAATATACAGCAGTATTTATTACTATCATTATTATTCGTTTGTTTTTCAGCATTAGGGCAAACGGTAAATATTCCTGAAAAGCCATCTGAGCAAACCAGTTATTACGATTATGGTACTAATATCTTAAATGAAAGCGAAAAAAAGGCGATAGAACAAAAGCTGATTAACTATGCCGATACTACTTCTACTCAAATAGTTGTAGTAGCTGTAAAAACTACAGGAGGCGAAGCTACATGGAAGTATGCTTTTGATATAGCAGATACTTGGGGTATAGGGCAAGAAGGTAAAGATAATGGGATATTATTGCTTATTGCTGTAGACGATAGGAATATGTTTATAACTACGGGTAAAGGGACTGAGCATCTTATGACTGATGCTGTTTCTAAACTTATTATTGAAAATGATATTAAGCCTGGGTTTAAAGCTGGAGATTATTATGCAGGTATAGATAAGGGAACTACTGCTATAATGAAGGTAATGCAGGGCGAGTATAAAGGCGAAAGAAAGAAGGATAAAGGTTTCCCTTTTGGGGCAATAGTATTTTTTATTATTCTTATCATATTTATTATATCATCTATTTCTAAACGTGGCGGCGGTGGTCGTGGCGGAAGAGGAGGAGGCTCTACACTTGCTGATATTCTTATACTAAGTAGTCTAGGTAGTAGTGGTGGTTTTGGCGGTCATTCTAGAGGCGGTGGCGGCTTTGGCGGCGGCGGTTTCGGAGGAGGCTTCGGCGGCGGCGGTTTTGGCGGCGGTGGAGCAGGCGGAAGCTGGTAATTTAGTATAATAACAAACATATATAAAACAAAGGCAGTTTACTTATAAGTAAACTGCCTTTGTTTTTATGCTATATTTATGATTAATACATTGTATTACCGTTTTTAGACGATTTTGGTATTTGTTGTATAGCATCCCAATGTTCTATAATTTTTCCGTTAGTATCAAACCTAAAAAAATCCATGGTAATATACTGGTCATTATCAGGCCAAGTTTGGTGCGTGTGTAATGCTACTAAATCATCTTCGGCTATGCAACGTACAAATTCAATAGATTTGTTAGGGTATTCTGTCTGCATCCGATTGAAATAATCAATAAAGCCATCAAATCCATTTTCAACATCAGGATTATGCTGAATGTACTCGTTGCCCACATAAAGCTCAACGGCTTTTTTCGGGTTGCCTTCATACGCCATTTTATAAAAAGCAATGGCATTTTGTTTGTTTTGATCTAAGTTATTTGTCATTATCATCTTAGATTTTAGAAGTACCAAAAACGTCTTCCTTCATTTTCTTTTTTCTTACCACCAAATTTTTCGATTTTATAAGTAAGAGAGAACATCATATAGCGTTTAAGTACAGTGTTTTGCTGATCGTAAACAGATGTAGGTGTTATGTTTCTAGAAGTACCTAAGTTTTGGTTAAGTACGTCATAGACTTTTACTTTAAAGAGTAACTTGTCATTAAGGAAGTTGTAACCAAGGCTGGTATTCCAAAGGTAGAAATCTTTTTTAAACCCATCGCCTAAGTTGGAGTTGTAGTTGTACCCAAAGTCGTTACCAAATACAAAATGATTTGGCCAGCGCGATGTGGTTTCTAGGTTAAACCTATGGGTGCTATAGCTTGCGCCATCTATAGTATAGTTGGTGTAATTAGTTTCGTTATAACTAAAGTTATATGATGGGTTAATGGTAAGTATATCGCCATACTCCCAAGTAAAGTTTACACGTGGTGAAAGCCGTATGCTATGTGCTTCATAAGATTCACTATTTGTAAATCCTTTGTCTAAGTTGAGACCTCCACTAAACCCAATATTGTATCTAAATTTATGTTCTTCTCTTTTTACTGATTTGCTCCAGTAACCCCCAAACCAAACGTTATATGTTCCTGATACATTAGTATAAGTAGTGTTACGCTTGGCTGTATTACTAATTTCGGTGGTAGAGACTACTCTACTATCATAAACGTTACCGCCTCCATAAAAATTATAACCAGAACGTGTGGCATAATCAAAGTTTCTATAACTAGCATAAAAGTAATGACTTTTATTCGGGTCTAAATCAGGGTTTCCCGTTTGAGTATAGAGTGCATTGCTTACATCTTCTATAGGTAATACTTGACTGGCTTGAGGGAAGTCTACATTATAGTTATAGAATATATAAGTCGACTTTGATTTTGTGAATCTATAGCTTAAATATCCATCTATAGACGGTAATATGTATTGTTTGTTTACTTTATAATCAACCTCTCTATAACTTCCTTTATTATTAAAGTTTGTAATACTTGTACCTCCTGATATTGCCATACTGTACTTACTCTTGTTAATCTCTATTCCTACTGCTGGAGTGACATTATATGTATTAGAAGCCAAATAATTGGTAAGCGAATCATTTAGTCGTGTATATGCATTTGTTGTTGCGTCAAAGTTAAAGCCATCACGATTTCCTATATTACGTTCTATACCATAATTTAACTGTGTTACAAGCTTTAACGAATCAGTAATAGGTTCGGCATATTCTACAGCTATACCATACTTGTCTGTGGTTTGTTTATTATAACGTACTTGGTCTCTATTATCGTTAGTAGTGTCGCCCGTTTCATTATCATAAAAAGTAGTTATAGATTTATTAAATGCTGCGCCATCATCTACTACATTTTCGTTTTCTAACGATAGGTTAAAATAACGTCCTTTTTTATTAAAAGATTTATTATAATCTAGCGAACTGCTAAAATTTTTATTATCGCTATCGCTAAAAGTAGCGCCTTCACTTTCGTTAAGTAATATATTATCTTGGTCACGTGTTGATTGTTGTGATGTGTTTTTTGCTTTTGAATTTGATACAGCAAATTTCGGGTCGAAATAAATGGTAGAAGTAGAGTCTATTTTAAACTCAAACTGTGTGTTAAAGTTGTGGTTATATTGTTCGTTATCAGTACTCGATGACGACTCGGTAATTAAACTGTTTTCGGTATTACCATCATTATTTGTAAGGTAAGTAATTTGTTTTGTTCTGTTTTCATTTTCAGTATCAGCAGTAGTATAAAAGTAGCTTATGTTAGAATCTAGGTTCTCAATCCATTCATCGGCATAATTAACGCCTAACATATTTGAAGTTGTAATACCACTACCATTATTTCTTATGCCACTCACAATACTATAGCTGTCATTACGCCCACCGCCCATACTATCGAATATTTCGTTCATAGAGAAACCAGTAGAGTTAATATTATTGCTAGATGCAAGTACACTTATTTTACGTTTATCTTTAAAATAGTTAATAAGACCGCTACTTTCATACCTCTCGTCAGTACCATAGCCCACCATAAATTTACCAAAGAGACCTTTGTTTTTATCTTTGTCTATTGTAAGGTTTATACTAGCATTATTACCGCTTGCAGCCTGTCCTGTAAGTTCTTCTTTTTTAGTTTTAGTATCGGTTACTTGTACTTTGTCTATAATTTCGGCAGGAAGGTTTTGCAAAGCAACTTTTCCATCCTTATCAAAAAAGGGTTTCCCGTTTACTAATATTTGGTTTACCTCTTTACCATTTACTGTTATTTTCCCATCAGAGTCTATTTCTACTCCAGGGAGTTGTTTAATTAAGGCTTGTACATTGGCATCGGGTAATACCTTAAATGACGAAGCATTAAACTCTAGCGTGTCCGATTTTACTCTTATAGGTGGTACTTCACTTTCTATTACTACTTCACTCAGCTCAGTAGATAAATCTGTCATTTTTAGTGTACCAAAGTCTTTGTCTTCGGCTATACTTTCTAGCCTTTGTTTGTAATCAGTAAACCCGACAAACGATATTTTTAAATCTATAGGCTCATCTTTAACTCTTGCTCTCATTTCCCAGTTACCATTCTTATCAGAAAGCGTGTAGTTGATAACGGTTGTATCTTTTACAGAGGTTAGGTAAATGGTAGCCGATTCTAGTGGTAAATTATCAGGATCGCTTACTTTTCCTGTAAGTGTTACGTTTTGGCTGAAGCATAAAGTGGTGAATAATAATAGCAGTAAGGATAAGCCTTTTTGCATAAATGTATCATTTAGTTGGTTAGATAGTAAGGATATACCTATAAACCGCTAAATAACTTTTTTTGTTATTTCTGACGGAAATATATATCTATCGGTACACCCGAAAGATTATATATGTCTCTCATTTTATTTTCAAGATAGCGTTTGTAAGGTTCCTTTACATACTGTGGCAGGTTGCAAAAGAATACAAACTGCGGAGTAGGGGTAGGTAACTGCATACAGAACTTAATTTTTACATATTTACCTTTTAGTGCTGGTGGCGGGTTATGTTCTATAATAGGTAACATAACTTCGTTAAACTTAGAGGTAGCAATACGTTGTTTTCTGTTTTCAAAAACTTCAACAGCTGTTTCTAGTGCTTTTAGTAAACGTTGTTTGGTTATAGCAGAGACAAAAAGAATAGGCACATCGTCAAATGGTTGCAATTCTTCACGTATTTTTAGTTCATAATCACGTGTAGTCATGGTTTCTTTTTCTACCAAATCCCATTTGTTTACTAGTATAACTACACCTTTACGGTTTTTTTCGGCAAGCCAAAAAATACTTTGGTCTTGTCCTTCAAATCCGCGTGTAGCATCAATTACTAATATACATATATCACTATGTTCTATAGCTCTTACAGATCGCATTACAGAGTAGAACTCTAAGTCTTCTTTTACTTTAGCTTTACGGCGTATTCCTGCTGTATCTACTAATTTAAATTCAAACCCAAAACGATTATAGGTAGTGTCTATAGCATCGCGAGTAGTACCAGCAATATCAGTAACCACGAAACGTTCTTCGCCAATAAGAGCATTAATAAATGATGATTTACCAGCATTAGGACGTCCTACTACAGCAAAGCGAGGAAGTTCTTCGGCATTTTCATCAGGCTCTTGCGCATCAGGTAATAATTCAACTAGAGCATCTAGTAAATCTCCTGTACCAGAGCCACTCATTCCAGCAAAAGTATAGTAATCGCCAAGCCCAAGGTTGTAAAATTCTATGGCATCTTTTTCGCGCATAGCATTATCTACCTTGTTTACGGCAAGTAGTATAGGTTTAGTAACTTTGCGAAGCAGTTTAGCAACTTCCTCATCCATTGGGGTAATGCCTTCTTCTACATCTACTACAAATACAATAACATCAGCCTCGTCTATAGCAAGCTCTACCTGTCTGCGTATTTCGCCTTCAAAAACATCATCAGACCCTTTTATGTATCCTCCGGTATCTATAACCGAAAATTCTTTTCCATTCCATTCACTCTTACCATAGTTTCTGTCGCGGGTTACTCCGCTAATAGAATCTACAATAGCTTCACGACGCTGTATCAGACGGTTAAAAAAAGTCGATTTCCCTACATTGGGGCGTCCTACTATGGCTACGATATTATTCATTAACTTGTTTTAAATTTTTGCAAAAGTACGCTTTTAAGTTGTAAAGTCGAAAGTTATAAAGTCTTAAAGTTCAGTTCTAAAGGACTTTTAATTTTATGTCGATACAAACTTTAAGACTATTTATTATTATATCCGAAACGTTTTAGCTGATAGCTATTGCTTCTCCAGTTTTTATTTACTTTCACAAACATTTCTATATGTATTTGTTTGCCAAAGAATTTTTCGAGGTCTTCACGTGCTTGTATGCCTATTTTTTTTATAGCAGCACCTTTATGTCCTATTATAATTCCTTTTTGAGTATCGCGCTCTACCATAATTATGGCACGTATGCGAATGATATCGTCATCTTCTAAAAACTCCTCTGTCTCTATTTCTACAGCATAAGGTATTTCTTTATCATAATTCAATAAGATTTTTTCGCGAAGTGTCTCGTTTACAAAAAAGCGCTCTGGTTTATCTGTTAGAGCATCTTTAGGGTAAAAAGGAGGTGA
Source organism: Flavobacterium arcticum (assembly GCF_003344925.1). Taxonomy (NCBI): domain Bacteria; kingdom Pseudomonadati; phylum Bacteroidota; class Flavobacteriia; order Flavobacteriales; family Flavobacteriaceae; genus Flavobacterium; species Flavobacterium arcticum. The sequence goes on along the minus strand of NZ_CP031188.1, from coordinate 370,748 downwards.
ATCGGGTAGTAGCTCTATAATACGGTTAAAAACTTCTTTTACATTAAAGTTTTCGAGTGCCGATATAGGATAAAGCTCTGCATTAGGAACTTTTTCTTGCCAAAGCTGTACCTGCTCTTCTAGCTGTTCTTGGCTGGATTTATCTATTTTATTAAGTAATAGTAGTACGGGTATTTTAGAATGAATTATTTTATTGAAAAAGGCTTCATCTTTAAGCTCTTTCTCTCCAATTTCTACCATGTAGATAAGTATATCTGCATCCTCAAAAGCCGATTTTACGAAATCCATCATGCTTGCCTGTAATTCATAGGCAGGTTTAATGATACCTGGAGTGTCGGATAATACTACTTGAAAATCTTCTCCGTTTACAATACCTAGTATACGGTGACGTGTGGTTTGTGCTTTACTCGTAATAATAGAAAGGCGTTCGCCTACAAACGCATTCATTAAGGTAGATTTACCTACGTTTGGATTACCAATGATGTTTACAAAGCCTGCTTTGTGTGCCATAATTCAAAAATTAAAAAACCTCTCGCTTGAGAGGTTTAAATATAATGCAAAGGTAGTGAAAAGATATTTTTAATAACCTTTCTATTTGTTTTTAAGAACTTTGATCTGTTTAAATTATTTTTTTAGACTAAAACAGTCCATCATCATCTTATAAAGTTTAGGATGTTTCCTTTTTAATAAATCAGGACGCTCGAAAAAATATTCTGAAGCTACAGCAAAAAATTCGGCTTGTTTTGTTCCGCCATACTCTCTTATGTCTGATTTGTCATTATTTATAGCTTCCATTTTTTCATGAATTATATTTAACCAAGGAATTGCATATTGATGAGTCAATAATATTTTGGGTACACCGTCAATACTACCGTCCATCTTGTCAATTAAATGTACAAACTCATGAATACCAGTGTTATTTTTGTCAGTTGTATTCATAAATCCATGATGTAATGCTTTTCTAGATAGTATCATTTTATTCTCAAATCTACCATTGCCCACCAGTCCACCAATATTTCGTGATTCGGCAGTATCAGCAAAATCAAGGTCTTTATTAAAATAATCAGGATATAATAAAACACCACTTAAATTATTATAATGCCAGTCATCGAAACCAAAAACAGGAATTACGGCACTAGATGCAATTAGTATTTTATCTAGGTCGGTTATTTCGAGTTCTACACCATCAATATAAACTTCACTGAGAAATTTCATAATACGCTGCTGGAATACAATTTGTTTATCTTTTGGTAGCTTACGGTAGTAAATTACGTTGTCGAGTAGCAGGTTATGCCAAGCTGCTGGAAAAGGTTGTACAGTTTGACGTTTTGTGTTTTTATAAATATAAACTCCTAAGAGCAGGAATGCTCCTAATGATATATAGAATTCCATGTGGTAAATTATTAGCTTGTAAAGGTAGTAATAGCATTATTTTTTAAGAGCTATGTGTAAAATAAAAAAAATACTGAAATCATAATAATTTCAGGTTTTTCCTTAGTAGTGAGAGCTGGAATCGAATCAATAGTCTTTGGTTATGAGTTTTATAAAGTCTTAGAGTATGGTTCTTATTGTTAATTTTTAGTAAAAACACTCAAGATTATATTCAGCTAAGATGAGGTATATGTGCTGGTTTTCGATAGATTACATTTTTATTTCTAAAAATAATAGATAGGCTAGATGCGATAAATAACTATTTTTGCACAAATATCTAAAAACTATAAAAATTACAGTTACAATGAAAAAGAATTACTTATTATTTATTTTTTCTTTTATAGCCTACTTTGCTAATGCCCAAGCACCTTTTATAACTACTTGGCAAGTGCAAGATGATAATTTAACTATTTATGTTCCAATATTAGAAGATGATGCTATACCTGATAGTTATACTATTGACTTTGGAGATGGTAATGTATTAACCAATCAGTCAAGTACAACTTCTCATACTTATACTAGCGAAGGGATTTATACAGTAACTATTTCAGGAGATTTTAGCAGAATAAGATTTTACCAAGGTAATGAGAATTCTTATTCTAATGAAATTTTGACAATAGAGCAATGGGGCGATATACAATGGACTAATATGGAAAACGCTTTTTACGACTGTACTAACCTAACCATTGCAGCTACAGATATACCTGATTTAAGCCAAGTAACTGATATGGGTTCTATGTTTTATAACTGCCACTCTCTTAACCAGCCTTTAAATGATTGGGATGTCTCTAATGTGACAGATATGTATGGTGTGTTTTATAATGCTAGTTCCTTTAATCAACCCTTAAACAATTGGGATGTTTCTAATGTTACTAACATGTGGCGTATGTTTAAAGAAGCTAGTTCTTTTAATCAGCCTTTAAACAATTGGGATGTATCTAGTGTGACCAATATGTCAAGTATGTTTTGGGAAGCAAGTTCCTTTGATCAACCCTTAAATAATTGGGAGGTTTCTAGTGTAACTAATATGGGGAATATGTTTTATAAAGCAAGTTCCTTTAATCAACCCTTAAATAATTGGGAGGTTTCTAGTGTGATTGATATGTCAGGTATGTTTTCTAGAGCGACTTCTTTTAATCAATCCTTAAATAATTGGGATGTTTCTAATGTAACTAATATGATGGTGATGTTTTCAGGAGCAACTTCTTTTAATGGATCTTTAAATGATTGGGATGTGTCAAATGTAATTTATATAAGCCTTATGTTTGAGGAAGCAACTTCTTTTAATCAACCTTTGGATAGTTGGGATGTTTCTAATATGACTAATCTGTCAAGTATGTTTTGGGAAGCACAAGCTTTTAATCAGCCTTTAAATGATTGGGACGTGTCTAATGTAACTAATATGTCAAGTATGTTTTCTGGCTCGGGTATTTATGAAATGTCTTTTAATCAACCTTTAAATGATTGGGATGTTTCTAATGTAACTAATATAAATAGGATGTTTGAGGGGGCAACTTCTTTTAATCGACCTTTGGATAGTTGGGATGTTTCTAATGTAACTAATATGACAAGAATGTTTTATAATGCGACTAGTTTCAATCAAGATATTTCAAACTGGACCTATAATCTGAATGTAGACTTGTCTAATATGCTTAAGGATAGTGATTTAAATGTTGATAATTATGATGCACTATTAAATCAATTTGCTCAGTTAGCTTTAGAAAACAAGAATATTGGTGCAAATGGATTAGAATATTGTGATTTTGGAGTACGTGACTATTTGATTAATGAATTAGGATGGGAAATTTCAGGAGATAGCTTAAGTGAAGATTGTGATAATAATACTCTTTCAGGAACAGTTCTTTTTGATGACGATAATAATGGCTGTGATACTGACGATATTGCTGCAGTCCATCTTATGGTTAATGCTAATAACGGAACATACAACTACGCTACAACCATTAATAGTGATGGAACATATAATTTAAATCTTCTTGAGGGTACTTATGATGTTACCCTATTAAATATACCTGACTATTTTACAGTTTCAACTGATACAGATACCGTTAACTTTACAGGTTCTGATCTTACCGAAGACTTAAGTTTCTGTTTAACTGCTACAGAAATGATCGAAGATTTAAAGGTAACCTTGTTACCTATTACAGAAGCCCGCCCAGGCTTTGAAGCCCAATATCAATTGATTGTAGAAAACATGGGGACACAAACTGTAGCCAATGCAACAGTTGCTATGATTTTCGATGATGCTATGCAAACTTTTGTAACAGCAACTCCAACAGCTACAGCGGTAACAATTAATCAGCTGACATTTACTATTGAAAATCTGCTTCCGCTTGAAAATAGGGTAATCGATATTACTATGCAGATTTTTACACCGCCTACGGTAAACGGTGGGGATATAGCTAATATTACGGCTACTATTATACCAAATGCTAATGATAATGTACCATATGATAATACATCTGCTTTAAAACAAGAAATAGTAAATTCATTTGACCCTAATGATAAACGAGTAGTACAAGGCGAACAAATTACAATTGACCAAACCGGCCATTATTTGGACTATATTATAAGATTTCAAAATACAGGTTCGGCAAGTGCTATTGCCGTAAGAGTAGAAGATGACCTGCACGAAAAGTTAGACTGGACTACTTTTAAGCCTATAAGTTCAAGTCATGACTATCGTGTAGAAATTACCGATGGTAGCCATGTTGAATTTATCTTTGAAAATATTAACTTACCTCATGAAAACGCTGATGCTGAGGGGAGCAATGGATTTATAGCTTATAAAATAAAACCAGTCGCCGATATCGCTGTAGGTGATATAATAAGTGGAGATGCAGAGATATACTTCGATTATAACCTACCTATCATCACTAACGATGCTACTACCGAAGTAATACTACCGCTTACTGATCCTCAAGATTTTTTTATTACTACTTGGCAGGTTACAAGTAATGATTTAGCTATCGAGTTTCCGATAGTAGAAGATGATGATATACCGGATAGCTATACTATTGATTTTGGAGATGGTACTGTATTAACCGGTCAATCAGGCACAGCTACTCACACCTATTCCGGTGAAGGGATTTATACAGTAACTCTTTCAGGAGATTTTAGCAGAGTAGTTTTTGGGAATTTATTAGTAAGTAATAGTTCAAAATTATTAACAATAGAACAATGGGGCGATACACAATGGACAAGCATGGAATTGGCTTTTCGTTTTTGTATTAATTTGAGTTTAAATGCGACTGATGTTCCTGATTTGAGTATGGCTACGACCACTGAAGGGATGTTTTTGAACTGTCAATCTCTTAATCAACCCCTCAATAATTGGGACGTGTCCAGTATAACAGATATGTCATATATGTTTAATTCGGCAAGTTCTTTAAATCAGCCTTTAAATGATTGGAATATTTCTAATGTAACCGATATGTCAGGTATGTTTAATGGAGCAAGTGATTTTGATCAACCATTAAATGACTGGGATGTTTCGAGTGTAACAAATATGTCGAAAATGTTTAATGGAGCACTTGATTTTAATCAATCTTTAAATGACTGGGATGTTTCTAGCGTAACAGATATGTCAGGTATGTTTGAGTTAACTATTTCCTTTAACCAACCTTTAAATAACTGGAGTGTTGCTAATGTAACCGATATGTCGGAAATGTTTAATGAAGCTGGGGATTTTAATCAATCTTTAAATGACTGGGATGTTTCGAGTGTAACAGATATGTCATATATGTTTAATCAAGCAGGTAGTTTTAATCAGCCTTTGAATAATTGGGATGTTTCTAATGTGACCAATATGGTGTTTATGTTTGGTAGGGCCTATAATTTTAATCAACCTTTGAGTAATTGGAATGTTTCTAATGTAACAAATATGTCAGAAATGTTTTATATGTCAGAAGCTTTTAATCAATCTCTGAATGATTGGGACGTGTCTAATGTTACTACTTTAGAGGGGATGTTTAGAGAAACAGCTGCTTTTAATCAGCCTTTAAATAACTGGGATGTTTCAAGTGTAATTAATATGATAGCAATGTTTTTTGAAGCATCTTCGTTTAATCAGTCTATAAATAATTGGGATGTTTCAAATGTGAAAGATATGTCATATATGTTTACAAGAGCCTATATGTTCAATCAAGATCTATCCGACTGGACTTTTAATAATAATATAAAGTTTACTTATTTTGGTTCACCGGGTCACTTTTTAGATGATACGGACTTAAATATTGATAATTATGATGCGTTATTAAATCGATTTGTAGAGTTAGGCTTAGAGAATAAGACAATAGGAGTTGATGGGTTAGAGTATTGTGATATAGAGACCCATAATGAATTAGTTGATAATAAAGGTTGGACTTTTGTAGGAGATAGTGTGGCTGAAGATTGTACGGCTAATACAGAAATTTTTGTAAATAATCAGATAGTAGTATACCCTAATCCTGTAACAGATTTCGTTTATATACAATCGTATAACTTAACAGTAGAAGAAGTGATTATATATGACCTACAAGGAAGTCAACTTATTGCTACTAAACAAAACTTAGAAACCATTAACACGGCTAATCTAAGTGCAGGGATATACCTACTATACATAAAGACAAACAAAGGGTTAGCGAAATATAAACTAGTAAAAAATTAAACAATATAAATACGATTACTCAAGAAACAAAAAGGCTTCACATATTGTGAAGCCTTTTTGTTTGGTATAGGAACAACTTTTAATTATCGTCGGGTTCGTTATATTGTGTGTGTAAAGCGTAATGTGTTTGTTTTTTAATGCTTTATAATTAGTGTGTTGTAGTTAGATACATCAAAATGTGTTCAGAATCGTGTTCAATTGATAAAAAATCACAAAGTATTTTTATCATAAAAACAACGGCTTTAGAGCAATCTAAAGCCGTTGTTAATTAAGGGGTTACCTTTTTTTACTTAGTATCGGGAACTGGACTCGAACCAGTGACCTTCGGGTTATTAGCTTTGTGGTTTATGTATTCATGAATTGTTAAATGGTTTTAAATTAATGATTTAGTGTTTTTTATGATTCATATAAATCCATTTTAAATCATTAAAAATACCAAAATGTTTAACCAATTTAACTATCTTTGATATATTCTAAACGTAGTTGTTATATGGCTTCAATTAAGGTTGTGTTAAGAAAGGAAAAAAGAAAAAAAATGGAACTTACCCTCTTGCAATTAGAATTACTCAAAATCGTAAGGTACAATACATTCACACTAATCAATCTATAGCATTAAAATATTGGGATTCTAACGAACATACTATTAAAAAATCGCATCCAAATGCTAATCGTCTAAATAGTTATTTACTCTCAAAACTAAAAGAAGCTCGAGATATTTCTCTTCAATTGGAAGAAAAAAATAATGGTGTTTCTACTCAAGATATTAAAAAAAAAGTTAAAAGAGCATCTAACAATGTTTCATTTTTTCAATTGGGAGCTGAACGTATTGAAAATAAAAATACCGCCGGAATATTTTCAGTAGCTAATGCTGAGTTGTCTATCCTATATAACATCGAAGAATTTTTAAACCATAAGAAAACAGCAACACGCCAATCTATTATAGATGATATTAAGAAGCGTAGAAGAGAACGGCTGTCGCATGCACGTAAGTACGGCAGAAATATTCCTCAAGAGATTAAATATTTCTATGGGCTTAAAAGACTAACATTTGATGAAATTGACACAGCTTTCATCACAAGATTTAAAATCTTTTGTACTTCTTATTTAGGTCAAAAAACACGTACAGTCACTAATCAACTTATTTTTATAAGGACATTATACAATCTTGCTATCAAAGAACAGATCACGGATGGTAAAAATTATCCGTTTGCTGGAGACAATGAAAAAATACGTATTGGGTCAGGGAATAAAATAGGTTTAATCAAAGCTGAAATCACCTCAATAGAGAACTTAGAATTGGAAAGAAACACAAGTATTTGGCACACCAAAAATGTATGGCTTTTCTCTTATTATTTTGCAGGAGTACGTATTTCGGATGTTCTAGAGTTAAAGTGGAATGATTTTGTTGATGATAGACTTTACTATCAAATGAACAAGAATGAAAAGCCAGTAAGTTTAAAAATTCCTGATCAAGCATTGGTGATTATAGAATATTATAAAACAGATATGTCTTCAAATGAAGATTTTGTATTTCCATTTTTGAAGAAAGCCAATCTTAAAGATCCAGAGGATGTTTTTAGAAAGAGTAGAAATGCTACAAAGCTTTTGAATAAAAACCTAAAACAGATTGCTTCCTTATGCAATATTGAGAAAAATTTATCAAATCATATAGCAAGACACAGTTTTGGAAACATTGCAGGAAGTAAAATTCATCCTAGAAAATTGCAAAAGTTATATCGACATGGAGATCTTAAAACCACATTAAATTATCAGGCTAATTTCATTCATGACGAACTGGACGAGGCTTTGGATAAGGTTTTGAATTCATAAAAATTGAATATCTGAAATGGTTTGGTGATAGTTACGTTTTCTATATGTTTTAATCGTCTAAAATACTATTTAAGTGTGGTAGGTATTACTGTGGTTTAAATAAACTTCTGAAAACAAGAATGTTATCGAAGGGTTTTCTGTTTTACATCGGAAATCATATTTCAAAAAAATGATATTAAATGGTTCATTTTGAATTAATTTGACTTTCTTTTTTTTAAAATTTGATATTTGTGAGTATAGATATTATATATAGGCTTTTTGTTTTGTAACGTACTTTCAGCATGCTTTTTTAACATACGTTTCTGGCATTCTTTCAAGAAGATTTTTACTATATTTTGTTACTTTAACAACTTTCTTACTTTCATCTATCTGCTTTGTAAGTTGTTTGTTATCCTTTATCTGTTCTTTAAACTTTGTACTATACTTAATAACACCCTTTGCAAGATAGTAAGAAATTGTGCCCGCGCTAAAACATAAATCGATAATTGGCCAGTTGGTTAAAAACCATCGTCCACCTTCTGTTTTTTTCAGTTCTTTTCGTAAAGCAGGTAAAGAGCTTGCTGTGTTTTTTATAAAAAAAAAGCTATCATTTGATAGCTTTTATATCGTTAAAATTATTCTGATTAAAACGTACCATCCGTTTCTAAATAACCGTTATTTTTTAATATATATAACAACTTTAAAGTCTCAGCATCATAATATGCAAATGCACGTTTTCCTTCAATATAATCTGCAATATTACCTTTAGAATCATATTCTATATAGTCTGCGAAAGAAAATGATATGACATATACTTCTTTTGAAACACCATCTCTTAACTCTTCGGTTTCTTTATCATAAAACTCAAATCGAGCGTCAATACTATAATCATGCTTTTCTAAAAACTTTTTTATATCATCTATTAATTTTTCTTTTATATTCATGATTTTAAAATTTAAAGTTTATCAATGTTGATGCCATTCATTTCACAATCTTTAATAATCTTATTTATATATTTTCTTGCGTTGTCTAATTCTTTTTGACTAAACTTATTCTTATTTTTAAAAATTTCGTGATAAACATAATTTTCCCTTTTATATTCTCTTATTAGTTGCTGCTCAGGACTTCCTCCTAAAGCTTTTGAACCTTTTATGATTCTTCTTTACCTAATTTTGTATATTCCTCTAGATGTTTGTATTCATGAAAAATCTCATATTCTGTCATTCCTTTTTGAACATATATCTTGTTTGTAAACGCATTAAATGCGGCCCTGTTTTCTTCCAGTAATTCATGACTTTTAGGCAAAATTACTAATTCGGTTTCCTTATTTAATGCCTTAATTTATTTATACCAGTATTGAATTCTACTTCTTCTAAGCGTAGGACTACCTAAATAACCTTTTCTACTCACAGGGACATCATCTCCCCATTTAGCTAAAAAGTCTAATTTATCAATTTCATCTGCAACTTTTCTACTCTCTTCTACTAAATCATCTATTTGCTCTACAAACTTATTATTTTTAACTTTCTTAAGTTGATTACTGTACTTTATAATACCTTTTGCGAGATAATAAGAAATTGCACCTGTATTTTATAAACACAAAAGCCCCAAATTTGGGGCTTCTTTAGGATCATAGCTTTTTTGACTATTCAAATTTTTCCCAAGATTGTGGTCCAATTATTTCTACTAACTTATGTGTATTTTCATCGAAATTAGCAAAGTAAAAGGTATTACTATCATATTTCTGTTGGGAGGTATTAACAAGATAAGATACTGTATGTAACATCCTAAAACTACCATCTATCTGTTTAGTATTTCTTAAGCCTGAATATTCAATAGATCTTTCTTGATATTTTCTGCCATTTTCTTCGAGAAAATCTTTTAGCTTTTTTGTTAATTTTTCTGCTATCATAATTTTATTACTTTGAGATTGGAATATTTCTTCTCTCTAATTGATACATAATATAATCAAAATATCTAAATGCATGAAACATTTCTTCTTGATTTAAATTGTACTTCTCTGAATTCTCTATAAGTTTATCGTAAACATATTTTTCTCTTTTGTAAACTCTAATCCAGTTTTCTGGAGTATAATCCTCCATACGAACACCTAAAAGAGCTGCATCTTTAACAAATTCGTCAAACCCTAATTTATACATTTCTTCGGCATGAAAAGACTCATGAGCCATAAAATATTCTGTAACGTCATCTTTATATTTTATAGTATTTGTATTAGGATCAAATTGTGCTAAGACTTTGGGATCATCAAAACTATCAACTCGCTGTAAATTAGTTCTATATTTTTTCTTTAGGAAAACAGCCCAATCTTCCAAATCAACTTTAGATAAAACTCTTCCTCCATACAAACCTTCTCCTACTATATTATCAACTACTTTTCTACTCTCATCAATTAACTCATCTATCTGCTCAACAAACTTATTATTTTTAACTTGTTTAAGTTGATTACTATACTTAACAATACCCTTTGCAAGATAGTAAGAAATTGTTCCCGCGCTTACACACAAACTTATAATCGGCCAATAAGAAAGAAACCATCTTCCTCCCTCAGTTTTTTCAAGCTCTTTTCGTACGGCTGGTAAAAAAGTTGCTATATTAACGGTACTTATAGTAATATCTGCTATTGCAAATAAACGGGCAGCACCTTTTGCTCCGGCGGTTAATGTTCCCCCACTTAGCGCAATACTAATAACATCGGCAGTAATGGAGGCTGCTAATTTTACATCATCCCACTCGGCTTTATCGCCTAAATATTTACCGTAAAGTGCTATGGTTGGTTCAGCCTCTGTTGCGCCGATAGCCGGGTTATACCTTTTAATATAAATAAGGTCTAACGGATGAAATTGGTTGGACTGGTTACCATTATTGTTAATTTCAACATCATTAAACAAAAAAGATATAGCACTCGGGTTGGGTACAGGTCCTGAAAAAGCCAATCCTGACAGGTCGATTTCATTAGTCAGCTCTACCTTTCCTTTCTCATCACCATATAATATGTTGGTTTCTATATGGGCCTCATCTTTAATTTCAAATACCCTGGCATTTTTAATGGCTTTTTCTACTTCCTGAATAGAATTATACCTATACTGTATAGTAATAAAGGTAAGGTACAGGCAAAACTGCGTAATTAAACCTTCGTTATCAAAACCTCTGTAAAGCGTAATAAGCCTGCCGGGGGTAGCGTTGAAATAGTTGTAAACCTGTTCAGAATTTAATTTTGATAGTACATTAATTATCGCCTTGGTTGTATCATGCCCTACGGGCAGCCTTGTGTCCCAATAACTAAGTTTAAATATATTATCAATAGTCTGATTAAAGTCTAGGCTTACTATTACAAATGCAGGCATATTTTCATACAGCCAATCCAGTTTACGGAACTTCGGATGGTTATCCTCATATTCTCCATCTACATCGCTTTCCTTGCTTATTTTTTCCAGTGCATTTATAAAAGTTGATCTTACTATGTCATAAAGTTTTTGAGGAGTTTCATATCCGCAAAGCTTCAGCATCGATTGAAAATCTTCAAAACTTGAAGAAGAAATAGTAAAAGCAATTTCTCCGTTATTATTGTCTTCTTTAACCCGCTCTTCGCCTACATAATAAAAATGAAGTTTGTAATATATTGATTCGTCAAGATTAAATTTAAATTCAACTCTCCCCGTAAAATCCTCCTCCGAATCAAATCTGATATTAACAATGCCTATTTCTTCGTTTAGTTTTCCTTCAAGTCTCAATTCTTTTTCAATAAATCTACCCTCATTTATCTTTAAAGGAATCTCTGTTTCAAATGTTTTTTTTGTAGTCAAGTCAGGTGAAGATTCCGGCAATCCCGCTATAGGGATATATTCTTTAAATTTAGGATATATAAGGTCAGCTATAACACTGATTGGGTTTACTACCCTCCTTGTAATAGTACCAATGAATTTCCTGGCATCAAATTCCGCATCTCTATTAGCTTCAATAAAGTCAATTAGCTTTGGAAAATCTATATTTTTAGAAGTATATACTGTTGAATGAAATATACTTTTTTTACCAAAAGGGGAATTGTTTAGAGCATGCTCATTAGTTGTCTCCCGAATACTTCTATAACCTTGTGTATCCTCGAAAGGGTTATTACTGCTAAGTCCTAAGCCCAAACTCTCGAATGAAGGGAACTCACTACTGGAATTGAAAAAAGACTGGTTTTCTCCGCTAAAAATATCATCAAAATTACTCACTGTTCATTAAATTATTTTCCGGATATATTTCAACCCAGTGTTTTTGATATTTAAAAAATGTATCCGCTCCCTTGTTATCAGTTACTTTAAGGTCTATATGATAACCAAGCTCTGTAGTCCATACTTTAGTATTAACAATAGGGAAACGGCAAACAATTAATATATCCCAGTCTTTGCCATCCAGTGCAGTACCCCATTGGCTATAAGGAGTGCGTGCCCTGCTGCCGTAAAGGTATATATTATATACAGGGGATATTACTTCTATTTTCTGTTTAAGTTCGCCAAAAAGGTATGGCAGCACCTTATCGGGCTGCCATATTAAATCATTTCTTTTCAGGCTCATATTTTAAACTTGTCTATTGGTAATAAGGTGTTTAGTTCAAAATCCTGTATCTGAACTCCTGACTTGTCCATTAGTCGTCCCGTTACGTTATAATCACCATATATTATCCTCACATTTCCATTACTTGTAATAACCCTTAATACATCATAAGGAACATCAAAACCACCATATGAGTCTTTTTTGGTAAATACAAAGTCGGGTATAATGGCAGTATCTATTGTAAACTTAATTCCATCAGGATTATTAAAACCATCAGAGTTATCAACAAATACCTGTTGTGCTTCTACACCGTTTATAGCCGAAAGCTGTTGGGCAAGTTGCTCGTAAACTATTGATACGCTATCTTCTGGCTGCCACGAGGCATCGCGATCTATAGCTATATTTTGTCCCATACATTCATATCTTCTTGGGAAGTAACCATCGTCATCATAAGTACTAACCCTATAAGCACTACCATCAGCTACATTTAAATGGTCAAGGTCGTGAAATATAAATTGTATTTTTGCGGTTTGCTCTTCATTACCCAATTGTGCATTGGTAATTTCAAAGTTAGAATTGCATGGTATTACAGTACCTGGTTCAAATTCATCTTCTTCACCACAATTACAAGGCAATGCTTTTTCTACCTTTAAGCCAATACTGTCAGCTTGCAGTATAGTAAGTGTAGTAGGCAGCCTTGTTATCCATGCTTTCCCTTCTTTTTTAGGAGGTTCCTCTCTTGTTACTTCATCTACCAAATCCAGATACAGAGGGTCTCCAATAGTAGGTACTGTACCACCGTTCCAGATAAAACCTGTAGTCAGGTATAGAGCAGCCGCCTTTTCAAAACCGGGTCTTACTGTAACCACAACCCTTGCCATACCCGCCTGCATGAAGCTGCGGTAGAGAGGATCGTCACTTTTGTCAAATTGGTACATTTTAGACCAGTTATCGCGTTTGCCCCAAAAATAAGGATAGAAGTTGTATGAAATTATATCCCACTCAAATGCCTGTTCTAAGAATTTAACCGTATTCGTATAAGTATCCAGCCCCTGGCTAAGGTTTACTTCAAAGTTTCCGAAAGAATCTCCTGTTGTCATACTAGCACCATAGGAAAATCCTCCTCCTATTTGTCTTATAAGATAGGATATACAATTTTTACGTAAAACTAAATTTTCGATTTGTCTGTAAAATCCTGGATTGGTTTTTATTTCCTCTTGAACTACATTTTTGTTTTTTTCAATTCTTTCGTTATATTCAGCTAATTTAGCTTCATAAGCATCCATTATAGCTTTAAAAGTTCTCATTTCCCAAGCTTCCTTTGCTTCTTGAGTTAGATAACAGCTCAGGGTAACAGAAACATCTCCCGCGACATGGTTTCCTAACGTAAATGAAACAGGAACTTCATTGACATAATTAGAATTTATGAAAGAATCAGTATTTGCTGCGAAATTTACATTGCTAAGTATCAGAAGCTTGGTTGGTGAAATCAATGCATTATAGTTTGTACTATTACCAACTGTAAGAGATATTAAGCTACCGCTCCTATCACCATCTTTTATTGCATTATATATACCCTTGGCAGATGAAACTTTATAGCCTTCGGGAACAGTAATTTTACCATTACCGGAACTACCTTCTGTACTTGATATTTTACTTTCCCCTGTATTATATTTTACACTAAATGATTCTCCTACGGTTATATTTTCTGCCGGTACCGGTTCAATAACAGCATTATAGTATTGAGCCCAATATTGGGCATAAGTCCAAAAATCACTGAAATTAACTGAAGGGCCATACTTCAATGTTGTTCTAGGGTCTGGAGGAGTCTGAAGTATACCTTCACTATTGCTACCTTCTCCATTAGTTGGAATTAGACCCAATGTGTGTAATTCAGCAGGGTCTGGTATCATGAATTCAAGCATCATACGCTTGCCGTAATTCCATATCTGATTTTTGTATAATTTATCTACCCAACGATAAACTCCCACAACATGTTGACTCCCAAAGCGATTATCAAACCCATGCTTATTGTTCTCTTCATACTCTTCTATAATCTTAGAAATCCGCTCTTCTTTCACTTTGGAAACTATTCTATCCGTAGCGCGTTCTGTAATCTCCTGGGCAGTTGTTTCGGCGATACGGGTACTATCAGTCTGGGATGTATTAGTAGCATAAGAAAGACCTGCAGATACTGAAAAGCCACCTTTCCCATCGTATCTGGAATTTACAGAGGTACCTAAATCTTGAGATTCAGAGATTACTTTGCTTATTTCTGATTGTAACTCATGACGATTTGTAGTAGTTGTGTCAGTTAGTCTTTCCTGTTCCGTTTCATTACTAATCGTAGTCGTATCTTCAGTTCTCCTCAACATTCGGGTAGCTCGCTCTTTATATTCACGCGCCATAATATTTTCTATGTGCGAGATTTCTCCTTCAACATAACACTGGACAGTTTGTTCTACTTTTAGGTAGTCTGCCACCCCGAGATCTCTAAATCCAAACTTACTAGGTACAAAAGGTGGATTAGTATTTACCTCATTATACGCAGGATCAGTACCCAGAGCGGTACCTGAAGTACAGACTGTCATTTCAGCATCAATATTTTCAATATTTCTTATACTCCCATTAGTGAAAACAATTTTGAAATCAAGAACATCATTATCATCTCCTCCAAGTTGAGATATTGGATAGTTGTAGAAGCTTTGTAATGATAAAACCCCATTATTATAAGTCGCTGCTGGTGCATTAATAGATACCTGATATGTACTATCACTAGGCTTTGTAACCGTTACTACAATTTTGAGTACTTGCCACGTATTATTGGGTACACCAATGGTTAATGTAAAGATATTATATATTTGATGTACCCTTGTAGCACATAAATTAAAGCTGTCAGGAGTCATTCGCGAGCCTTTGTTTATGGAGTAATCATAGCCTGCAAAATTAACTGTCGTATTAAGAGGGTAAATATTTCCGACAAGCTCTGTGCTTGCATTTCTTCTTGCAGATTCTACTTCAGGATAAATACTATTATATGTTGGATAGGATTTTAAGATATCACTTCTTCCCTCGGGTGTATCATTCTCAAAATCATATCCTAAAACATCCAATAGTACATTAAAGCTTTTTTCAGTCAATTCCTCCTCCATTTTAGCTGAAGTAATTTCATCTTCATGAGAGAACGAAAATTCCGGTAATGATGGATAAGGCACATAAGCAGGTTGGTGGCATGGGTTTTTAGGATCGTAAGGAATATCAGAACTCTGAGCCGAACAGTAAGCCTGTTTGGCATCTTCAAGATCTTGATGGTACTTTTCGAGTGTAGGGGCTATATTTTCTTCATATTGTTTATATGCCTGACCATAAGCAGCTGAATAGGACTCTCGATATTTACTTTCTGAACGATTCAGTTCTTTGGTTAATCCATCATAATTTTCAATTCTCATTTTAGCACTACCAACTATTATTTGGGACTTTAAAAAGCCCATTGGTATATTTGGTTGATTTTTTTTTGGTGTCTCTGAATCTGAATCTGCTTTAATATAATCTGCAAAAAGCTCAGAAGGTAATGTCAATTTTGCATTTACCACCTCTCTGTTATAATCTGCAGCGTGTTCAATATCAGTATCTACTAATCTGTAAGCATGATCAGCAAGCAGCATTTGCGAAATAGCTTCTTTTACATAAAAAGATTTTTGGGTTACAGCCTGATAATAAAGGTTGTCCCACATTGTTTCCAATTCCTGAGAAGTTAACCCTTTCGATACTTTATCATATTCATTAACTAGGTCTGTATCGTTATAACTTTTCTTATTTCGTGCCAGCCATTCTGAAAAATTATATAAACTTTCGGACATGCTCTTAACCCTCTCTACTGATTCATAAGGAGAAGGAAAACTTTCGGCAGCTTGCCTCATTGCGAGGGCTTTAATTGTCCCTGAGGGTTCATTTCCCAGGGCAGTAAAAAAATAGCCTTGGTTCGGCGAAGTTGGATACTTTGTGGCTCTTTCCGGTTCTTTCTGAAGTTGTGGGCTTCTATGCTTAACAAACCTGAACAGTGTACTAGTGATCGGATGTTCCATAATTAATTAATTAGTTATTAAATAAAATATAACTTCTATATGTTAGATTTTATTGCTATTAATTACGAGTGTATTATTCTTTTATAAATTACATTTTTGATCTGTTATGTTAATGTTAATTTATTTAAATTAAGCGTTATACTACTTTAGAAAAGTAAAGTTTAAAAAAATACCCAATAGCAGGTATTTCTACATATATATGTTTATTTTTTGTTAAGATAATTAATATTAAAAAACAATTAATTAATGATAATGGATTGTATGAAAATAAAATTTTTAATGCCTAGTTTGAATTCTCTATAAAAGTATTCTATCTTTTCTAGAAAAGAAATATTGTTAGTATTCTTACCTGTGTTAAGGTCTTTTTTCAGCATAGATATGATATACATCTTGGACTAATACTTTTAGATAAAAAAAGTATTAAAACTAATTTCATTTTGCGAAAAAATGAGTCGGTACTTATTGAAGTGTAGAATATTTTAAAAACAAAATACATATACTCTCCTAGGAGTTTATAGAAATTCGGAAATAAGTGGTTTTGATAAGCTGATTATGAAGTGCTGGTATAAAAGAGTTGAATCTAAACTCTTCTTTTAAAATGTTGGTCTTTCAAGCCTTTGGAGTTTGATATAATATCTTGTTACAAATCTAGTCATTCCATTAAGATAGATTTCTGTCTCAGCTTCAAGAAATTCATTTTCTACAGCCTTATGAAGAGCTTTTTAGTTACTTCATTTCTCTGGTTATTTGATAGAAATCCGCCTTAATTGAGGGTGGCTGGAGGTACCACTTTAATTTAAATAACCCTTTGAAAACAAATAAGTTATCAAAGGGTTTTATTTTTTACGTCGGAAAATACGTTCTAAAAATTTGACCTTAAATGGTTCATTTTAAACTAATTTGACCTTATTCAAAAAAAATCTTGACATTTGTAAATGGATGCTTTATAAACTCAATAGAATTTTATTTACAATTCTCATAGTTTCCACAATCTTCAATTATATATAGAGCTTATATTTGCCTCAATTGTTTTATCGACTTTATCAGAGCTCTTGCACTTTTCGAAACCCTCTTCTGCCTATTTCTAGTGAAATTGTCTTCGAAGTAAAAACCTTAAAAGCATCTATTCACCTCTCATTGGGCAAGATGGGTTTTAGTGGTTGAACTTTTATATAAATTCATTCTTATAATTTATGTCAGTTGTCAATTTCTGTAATACATTTCGTTGGTATCAATTAGTTTTGGTTAATGAAAAATTTAATCTCTCCATCACTGCAATTAATGAATATCCTTTTGCAAATTCACTATTAGGATTGGCGTCGGTTTCCCCTGAATTATGGAGGACTAGTCCTTCCATTGTATTTGGATCATACCATAAACAACCCGAATCACCTCCATCACTAATTTCTTGATTATTTGGATTTCCTTCTTCTATCGGCTTAATATGAATTCGATCCCCATTTATCTCTACAATTTTTCCTCTAGTTACTCCAGTTCTTGTTCCCGATTTTTCAACTATATCTCCTTCTTGTGGCAGTCGAGCTTTTGTTATTAAAACATTAGATTCATATTGTTTTAATGTAAATTCACGGCTTACAATTTCTGCAATAGCTGAATCGGTATGCCTGTCGTGTCGGGGGTTAGCCTAGCTACAATATTAGAGTTTCGCTTACCTTGAAATAATCTGCCAGGCTGAAAAATTGGCTTTCCAACTCTGAATGAGGTTCTAGGTAAAAAACTACTCTTTGCGAGTACATGCCAATTACTTAAAATACATGGTTTATTATTTGTATTGTCAAAAACAATCAAACCAAGGGTTCCATTGGTACTATACTTACTGGAAATACTTATTCCAGGCTGAATTGTTTCGAACCTTTTTTCTCTCTCTGAAGACATATTTTTGAAACTTTAATAAAAATTAGTTTTTAGACGCTCTGTATTAAGATCAATTACAGGTTGGTATTTTTTACCATAACTAGTTAGCAAATTTAATGATGACTCAACAAGCATTCTATTTGTTAAAGAACGCTCATTAAGTATTGATTTATTCAAATCATTATTCAGCCAATCTAAATTATAAGAATTTTTTGTAATTTCAGGTTTTTCAACATCATCTATTGCAGCTTGCACTCTTTCTCTTAGTTTTTTAGCTGTTTCAGCATATTTACTATCCAATTCGATATACTCTTCCAATGTCAATTCACCTTTAGTAAGACGGTCGACCAATAAAGCTTGTAAAGTAATAAAGTCCTTATAAGCTTTTAGAGCAGCTTTGATAGTACATTGAATAGTTTCAATATGTTTGGTTTGAGCAAAATCTTGATTACTTTCAATTAATGCATAATGCAGTGCAGTCGCAGTTATAGCTTCAGTTCCAAAAGTTTGAATTTCTTCGATTGTTACTGAAGTTGTGTAAACAAATGCTATTATGCCTGGTGCTAATCTGGTTGCAGAAAAACTACCAATAGCTGCTGTTGATGAAGATGATTTTGCTGCTTCTCCTATCGACACAACTACTTCTGAATAAGAATCTGCTGCATCAGAACTTAACAATGCAGTAGGGTTTGTAGCTACTGCTGAATCAGCTGCGGCTTGTAAAGCACCTTTTACTACTTCAACAATTTTATCTAAACTAAACTCACTCGCATATTCTACTTTTATATAAGTATTCTCTTGTATAAACCTTTCATCATTTACGCCAGCGAGACTTAAATACTCATCAATTCTTTTGAGAAATTCTTGTTTTCTGATATTCTCCTCTGACTTAATTTGATTTTCAAGTTTTTTAACTTGTTCGATTGCGGCTGAAGCATCATTAACTACTTCTTCAATTTTAGCTGTTCTGCATGCTTTCATAATTGTTTTAAATTTAGTTAGTTAGATATAAATTTCTATGTAAAACTACTAATTTTGAATACTTAAAAAGTCCCTATTAATAGGTGTTTTTTAAGTATTTAAATCTAATGAATCAGAACTTATTTAAATTGTCAAAATGACAAAACCATCAAGAACTTTCTTCTTTCCCCTCAACCGCCACCCCCTCCCAATACTCATAAAAATGCTGTTGTAATAAAGCTAACCTTTTTTCCAACGCATTCAACACACAATCATGTGCAGCCCCATCTGGTAAAAGCAATTGCAACGCTTTCAGCAACCCCTGTAGCTGAATAAGATCCTCCTCCATTTCATGCAGTTGCTCATACTTAGGCTTCATAGTTACCTTCTCCCTTCTACCAAATCCTTTTCGCAATTTCCCGCTCTTCTTCTCCAAAAATATCCAGATAAATAGCCGTAGTGGTCAGCGAAGCATGCCCCAGCCATTTCTTTACCATCGTAAGCGGTACCTTATTCACCGCATGTACCGCAAACCCATGCCGAAGCCCTCGCGCACAACTTCTGACCCCGCTTATACCCGCCTTTTTCATCGATGCTTTTATCAATCGGGAACCCGTACGCAACGAAAAAGTCCATAAACAATGTCCCTGTTTCCCCTGAGCACCCAAAACACCAACATACCCCTGTAAATCATTTAATAATGGCTCCGGTAAAGGAATTTCCCTATAAATACCCCGTTTCCGCTTTTTAAGCGTTTCCAGTACTACCGTACCATTCGCCAAATCAATACTGTCCGTTTTCAGGTTGTGTACCTCCGCAATACGTGCTCCGGTATAGAATAACAACTGGCAGAATAATCGTTTGGAAGTATCGTATTGTTGTGTCACTTCAAAGAACCGTAACCGTTCCTCTTGGTTTAAATACTTTCGCTGTCCTTTATCATTGTGTAATGACACCACCACCTTATACATCATCCGACCTTTATCGTTTCTCTCCCCTAATAACGGTCCGATTATTAGATATTATCGGACAGTTATGCAAGTAAAAAACATGATTTTTAGGGATTTAGAGAAATAATACCCGATTCAGCTTAAAAAAGCAACCTGTATTACCCCTCAAACCGGAAGAAAAATAACCCTCATGGCACAATATATCTAATTTTCGGACATATTCAGCACCGGGCTTTACACCCCTTTCAAAAACAAGCGCTGTGACCGCTTATAAGCGTTACATAACGCAGCGTCAGCGTGCTGAGTGATGACAACCGCAGTTGTCGCGTTACATCATTTTCAAGACTATCCTTAAAACTAAAAATTATGGCGAAATACGAAAAAGTAGGCGAAATCTACCGAAAGAAAAAAGACAATAACCCGTGGGGCGGCATTATTGGCGTTATCATTCTTCTTATCATTATTGCCAAGCAATGTAATTCCTAAACGTGATTTCAAAACATTGTTAAGACACCACAAACAGCACCCCCCCCCCCATAAAGGACTGTCTGTCCCCTTTTATTCAAAATCCTTACAAATTTAAAACCAACGGAGGCATTATGAACATTCACAAAAGTATCCTTCTGTTCAGTTTTATGACTGCAAGTGTGTTTACCGCACAGGCACAGGAAAAACCCAGAAGCATCACAGCGTTAAGCGATAAAGAAATTCAAGCATTAAGAGATCGGAAAAGTATTCAATTTGAGGCTTCCGAGTACACCGAAAACTATCCGGTATTAGGCATCACCATTATGCGCGACACCGTAAATGAAAAAGCGTTTTATATTTTTAAAGAAGCCTTATCCAAGAAACTTACGGAGAAAGGCATACCGCATAAATATTTTATTGAAGTGTTAAACGATGACAAAGGGGCTGCCTTTGCTTATTTCATAAAAGGCAGGCAACATGGCATTTTTACTTTTGATGAGTTTATTGCTTTACTTCCAGAAGCTGTACGTGATTACAGGAGAGTCTTCCCAAAGCACCCATCAGAAGTTCAGCCTTGAAACATCGTAAGTTAAGTCACTTCTTTGATTTTCAAAATCATGCTTAGCAACCACTTCAGCATCTGATTTTTGCTCTTGGTTTTCTGTATCTCTTGATACAATGATGAGATCAGCTTTACTCATTTCATTATTAAGATTTTCATAGGCAGCCAATTTTTGATGACTATCCAAGCTAGTATCATTCGCAATATCCTGCGCTTGCTGCTGCATCATTTTATACTGCTGTTCCTGTTGTTCTAACTTCCTGAAATCCCTGTCCAACACTTCAATCTGTTCCAGATCCTCCGTTTTAATAGCCACAAGAAGGTTGTAATACGCTGCGTTGTCTGCATCCGGTGCAATATACCTCCCTGTACTGTTGATAATATGCTGTGCTTTTTCTTTATCCAGTGGTTTACCATCTTTGACTGGTTCCAACACATCATCAATAGCATCCAGTCGGTTGGCACGTGTTTCCCATTCCTTACGGTTTTGCTCCATCTCCAACTGCACAGCTTCCAATTTCACATCAATTTGAAATAGCAAATCCCTGTAAAACTGTTCGTATAATTCTTTATAGACGTTATTCTTTTTCTTCTCCTGCGCAGCCTCTTCACGGCGGTCTCTCGGTGTTTCCATGACACCGTCCAATTTCATATGGCTCTCCCCATAGACTTTTTCAGAGCGCATCGTAGGACTGTCATTGAGGTCAAAGAAGTTTTCTTCCGCAGCTCCTAACGTTGTTTTGTCCGTTCTCATTTCAGTTACCCCACATCGTCCTTGTTTACTCGTACAACCTCTATCCTTTAGCTTTCAGTATACAACCGATAGATGAACATAACCTTAACAAGAAATGTAAACCTCAGTCTTTTTTGCTGTTGCAATACCGCTGTAAAAACCTATGTACAATCTTAGGTTGCATACTGCAGTATGAATATATATTCCTATTTTCTTGACTATCCATAAGTAGTGCTTTACAGACCCCAATTAGTCATAACCATCAAATTTTCAATCCCAATCATTACCCTATAAGAAAGGAAAAATTATCATGCCCAAACCTATTTATTATGCTGAAATCAGAAACAAAATTGCTACTGAAATGCTTAACAACGCTGAGTTATTAGCCGTATTTGAAAAAGACGCTGCTTTAGTCTGTGAGGAGAATATGTATACACTATGTTCCGAGGCAGCTCAGATCTTTGAGACCATTCAGCAATTATCAAAAACGGACAATCTGATCCCTATAAGCAGGGCTGTTTCAGTATATACCGATACGTTTTTACAACAACTGCTTCGCGGTGAAAAACCACTTATCATTGATCTTATTGTAATGGCTTCACAGACCATTCAACAATTCTGCTAATTCCTCGGCACTACTTTTCTTTGCAATCCTCAACTTTTTTAACCCACTTTGAATGGGGCAAATCATCACACCCAAAAATGATGATGCAGCTCCATTCTATTCAACGATCTACAAAGGAGGTCTTATGACCGAAAAACACTTACGAAACGCTTTACATCTTATCATAAAAAACAATCCCAATACTATTGGTGCTTTTGTTGCCAAAGAAGCAATGAAACGGGAGGTAGTAGCAGCCTTTTTTCATGATTTGAGAACATTGGGCTGTATTTCAGGAATGGTATCCGCACTTAATCAGTATCCCCCAACCCATCATTTCTTCGAAACCTATTATGAGGAGATTGAACAGCTTCGGTTGAAATACCTGAAACAATCTACCGCTTTACTCTGTGAAGTAGCCTATGACCTAAAAACAGCTCTGGCTTGGTTTGCCTTTGAGCAAACAGCATTGGAGTTAGCCTTTACGCTGAATATTGAAGAAGGAGTTTAAAATATGACGAAACAAAAATGTATTCAACATGTACAACTGATATCCAGGAATACAACCAAGATAAAACCCGAAGACAAACCTAAATCCGACACACCCGAAGCGGCGTATCAAATTTTAAGGAAGGATTGGGATAACAACACCATCAATCTTATAGAGGAATTCAAATTGATTTCTTTGGACAGTCAAATGAGAGTAAACACTATTTCTACGCTATCCAAAGGTGGAACAGATTGTACCATTGTAGATTTAAAGATTTTATTTGCGACAGCATTATTGTCCAAAGCCCATAGTGTAATCATTGCGCACAATCACCCCAGCGGTTCGCTAAAACCCAGTACGCAGGATATTGCTTTAACTGAAAAAGTCAGAGAAGCCGGAAAAATTATTGATATCCCCTTACGGGATCACATAATCGTGACCGACGATGGGTATTGCTCACTTAACGAAGCGGATTTTGTAGCATTCAATTAAGTATATATTGCTATTTACTATTGAGTTCGCAAAGCGAACAACTCCATCTTACTTCCTCCTGAAGCAAGAAACCCCTTAACCAGCTTATTTTAAAATCAAGAACGCGCTGCTGTTTTTCAACACTTGCGAAACACAACGTCATCATCGACAGCAAAGCTGCCGTGATTCCCTAGCATTTCGGTGCATTGAAAAATTCCCGATTTCAAACGAGGTCACTAAACCCCAACACGTTGCGGTTTTAATTCGTGACGCTCGCCGCTTGGCAAGGGTTCATGCGCAGGGACAATTCCCTAATGGTCATTTTAAAAAGAAAGGAAACGATCATGACTAACACTACACAAAACACCAACACTAACATCAACAATGAAAACCGTCCCAACTGGAGACTGGTTCAGGAAAAGGCATACTTCAAAACAGGCAGAAATGGACAAAGCACCAAAGAAACCAAAACGATTGAACTTGCTGTGGGCTGGAAAAAGACAAGTGAAAAAGGTGTCCATTATATTTCTTGGTCAGACAGCGTAATCCCTGTTTTACCGGATGTTGACGGTCGCATTGTAACGCGTGCCTTTGAAATCACTTATGACGACTAAAACAATTCAACACCAAGACAGGGGAATAATCCCCTGTCTTTTTTTTCCATAAATGAGGGAGTCACTATGACCCGTACAGACATTCAACAAGAGATTACCGATACTATCATTCAGCTTTTAGATCAAGTCGATGAAAATGACTATGAACCTCCTTTTGCCAGTTTAGCGGCTTTGGGTATTCCTGAAAATCCGATTACGCAAAATCAATACCATGGGGTTAATATTCTGGCACTTTGGTTCAACCAAAAATCCAGAGGATTAACGTCCAACCAATGGGCGAGCTATCGCCAATGGCAGAAAGTTGGCGCAAAAGTAAAAAAAGGAGAAAAAGGCGCTCGCATCATTTTTTACAAGACATTGACTGTTGACGGAAAAGAAGATGATGGAAAGACAGAAGCATTGAAAATTCCCATGCTCAAGCAGTATACGGTTTTTAATGCAACTCAAGTAGAAGGCTATGAAGATACTACCCAACAAGCAAAAGTTCCGGAAATTGACAAGGTTACACGGCATAACCTTATTGAGGCATTTTGCAAGAATACTAAGGCAGACATTCGAGCGGTTGCCAATGAAGCGTTTTATAATCCCAGTGATGATTATATCAATATGCCAAAACCGTCTTTGTTTGTAGACACTAAACAGGCTAGTACTACGGAGAACTATTACGGAACATTGCTTCATGAATTGACGCATTGGACGGGGCATAAAAAACGGTTGGATCGTAAAGACAACCCGAATACAAAGTACATTCAGAATTATGCGTATGAAGAATTGATTGCAGAACTGGGAGCCGCTTTTTTATGCGCGCATTTTAACACCAAGCAAACACAGCCCATACATCATGCTTTGTATATCAAAAGTTGGTTAAAAGCGCTTAAAAATGACAAAACAGTACTATTCAGAGCCTCCGCACAAGCGGCTAAAGCGGTAGCCTATTTAGAGGGCTGTCAAAGTGAGATGCAACATGACTGATCTTGTTAAAGCATTTTCGAAACATCTGGAAGCAGTAGGGCGTAAACAGGGTTTGGCTAAAGTGTTTAATGACGTATTGACAATGGGTATTTGTTCTTTTCACAGGGTAAATATTCAAAGTCGATTAACGGAAAAGGATGAAGCCAACGAGGCTTTGTATTTTGAAATAATCAAACCTTACAATAAAGAAGAATTGACGGAACTCGCCAAAGCTTTAGGGGTATTACAACTCAATGTATTAAAAAATCCGTATTCGGATATTTTGGGTGATTATTTTACGTTGCACATCACTCGTGGACAAAATGGACAGTTTTTTACGCCTGATCCTGTTTGTGAGTTTATGGCAGCGATAACTCATGGGGATAAGAATAAAAAAGGGGCTAGGGTTTTTGATCCTGCTTGTGGTTCTGGACGTATGCTTTTAGCGGCGGCCAAAAACAGTCCTGATAATTTATTTTTTGGTGCGGATAATGATCAGACTTGTGCGCATATGGCTACGCTTAACTTTTTCCTAAATGGTTTACGGGGGAGGTGGCTTGGATGAATAGCTTATCGAATGAATGGTATGGGGGTTGGCAGATAAATTTGAATGGGCTTGGTATTGTGCCTATTGAAAAGGAACAATCGTCTATCTGGCTGAAAGAACCATCGAATAAGAAAGATACAATGCCTGACAACGGACAACAGTTTACTTTGTTTTAGTTTTTTTCAGTGCTATAAAAACAAATATTGACGATATTTGAATAATGTTGTATCTTTGAAGTATAACAAAAGCGTTAATAGCATGGCACGAAATTCATCTTTAAATATTCCTTTAACAGAGGAAATGAAACAGTTCATTACCAATCAAACGGGAGAGGGTACGATGTATTCCACACCAAGCGAATATGTACGGGACTTAATTCGTCATGCAAGAGACAGGCAAGAAGCTGCTAAAATTAGAAATTCAATTTTAGAAGGCTATCAAGATGCTATTGCCGGTAACATGACTGATTTTTCAGGTAATCTTTTAGAAGATATCAAATCCTTTAAAGCATCCAATTCTTAAATGGCGCATATCAAATTAACCCGCAGGGCAAACTTTGATTTAGTAGCCATTTATGACTACTCCATTGAGCAATGGGGTGAACACGTTGCCGATGAATATATTAATGGATTACAAAACGTTTTATTGTTACTACAGGATAACCCAAAGCTCCTTACCTACAATCCTACTATTTCGTCTCGTTTTCAATGTTTCAGGCATCAAAAGCATTGGCTCATCTGTGAAACCATCGGTGATGTCATTATTGTTTTAACCGTTTTGCACAGTGCTATGAACTTGTTGGAAAACCTAAAGAAGTATGAACCTTCTCTGGAACAAGAAGCGGAAACACTATACAAACGATTGAAAAATTAAACTTCCAAAAAACAATGCATCGGTAACGTGAAAAACTCTTGTACGTACCGTTACTATCTCACTTATCCCATACATATAAACTATCAAAATTCTTAGAACGCTTCGGTGTTTTTAAGAGGGTTGCTGTAGGTAGAGCAATAGAGCAATACAAATCGCCTTACAATCAGACTTTAGGTAAATTTCGCATCAAAAAATGAACCTATAATAGCAGTTCATACCCATACCGAAAATTCAATAATTTCTATCAGACATCACGTCAGGGGAGATCAATCCCCTGAATTAGGGTTGGTTCAATGCACCTGAATGATGTCTTTGTCAATCACCACCAAACCATAATGAAGGAGTAATAAAATGCAGCATAATACCGTACCCGAAATCGGTTTTGTACGACTATCCCACATCTTAAAAATATACCCGGTGAGCAAATCAACATGGTGGGCGGGGGTTAAAAGTGGACGATACCCTAAGCCCGTAAAATTGAGTCCAAAAATCACAGCATGGAAGGCAGAAGATATTCGTTCCTTATTAGATGAATATCAAGAATAGTACTCCTAACATTCATCTAAATAATCTGCCCAGTCTTGCATCATTAATGTCCGTTGTTCTATGAATTGCGCCCTATCATAGGTGCTACCCAGATTATTACTAGGAACATGCGCAAGTTGCCGCTCAATAACTTCACTGTCCCAATTCAACTTTTCCCTAATAGCTGTCCGTGCGAGTGCTCTAAAGCCGTGAGCAGTATGCCTACCCTGAAACCCTAAAGCTCTCACCGCTTTGGACAAAGTATCCCTGCTCATATGTTCTTTGAGCTTCCTTTGCTTTACAAAAACATACCTACCATTACCCGTTGTCACTCTCATGTTCTCTAAAAGCTCAAGTGTTTGATTTGCCAATGGTACAATATGATCTCGTTTCATCTTCATTTTTTCCGCAGGAATAATCCATCGCTTGTCCGTAAAATCAATCTCAGACCATTCTGCTGATGCTAATTCAATGGGGCGAACAAAGGTCAACATAAGCATTTTAAGGGCTAAACGTGTCTGAGCGTATAAACGTACATCATTATTTTCTAAGGCTTTTAGAAATTCAGGGATTTCATGAGGTCTTAAGGCAGGTTGGTGTTTAACTTTTCGAACAGCAAAAGCCTCGCGAATATCAGCCGTAAAGTCCCGCTCGATTTTTCCATGTGCAACGGCATATCTCAAAATCTGACCGCAATACTGTCTTGACCTGCGAAGCAATTCATAAGTACCTCGTTTTTCGATATGTTTAAGCAGGGTTAAGAAATCGCTCGTTGAAAGTTGACATAGTGCTACATTGCCAATTTGTGGGAAGATGTATTTTTCTAAACGCATACGAATACCTTCTAACGTCTCGGAATTTACCTCCAATTTTTTCTTTTCCAACCATTCCCTTGCGATTTCTTCAAAACTAATAGGCTTATTTAAGAAGGACAAGCGTTCTTGCTCCTTTTTGTGCTTGTTGGGGTCTATGCCTTTTGAAACCAGTGCTTTTGTACTCAGATGTGCCTCACGAGCTTCTTGCAGGCTCATCTGGGGATATAGCCCATAAACATATGTCCCATTCTTATATTTATCTACATAGACCTTCAATTTATAGTCATAACGCCAACTTTGGCCACCGGACTTCATTACAAAGAGATAAAGCCCTTTTCCATCCCGCTCCTTGTAGCTTTTATTACGGGGTTTTAAATTCTTTAATTTTAAGTCAGTTAGCTTCATTTTCGGGTATCTCCTTTCCAAGCAAACGGGATACCTGAAAATGTACCCGAAAAAGCGTTGGATTTAGTTAGGTTGCTCTGGACGGTATCGGAATGAATAACTACCGAAAAGCCGCAGAAATGCTATAGTTTTGGATTATATAGGATGATGTGGGATAAGGGAAGTGGTGATCGCGCAGGGATTCGGTTATTTTTACTATGTATTTGATTTTGTTCAGAAAAAAAATGTGTAAAAAATTTAATACCCGAAAATATACCTGAAATCAGCTTGGATTAGGTTGGACGTACCTATATTGTGTGAACCTAATTTTGAAGAAAAAAATTGACATAAAGCCCAGAATAAAATAACATTCCCCAACTTTAGAAAATAAGGAGCAAGCCATTGTTATCGCAAAAACTAAGAAACTACTTCCATCACGTTGATAAATTATCATTTGAAATAGGTGACTTAACTTGTGAAACTAAATATAGAACCGGAGTAGAAGGATATAATATTTACAGTAGTCATAATGGTGATTTAGCTTCAATGACGCTAACGTTTAAGTTGGATCAACTCTCTCGAAACTGTTTTATTAGTGGAGACGAGCTTAATGACCTTTATGAGCAAAATATAGCAAAAACTAAAACTATTGTTAGACCGTGTCATGGTGAAATTGAGTATGTAAATACTCTTAGAGCTTATTGGAGATCGATAATTGACTATCAACGACACACAAAACTTTATAATGAGGATTATGAAATGGAATTGAACGACTTGAACATATTAGATCAGGTGTATATCAATTGGTGTGAAAGTGATTTTCAAAAGCCTAGTTTTTAATTTCACAAACAATCAATACAGCTTAAAAGCTTAATGAGATTTACTGAATATTTAAACTTTTCAAGACATCTGGGTTATTATCAAAAAGGGCTAAATCTAATGCACTTTTCCCCTCATTATTTTTAATATTTATGTCAGCATTATATTTCAATAATATCTCAATTAATTCCGTATTTGCATTCCTGACAGCAAAATGAAGTGGAGTAGAGCCGTCTTCTGATTTAACATTGATAAAAGCACCTGCTTTGCACGCAGATTCTGCTAAATCTACATAGTCCTTCTCACATGCTATAAGTAGACTTTCACTTACTTCAATTTCTTCAGAAGTAAGTTCCTCAATTTCATTGATTAAATTATTTAAATTCATTACATAAGAATCGCTACCAACTGTGTATTTGTATTGCTCTAAAATAGGAGATATCTCATTAATAAAATCAATAATTAAATTTCTACCCTCAGTGCTTGGAAAAACATTCATTATTTTTTTAAATTCACCTAGTTTGAAAAAGGCTGTTGTTAAAAAATAAACGTAGTAAAAGTGAGTGTTTTTATCAGTTATCATGCTTAAGCTGTTAAGTCCTATATCAGCCAAATAAAGTAATAACTCAAATCTTTTTTGAACATATTTTACAGACATCAAATATTGAAGAGATTCTATTAGCTGTAAAATATCTTGTATCATACTTCCAGAACTTTGTAGTTCTTTAATCAAAGAAATAGATTTTAGCGCAATTTCGTTAACTACGGGCTCTCCATAGTTTAATTTTTCATAGCAAAAAGCTAAGGCAGATGTTATAGCAATTGTTTCATTTGATAAATTTATGTTAGTGGTTTCCTCTAATATATCTAATAATTTTATACAACTTCTAAGAAAATTTGCTGCTTCACTAAAATTATTAACCTCAATTAATATTTTGCTCAACTTTAAGTAAGTCTTTAATTCATTAAGTTCTAAATTAGTTTCAGAATCAAAATGCATGGTATAAGGACGAGTACCGCGAGTTAGGAGGTCATCCTCGGAAAAATGAAATTTTATGTTAAAAAAAATGAAACTTAATCTAAGATCATTGAATAAAAGAAAAACTCTGAAGTTATCTTGATAATTCAAGGGATCTTTTTTTGATTGCATTAGATCAATCAAATTAAATAGCTTTTTTTCTGCAATAGAGAAGTCATTTTTATAAGTATCGATCAAAATACTTATAACTTCAGTTCTTACGGAAATTGAAAAATATTTATCATCTAAATTAGTGATAAATTCCTCTTTAATTAAGTCAATGAGATTTTTTGAATGTTGAATTGACCCACTTTTTAAACAAAACTCTGAATAATTTAGCATTGAAATAACTATTAAATGTTCTAAATTATAAAACTGAAAATTGTCTATAAACTGAATACGACTTACAACCTTCTTAAAATAATGTGTCATTTTCTCAGTATTATTTATAGAAAAATAATATATACTTAAAGAGGCATTAATTAGGGTAATGGTTTCAAAATTATTAGAGAAGTTATCTGTTTCTAAAACAATCAAGTAATTATCAATAGTTTTTAATAATTCATCTACTTGACTTTGCATATTAAAAAAAGAACAATACTCGATTAATTCATTATAAATTATAATTTTATGATGTAAACTATTACTTTTTTTTGCAAAATTTATTAGTATTTCATATACCTCTGTTTTTTTTTCATTTATAAAAAGTAGATATCCATAAACACATGCCAATTCAAAATTTTCGGAATAATAGCTATATGCCTCCTTAATAGTTTCAGTTGCTTTTTCTATATTTCCATTAACTAATTCGAGGTTAGCTATAAGAATATATGTTTCAATTACTTCTTCTTCCTCATTCTTATTTCTATGCTGTATAGACGAGTTCTCTTGTGCTCTTATCCCTAAATTCTTCTTTTTTAAGATATCTAACGCATTATTATAATCACCAATTTCATAGAAATATCTTACATCATCAAATTCTAAATTATCTTTTAAGTATTCTAAATTCTTCTCGATAGTTTTTAATAAATCCTGAAGGTTAGAGTTATGTTTATTTACTTTAAGATTAAATTCGTTAATAAATCCGTCTTGGTTTAACCCAGTATAAATATTATGACTTTTTTTTAATTTTTTTTGGATAAAATAGCTCTTATCTCCTTTCATAAAAGCTTCGGCGGACTCATACCCTAAATAAATAGCAAATGAATTAGCACTTTGCTTACCAGATGTACTTCCTGTTCTGAAAATTTTCTCAAAAGTTGTACTATCTACACATTTCCAATGATTAGTTTCTTTTGTCTTAACCCTACTACACATCGTAATCAAATATTCATCTCCAGCTATTATTTCTTTTACTTCTTTTTCAAATTTTAAAAGAAACTCATCAATAGTTTTTCGTTTCCAAGTACTAGGTAACCCATAAAATTCATCTTCTAATTGCAAATTTATTTGCTTCCAATATTCTTTAAGATCCATCATCTATGAATTAAAATACGTCATGATTTTTTTGGCGAACATTATTCGAAAGTCATTCGAATAATTGGCGAATTTTTTATGAGAAGCATGGCTGATATTTGCTTCAACAAATATTAAACGTCTAAAAATAAACAAAATATTATGAAGGAAAAAATCAACACACGCAGAAATTTGAAAATCGATCACGACTACTTCAAATTAGAACGATACGCTTTTATGAAGAAGTGGAAAAAAATAGCCCGACAAAATAAAAGAGGTAAAATTTCTCAGCAAGAAACGGTACAACAACTTTTACATGAGCTACAGGCAGCCCGATTATACATTGAGTTGGAACATAGCCTTATTAAAGAACAAGAACAGCAAATTCTTGAAGAGCAAACTCAGAAGTTAACAGTATTGACAGCGAATTTCGACCAGTATGTAGAGGCAGAAAATGCAAAACTTCCTGAGAGTGTGTTTACCAAAATAGACCTTTTAAAAACTCCATTAGACAAAATAAAAGGCAAGATCGAAGAACTAAAAAATGCAATAACATTTAAATAATTTATATATGAAACTTTTTAAAACCACTAATGTAAACCTGCTTAAAAACTTTATAATAAGTAAAAAGGTTTTGTTCTTACTAACCCTTGCGCTATTCGTCATCGACTTTAGCCTATCCAAACCCATTTATGTTAACGTACTGGATATGCCTGAGCTAGGTGTACCAATTGCAGCCGTTTTTGCCTTCATCATCTCATTGCTTCCAAAAGTAACCGCAAAATTATTAGCCAAAAAGCAATACATTCTTTCCGTAATAGCTATTCTATTTGGTATAGGCTTGATGGCTTTCATCTATGTAGGCAACACGAATTAACCCTAGAAATGGCAAATGATCCACTGGCTGCTATCTTGAATGAAGGTGCTATTGTACCGGAAACACCCTCTCACCGCCATCAAATCGCCACAGGGCTTACTTGTCTATTATATGCAATCGCCACATTTGCGAGCTTTTTATACTACTCTGATTACGAACGTAAAAATCCGAAGTCAGGTTTTCAATACCTACAAACCGATTTTTTAAGAAACCTCATGGGGCAGTTAACCCTATTACAAGGGCGTTTTGACAGAGCCTTTAGGACACCTACGGCATTAGCCGAAGCTGCCGTCCATAAACAAATGGAAGCTTGTGAAAAGGTTATCTACGAGCAAGAACTAAAATTGGCTAAGGAAGTCACTTTTTACAACTATCAATTGGCACAACTAGCGAATACCGAGAAGCAAATCAAAGCTACTATCCAACAAACCTATAACCAAAAATCATTTTTAAATCGTACTATCATGAAAGTAAAAACTTTTTTTAATCGTAAAGCTATTCTATTAGCAATAGGTCTATTACTAGCCTCTAATGCTGTAAATGCACAGAATTTAGACGAAACATTTTTAATCAATGACACCAGTTTGAGTAACAATTGCCAACTGGATGCCAAAACACTATTTGTGAAACTTATCAGAGGTTTTAACTTACAACAGGACACTAAAAAAGGCGTAGTACTCCGCACGAGCACTTGCGGAGAGGGGCGCATTGCCAACGTAAAAACAGCATCGCTACCAAAAGCCCAGTCTTCATTTTTAGGAGGTGGTAGTATTTCAGAGCGAAAAAAAGCATTGGGATGGTTTCTAGCCAAAGCGAAAGCCAATATTGATGCCTTAGCAGCGCAGCCTTGTGACGAGCGTGAAACGAACCTATACCGCACCATCGTTTACCTAAGTAAACTTTATAGTAGTACAGCCAGTAAAAAACGATTGCTGCTGTTTAGTGACATGGCTGAAAGCTCGAGTGTGTTCAATACCGCTACTCCTGCCTATATAAACAATCCAAAGGCTTTATTAAAAGAGTATGATCGGATAATAGCCTCATTTAAAAAGGATAGTCCATACCCGAATTTAAAAGGGGTAGACATTGTAATCATCAACCCGATGAATAACGATTTTTTGTTATACCAATACCGCTTTTGGGAAAAATTCTTCCTTACCGAGTGTGGCGCTTCTTCTGTACAAATACGCACTGCTTTATAGCAGTGCTTTTTCCCCTAATGTTTCATTTAAAATTATAGAGGTATGACACCTGAATCTACACGCACTATTTCAGCAAGAAAAACAGCTAAATTTTCAGATTTGGCTATTGTATATGGAATGACGCAAAGATCTGTATGGCACTGTTTTGTAACCAAAGACTACGGGAAGATTATACGGCTATGTTTCATCTATTATTTTCGTTTTAACAAGGCCTTATATGCTTTTATCTATTGGTCGCCGATACACTATCGTGCAGGGTCTCAAACCATGGGATTATTAGTCCTATTGGCAGCAACCAGTACTATACTGGGCTATAACAGTACCCATATCCCTGACTACTTAAAACCACTATCGATAGTTATTACGCCGTTCCTGCTGTTAGGACGATCCAAAGAGGATTGGTACGCGTTTGTGTGTATCGATATTCAGTCCCCATTTTTATTGGTTTATGGCGGTTTTGTCTTCCTCAGTGGATTAATTCACTTACTACTGATTTGGCTAGGAAAAGGCAATTCAAGTAGGAGTAAACGGGGCAATAGTTACATTGTCTTATGGCTCTCGAAACATATGAAAGTCAACGAATACTTTATTTGTGGTGTCTTAGAGCCATTACTCTTCATTGGTATTGCGCTGTTATTGTGGTTGCAGTGTAACGATACCTACGGAGCGGTATTTCTGGGAATGGCAACCCTGAGCGAAGCCCTTCAGCAATTGCTCGATGAGGCAAACCGACAGCACCTTTCATCACAAACCCATTTTTAAAACCACCATGTGATTTAGCATATCAAAAACACCTTTCTAACACTAATCGTTTAATTAAACCGACTGATTATGATCCGTATTACGACTTCATCCAATCCACAGGCAGCAATAAGCTACCATAAGTCTTCTTTGCAACGACAAGGCGAATATTACCAAGAAAATATTCCAGCCTATTACCATGGTAAAGCAGCACAGCAAATGGGCTTGTATGAAGTCACTACGGATAATTATAGGGATTTGGCACATAACAGACACCCCATTACCAAAGACAAACTCACGCCCTTGAACGTAGCCAACAGACGTGTAGGCTGGGATATTACAGTGTTGCCGCCTAAAAGTTTTAGCATCATGACGGCTTTAACGAATGACCCTGAACTGGAAAAGGCACTTTTAGAAGCCAATCAGGAAATGATGTTGGAAGCGGAAAGGCTAATTCTTGCGCAAAACAACACCCAAAAAAACCGTTTTTTGAAAAAACAGGGAATGCTATATGGGCATCCTTTCACCATACCATCGGGCGCCCTGTGGAACATACCTACCAAGGGAAGAAAGTGTTAGCCGGACAACCCTTACAACACATTCATAATTTTCTGTTTTCGGTTACCTACAGTCCCAACCGTCAAAAATTCTTAGCTCTGGATCCGTATCTAATTTTTAAGTCAGCTCCGTATTTACAAGCCTATTTTCATACACAGCTTACGAATAAATTGGTCAAATTGGGGTATGCTATCGAACGTACCCCCGACGCATGGGAAATCAAAGGGGTGGTATCCCGGGAACTCATTAAACGCTTTTCGGAACGTACCCAAACCATTGAAAAAATCAGCAAAGAAAAAGGGATTACAAATACCAAAGTAAAGGCGCAACTTGGCGCTAAAACCCGCCTCTCCAAAAGTAAGTCGGTTCCTGAAAAAGAATTGTTGGAGGTCTGGAAAACACTACTGAGTAGTGAAGAATTAAAAGCCCTACAACAGCTTAAAAGTAGTAAAACGCTGAAAGAGGCTCCTGTTCTGTCCCTTGAAAATGCAATAGATCGAAGCTTAGCCCATTTTTTAGAAAGACAATCCGTAGCGGAAGAGAAGAAAATACTAGGACACGCTATGCAACTTTGTTTTGGCAGTGGCTATGCCCCCAAAGACTTTGAAGCGGAATTAAACCGCAGGAGCAACATTTTAAAAGCTACCGAAAACGAGGTGTCACTCATTACCACCCAAGAAATGGTACGGCATGAAAATGCCCTGATTGACAAGGCGGTTTCCCTTAAAGGCAAATTCCCTGCCTTACATGCTGATTATATCCCGAAACGTGATTTTCTCAATAGCGACCAGAAAAATGCGGTAAAGGAAATCCTGACTACCCATGACGGGGTGATCGCTTTGGAAGGAAAGGCAGGTGCCGGAAAAACGACCATGCTGCAAGAATTATCTGATGGGTTAAAAGCGGTACACAAAAAAATGGTGGTTATCGCCCCTTCTTCTAAAGCGGTGGATGTCTTGCGTAAGGAAGGTTTTCAATCGGCAAATACCATTGCTTCATTCCTGATCCAGCCGCAATTACAGGAAAGTATACGCCATCAGGTCTTGTGTGTGGATGAAGCCAGCTTATCAGGGGTACCGACACTATCAAAGCTATTAGATATTGTTCAGCAGAAAAAGGCACGTCTGGTACTTAGCGGCAATATTCGCCAGCACAACAGTCCCGGGGAATTTGGGGATGGCTTGCGTATTCTGCAACAACAAGCGCAAATCAAAACGGTACACCTCCAACAAAACATGCGGCAAAGAGAAGTACCGGAGTATAAAGAAGCGGTGGATTTTATCGCAAGGGGAAAGACCTTACAGGGGTTTCAGGTACTGGATCAAAAGATGAAAGCCGTTGTAGAAATTCCGGAACAGGATAAAAGGATGGAATTCTTAGCGGAGCAATACATCCAATCCCTCAATACCAAAAGAACAGCTCTTATTGTTAGTCCTACTAATGCAGAAAAGGAGCAACTCTCGGAAGTAGTTCGGAAAAAGCTTAAAGCCCAAGGAACATTGCAGGGAAAGTCTAAAGTTTTTGAACAATTAAAGAATATATCCTTTACCGAAAGTCAGAAAAAAGATCCGAGTAATTATCAGTCGGTACAATACATCCGATTCATCCGCAACACCAAAGGCGGGTTTCAAGCGGGGCAACACTATGAAGTTATGCCGTCCAAGGCTGCTACTCAAAAGGGGCAAAAGGAAACCGAGATTACGGTCAAAGACCTTCAAATAGGGCAAATACTTTCCCTGCCCTACCAAAACCCGAAACCATACAGTGTGTTTCAAAAGTCAGCTATTGAATTGAATAAAGGAGATTTGGTCAAACCCACGCTGAACTTAAAATCGATGGAAGGGACGAAAATTAATAATGGAACGGCACAAAAAATTAAGGGCTTTTCCAAGTCAGGAGATATTCTATTAGAAAATGGAAAAACCTTAGCTAAGGATTGCTACCATATTGCGCACAATTATGTGTCTACGAGCCACGGCGCACAAGGAGCTACGGTCAAAGATGTGTATATCAGCATGAGTGAAGCCTCCTTGGGAGCCGTCAATCAACAGACTTTGTATGTAGCGGTCTCTCGTGGGAAATCCAAAGTACAACTGGTTACGGATAATAAACAAGCCTTGAAAAGGGCGATTGCCAGAACGGGGGAACGGAAAACCGCCCGTGAGCTTGAAAAGCAACAGCATCGGGATTTTATAAGCCGACAACAACGAGAACAGTACAAAGCATTAACCCGAGAACCAAAAACCCATGCAAAAACTATTCAAAAGCAATCCACCCTTACAAAAGGCTTTTCACAACGCACCCGACACTAAGTCCACTGATGGAAGTACAGATACGGGTACGCTTTGTTATGCCATTGCGGAGGAAGGGCAAGTGGTAAAGCGGATGGAACTGATACAAAGCAATGGCTGTCGGTATAGCTTTTCGTATGCCTTGTTGCCTGTCTGTATTCAAAAGGACAGTGGTTTACTGTTTTTAAAGGCGTACGAGCTATTAATCCGCATTTCGGGTTACAATCTCGATCCCATTCGCGAGTATATTAATACAGAACAATTGATTTGGGCTAAAGCTAGCGTAAAACCCGATGGCACTGCCGAAACTTTTATTCAGGAAATTACGATTGAAGGAGAAAGTGTCAGCACTGTGCTCTAACGTATAACCTCTAAAAAAAAGGAGCTATGGAAGATGGAAAATCTTTATCAGAACGACACGTAAAGGAGCGTATCTCATTATACAGCCGTATGGGTAATGAACGGCAGTATTTCGACATTCAAAAGCTGCAAAAATCGTATGAGAACCGACAGCAAGCCACCCAACATAACAGAACCCAAGGGGATCTTTATTATGCGCAAGGGGTACGTACGGGATTACCACATGCTTCCTATGAAACGATTGCTTACCAACGGGAACAGGAAGACCATGACAATCGCAGCAAACTTCTAGCGCAGGCTAAAGCCGTTTACAACAGGGGACATAATTTATCCCGTTGGTTGAATAAGGAGGCTATCAATACGAATGTGTCTATAGCTCCTGTAACCCCTACGAGACAACTGCACAAGGCTAACAGGCTGAGTCCGTATTTTAATGCCCCTGTTACTATAAAACGCGATTTTAATAAGGACATACAAAAAGACATTCCTAGATAGTAATACTATTTCACCATTTAAACTTACGCTTATGAAAATAATAATGATAGATGAAGAAGCTTTTTTTGAGTTGTTTGAACGGGTAATCAAACACGTAGAAGAAAATAATGCGCAGCAGAAAAAAACGTGGCTCACTACCCCTGAAACCCTGAAAGCATTAAATATTACCTCAAAGACCACCTTACAAAAGTACCGTGACGAAGGAAAGATTCGTTTCACGCAAATCAGTCGCAAAGTCATACTCTACGATGCCAGCTCGGTTGAGGACTTTCTACAACAACACGCCCAAGAAACATTTTAACATTTTTATTCATCTTTAATTCAATACCTATGCGATTTTTTAAAACGAAAAGCCACGAGGATATTTTAGATACGACGTTATATGAACTGCCAGACAGCAAAGATAAAATCAGCTATGCCGACGCTAATGAAGGTACGGCGGTTTTTGGGGCTACGGGCAGCGGGAAGACAAGTGGTGTTGCCAACTATATTGCTAAGGCGATGCTGCAACAGCAATTCGGTATGTGTATTTTATGTTCCAAAAAAAAGGAACGGGC
This sequence comes from Flavobacterium arcticum, assembly GCF_003344925.1. NCBI lineage: Bacteria > Pseudomonadati > Bacteroidota > Flavobacteriia > Flavobacteriales > Flavobacteriaceae > Flavobacterium > Flavobacterium arcticum. The sequence continues at coordinate 332,008 of NZ_CP031188.1, read as the reverse complement.
AGATTGGATACAACTCATTGAGAAGCATGCGCCTGAACGAATGAAGGATGTAGTTGTCCTGAACAAAGAGAGTCATTTCCGTTTTAACTTTTTGGAATACGAGATGACTCGTACTGGTGAAGGTGCTGGAGATGTACTCAATGCTATTGAAGCTTTGATGGGGTTAAACGAACTGAACCGAGTGTATTTATCAGGGGGTGAAGGTGGAAAGGATGAGCGTTTTTGGGATTTGTCATTGCGCCAATTCATAAGTCGTATTATTGCGACACTTCGTTTGGCTGGGGAAGCGATTAGTATTATCAATATGCGGCGTTTGGCGGCGGATAGTTTTAAAGGGGATGAGGCGGAACAGTACCAAAGTTTGGAAGCACAAGCGTTCAATGAAAAAATTGATCCTGTGAAAAGGGAGCTGGCTTCAGCGCAATTACAGGAATGGATTGGCCGTAATTATTTTTTAAGGGTGTTACTTTCGATAGTGCCTAAAAATGAGGAAGAGCAAGAGGAAATGAGCTTAATTACCAATTACTGGTTAAGGGAGTTTCCGAAAATTGGGGAACGTGCCAATAGTATTATTCTGACTAGTTTTATGGGGATTGTGCAACCGTTTCTGAATAAAGGGATTTTGAAATCGCATTTTTCTTCGGGTTTGAGTGAGGCTGTTTTGCCTGAAAATTGTTATCTAAAGAATAGTATTGTGATTTTGGATTTTCCGGTGAAGGAGTTCGGGGTGGCGGCATTGTATGCGGCGATGATTTACAAAACGACTTTTCAAACGTGTATGGAGCGTAGGGATGTGGAACTGGAAACTGACCCTAAGCCGGTAGGGTTGTTTATTGATGAATACCAACAGTTTTGTTCGTACAAATCGGATGTGCAGTTTCAGGCTACGGCGCGTAGCTCGTGGGTGGCTACGGTGTATATTTCGCAAAATTTGGATGGGATTGTGAATGTAATGGGGGGTACTAATGCGCAGGAGAAGGCTAAGAGTTTACTGGGGAATCTGAACTTGAAGTTTTTTTTTAGCAATGGAAATTATAGTACGAATACCTGGGCGGCTAATATGATTGGGAAACATCTGGTTGATTATGAGAATTTCTCTATGGATGCGGATCATAAAATTACTAAGTCTAAAAATCAACACAGGGAATATCGTATTACTCCTGATTATTTTACGACGCTCAAGACGGGAAGAAAGGTTAATAAATATATTGTGGAGGCTATTGTGTTTAAGGCGGGGAGGACGTGGGGACGGGAGCAATTGAATTTTGCGAAGGTGGGGTTTAGACAGGGGTGAGTAGATAGTATTTTGAAATGCTTATATCACGAAATACTCTAATTCTTTTCAAAAAATACCCATCATTAGGTATTAAAAGTAAGGTTGCTTATATCTATATTTAGAAAATAAGATAGACTATAAAAAAATATAAATGAATTGGAGTAATATACGACCCCTACAAGGCTCTCAGCAAGAAGGGTTTGAAGAACTTGTTTGTCAGTTAGCCCGAAAAGAAAAAATTGAAAATCAAAAAACATTTATTAGAAAAGGAAAGCCGGATGCTGGAGTAGAATGTTATTGGGTTCTTGAAGATAGTACTGAAATTGCGTGGCAAGCAAAATATTTTTTAACAAGTCCTAATCCTAATCAATGGTGGCAAATAGATAAATCTGTAAAAACAGTATTGGACAAACATCCTAATTTAAAAAAATACTACATCGCTATTCCTAACGATCCAGCCGATGCAAGATTAGAAAATAAGGAATCTATGCTCGATAAGTGGAACGAAAGAATTGAAAAATGGAAAGGCTGGGCTCAAGAAAGAGAAATGGAGGTTGAATTTTTGCCATGGTGGTCTTCTGACATGATTGAAAAATTGCAGCATCAGGAGAATGCGGGACTTACGTATTATTGGTTTAATAGAGAAGAATTTACTGATGAATGGTTAAAAACCAACAATGAATTAGCTATTAAAGCGCTTGGAAAGCGATATACACCTGAAATCCATGTTGAATTAGAAATTTCAAAGATATTTGATGGAATTTCTCGTGATGAACATTTCGAAAAACAAATAACAAATCTTTTAGACACGCTTCTTATTCGATATGGTAAAATATACAATAAAAATGAAGGTGAAGAAAAGCTTTTAAGAGTCCTGGAGGAAAATATTATAGAGTTCCGAAAGCTTTTCGATAGCAATAGTTTTCAGGGCATATCTACAATTGATTACTCAATATTTTTGGAAAGTATTAAAAATATTTCTGAGGCTTCAGATAAACTTTATGAATTTTATACTACGATACAGAACAATAATGAAGGAGAAAAACACTCAAATAAGTTTGGTAATGAGATTAATAGGCTTAATGAGTTTGATTCTTCTTTAAATGCTTTAAAAAGCTTTTTTTTAAGTAAGACAGCAAAATTATCTAACTTACCTATATTGCTTATTGAAGGTGAAGCTGGAATCGGAAAGTCACATTTATTGGCTGATAAGGTTGTAAAAAGAACACAAGGAGGAAAAGGAAGTCTTTTGTTATTAGGACAACATTTTGTGACAGAGGGAGACCCTTGGGTACAATTATCAAATAAACTTCAGCTTAAATGTAACAAACAAGAGTTTCTGGGGGCGCTTAATGCAAAAGCACAGGTTTCAGGAAATCGTTTTATTATTTTTATTGATGCTATTAACGAAGGAAAAGGGAGATATTTTTGGGGTGATAATTTAGCACCATTCATACATCTAATATCCCAATATGAATGGTTGGGATTGGTACTTTCAATACGCTCCTCTTATGTCGACCTAATAGCACCAAGGGAACAAGGCTTAGATGAAAACTTAGTACGTTATATACATAGGGGCTTTTTGGATATTGAATATGAGGCTTCAAAACTATTCTTTGACAATTTTGGAATCGAATTACCTAGCGTGCCTCTTTTGCATCCTGAATTTCAAAACCCTTTGTTTTTGAAACTTTTTTGTGAAGGCTTGCATAAAGCAGGATATACCAGAGTACCCGGTGGTTTTCAAGGTATTAGTGCCATTATTGACTTCTTTATAAATAGTAGTAATGATAAATTACAAAAACCTTCAGAATTAGATTACCCTAAGAATATTAATATTGTAAAAAGAGCTATTGAAGCTCTGATGAAAGAAAAACTTGAGAATAACCGACAATATATCGAATATGAGAAAGCTTATGGTATTTGTGAAATAATACTCAAGGATTTTTCTTCAAAGAGGAATTTAGTTGATGCCCTTATATCGGAGGGTGTGCTCTCTAAAAATATCTTTTATGTTCAACAAGGTAAGCATGAAGAAGGAGTGTATCTTGCCTATGAACGCTTTGAAGATCATGCTTCAGTGTCTTATCTGTTGAATCGAGATATTGACTTGGAAACAGAGTTTTCCAAAGAAGGTAGCTTATTCCAGTTTATCAAGGACGATAGTTCCTGCTATACAAATAGAGGAATAATTGATGCTCTTTCTATTCAACTACCTGAAAAATATTCTAGAGAGCTATACGAGTTCACTAATCATTTAGGCAACGGTGGAAAATATGTTATTGCAGAATCTTTTGTAGAAAGTTTGCTGTGGCGTAAAATTGAAACGATGCACGATGGATTGCATGATTATATAAATGAAGTTGTGCTCTCTTTTCAAGGTACAGGCGATCAATTCTGGGATACTATGGTTGCAGTTTCAGCAATACCAAACCATCAATTTAATGCGTTAAGCTTACATAAGAACCTTTTTAATCGATCCATGGCAGATAGAGACAGCTGGTGGTCTTCTTCTTATTTGAGTCGACAAATGGAGTGGTCGGGTTCAGTCAAACGTTTGGTTGAATGGAGTTGGAGTATTGAAGACAGAAAATATATCTCCGATGATTCGATTCTTTTGGCTTCAATTGCTCTCACTTGGTTTTTGTGTTCCCCTGACCGGGTACTCCGGGATTCTTCAACCAAAGCACTGGTATGCTTACTGAAAAACAGGCTGTATTTAGTTGTAGAGCTGCTGAAAAAATTTGAAGGGATAAATGACCCCTATATCTATGACAGACTTTTTGCCGCTTCCTATGGAGCTAGTTTAAGAACTGATGATACTAAAGCCTTGCCAGAGTTATGTAATTATATATTTGAAACAATATTCAATAAAAAAGAGGTGTATCCGCATATCTTATTACGGGACTATGCTAGGAGTATAATTGAATATGCCAACCATATTGGAATTAAATTGGATTTTGATATTGTAAAAGCACGTCCCCCTTATCAAAGTGTTTTTCCTGAAGAAGCGCTTACTAATGAAGAACTGGATACTCGTTACAAATTAGATTATGATAGTAAAGAATATAAAGACTATCATAGAAGTCAAAATGTTATATTACATTCGATGACAACTGAATATGGACGAGGCACCGGAGGATATGGCGACTTCGGGAGATATACTTTTCAAAGCGCCCTTAGAGCGTGGAATATTAATCCAAACGTACTGAGTAATAAAGCCGTAGAATGGGTGTTTGAAAAATATGGTTATGACGTTGAAAAACATGGCAGATTTGATAATAATATTCCTTGGACAGGAAGGAGAGCAAACGGACTTGAACGAATTGGAAAAAAGTACCAATGGCTCGCCCTCTATGAAATTTTAGCAAGAGTCGCTGATAATATACCAGATTTTAGTGATAGAGGAAGATATTGGGATGATGAGGAAGAAAGTGATAGAAAGTATGATGGACCTTGGGAGCCCTATATCAGGGATATTGACCCTACTCTATTAATCAAAGACACGGGGTCTGTAAATGAGGACATACCAACTGATTTTTGGTGGATAAATACAGCTCCGATAGAAACAGAACTTTCCGATGACCAATGGATTTCTAATGAAGGGGATATTCCTGACGCAGGAGAAATTATTTCTGTAAAAGATAATGATGGTAATGAATGGTTAATACTTGAAGGATATCCCGAATGGGCAGAAAAGAGACAGCTTGGTGAAGAAAAATATGATGTCCCCCATAAGCGTATGTGGTGGCAAATTAGAAGTTATCTGGTGAAGGAAGAAGATTATAAAGAATTTATTGAATGGACAGATCAACAAAATTTTTGGGGTAGATGGATGCCCGAGAGCAGAGATCGTTATGAACTCTTTTATAGAGAATCATATTGGTCTCCGGGTTATAAATTTTTCCAACAAGATTATTATGACGGGATCCCTTGGAAGAAAATCCGTAATCAAAATTATCAGGAAGAAGAATTTGAAGTAATGGTAACAACGGATAGCTATATGTGGGAGAAAGAATTCGATTTCTCAAAAGAGCAAACTATACGAATATTTAAACCGACACAACATATCTATGAAAAAATGAATTTGTTCCATTCTGAAAAAGATGGAGAGTTTATTGATGAGAATGGTCATTTAGTATGCTTTGACTCTTCTGTATATAACAATAGTAAGCAATTTCTTTTAATAAAAAAAGAAGCATTTTTAAAATACCTTGAACAAGAAAAGTTGAGAACTGTATGGACAATGATTGGGGAAAAACAAATAATTGGCGGTTCACTTGGAAGGTCTCATGGTCGAAAATTCAATCTTATGGAATTAAGCGGAAGTTTTAGATTAGAAGCAAAAGCAATTACTGGGAATGTTCAGACTAAACTAGAATAGTTATTAACATCATAAGTGTTTATTTTCCTATAGTGAAGACCAGGTTTGAACCTGTGACCTCAGGGTTTTATAATTTTATGATATCACGAAAATTTATCTATAGGTGAAGATCATAAAATTACTGAATCTAAAAATCAGCATAGTGAATATTGAGGTAATCCACATTTTGTCAATACATTGTGTTTTATCTTTAGGGATTTAAATATATATAATTGAGATATGCCAAGACAAGAAGATTTAATAGGTACGCATCCCACACCTCCAAATATTTTTGGAAAATGGTTGGCAAGTACAGACCATCCAGAAACAGATAGCCAGTGCCACCGTAGTTTAAGTCCAACTCCAGATTTGTCTGAAGACGAACTTATCGACTGGCTGGCTGATAAAATAATTCTTCATCATTACAACGATAACAAAGTTGAGCGACTCAAGAACAAATATGGACAGTTAGGTTTTGCAGAATATGCTGAAAATATTCGTATGATTCCTAATGTAGACAAAGTCCGTAAGGGAAATATGACTGAAATTATTTTGTGTGAATATGTTTTAAGTTCTACCAATAAGCCACTCATTAAAACTTTCAGATTTCGGTACAGTACCAATGTCGATCAATCAATGAAAGGAGATGATGTTTTGATGGTCGATTATGATAATGAAGCAAATGATATTGAGGTGTATCTTGGAGAAGCAAAGTTTCGACAAACCCCAACGCCACAGGTTGTCAAAGATATTGCCAAGGCACTTTCTACCGATACCAAACCTTTATCCTTTACCTTTTTGGTTGATCGCCTTTTAGAATCTGATGCTACAGCAGAAATGGGAAATCGTTTAGATCAATTCGTTGTTGAGACAGTAAAGCAGCAAGGCAGAATAACCTATTCAGGATTGCTTCTTAGTAAAGAACCCTGCGCAACGACAGTGCAAAACCACTTGGATAGCGATAATCAAAAATTGGTATTTCTCTCTTTGGGTGTCGCAGACCCAACTGATCTTATGAATAAAGTCTTTACCAAAGCAGAAGAAAAATTAGCTAACCCTGATCAGATATGAGTATAGAGAATACATTAGAATCAGTTGCAAAACTAAACGAGGACAAGTATCTCCAAAACCAGGTAGCACAGCTCAATGCACGATACATTCTGCTAAATACCGATGAAGAAAAGCAAAACTTCCCAAACTATAGTGTCAAAGATGAAGAGATGACATTGTTGGCATTTCATTATTTAAATCTTGGTTGTAGATTAGCAGAGCAACAAGCAATTCTTGAAGCTTCTCAACCTCTTGAAAGAGGTGCGCAAATTTTGGAGTACATCTATGGCTCCAAAAACAATGAAACTAATTTTAGGAATTACCATGTACTTATTTCTGGTCTTGCTTACTACTCAGCATTTCAATATTCCAAGTCATTTATTCTGATAAAAAAGGCAGAAAACGAGACCACTATCGCCAAACTATTAAATATGTTTTTAAGTCGCCGTTTTAACGAACTTCAAAACGATATCAATACTATTATCATTAACAAAGATTACATTAACTTGAATCGTAGTGATCATGAGGACGAGACATCTTCAAGGATATATGAGATTGTAATTGCACGTTCTTTATCTAAAGTTATTAGCTACTTAAACTTTGGTAATCAAACCTTATTGGAGCAAGCAAAGGAAGAGTTGGAAACTCTAAAAGATATAGCTAGCCTAAAAGAAGATGTAGATGTTTGGTGGACGATACGATTGATCCTTATTATCCTCGGAGGTGTTGAACGCGCTTCTTTATGGAGTGTGTTAATCCATCATTATAAGGAGTTGCCTCCTTTGGTTTCAAATTTCATTTTTTCACACGTTTTTGCAAAGAGAACCAAAGTCCATGAGTTCTTTACTACACAACGAAGTGCATTAGAAAAGGTAATCAATAAGGATGATGGAGTTGTTATTAGTATGCCAACAAGTAGTGGTAAAACACGTATTGCAGAAGTAGCAATATTAGATACTAAAGTAAAAGACACAAACTCTAAAATCCTGTTTATTGCTCCCTATAAGTCTCTGGCTTTTGAAATAGAAAATGATTTAGGTAGAATCTTTACACCGATAGGAATAACAGTCTCACAACTCTATGGTGGTAGTTTATTTAGTAAGATCGATGAAAAACTTATTCAGGACACTGATGTAATTATTGCTACCCAAGAAAAAGCAAAAGCCTTATTTAGAAGTGATAATGAACTTATTAAAACTATCAAACTCGTTGTTTTAGATGAAGGACATCTTTTAGGAGGTGGAGAACGAGATACAAGAAACGAATTGTTTATGGAAGAACTTCGCTTTCATATTCATAAAAAAGGAGGAAAATTTATTGTGCTTTCAGCAGTTTTACCAAATCCAGAAGACCTTTCTTTTTGGCTTACTGAGTCTGACGATAATGTTTTTGACAGTGACTGGAGACCTTCAGAAGAGCGGATGGGTATATTAGAATGGACAGGAAAGAGCGTAAACCTTAATTGGCTTAGTGCCGATGATGAAAGAAACTCATTCAACAATAGGTTTGTCATAGCAGAAAAACAACCGAGAAAGCCTCGTGAACGAACTGATAAATATATCCCGGGAGATAAAAATGAGGCCGTTGCAGCTACTGCTATAAAGCTATTCAAATTTGGGCCTGTGCTTATTTATGTTGGATTGAAAGCATCAGTCTTTACTATGGCAAGAGCATACAAAAAAGTACTTGCTAACGACACTCCATTCCCGTGGAAGAATCAAAATAATTGGCAGGCATTTGAACTTGCTTGCATAGAGTTTGATGGGGATGACAGTATTTGGCTTCATTACGCAAGGTTGGGCATATTGTGCCATAACGCTAATCTTCCATCCGATGTAAGAATCCCATTAGAAAGATTAATGCGTACCGAAAGACCACGAGTTATTATTGCTACGTCTACTTTAGGGCAAGGAGTAAATTTAGGGGTATCATCTATTATTTTTGCCACGCTTCAAAAAGCTGCTGAAAAACTATCTTATAGTGATTTTTGGAATATTGCGGGACGAGCAGGAAGAGCATTTGTTGATCAAGAAGGGAAAATTCTGGTTGCACTGGATAATTCTAAAAGAAGAACTTTAAGAGAGCGTCATAAGGTAACTAGAACTCAAAGGTCAATTGAAAAGTACTTCAACAAATCTAATTTACAAAATGCTAAAAGCGGACTCCTATGGTCTATAAGAACCATAAAATATTCATCAGCATTTTCAGAAGGAGTTAGTTTTGAGCGACTCTTGGAGCTTGTTGCGGAAAATGACTTTTCAGAATTAGAACATAGTGACGCTTTTATCAATGAATTAGATATTATTGATGATACTTTACTTGCTTTACATCAATTAAACCATAATGAAATTGATCCTACTGATGTTGTTTGGGTTGAAGAGTTCTTTAAAAAGTCCCTAGCTTATTTGCAATGCGCCAAAGACGAAGAGGATACTTTTATCAAGGAAGAACAGATCATCACTTTTATAAAGGCTCGTATAGGGGGGATTTTAAAAGCCGTGGGGCAGGATTCAAAAGATTGGGATGCACATATACGCTCTGGAATTCCGCTCCAAAGTGACCTTATTCTTGAGGCATCTTTACAGGAGATTATAGAATTAATTGATGAGTTCTTTTTGGAAGAGGATTATTCAATTGGAGCGAAAACTGGATTGCTTTCTTTTATAGAAAGCATTGTAAATCAGACACCAGTTCTACAAGAAGAGTATCTCCAAAATGAACGATTAAAAGAGATAAGAGAACTTTGGTTGGCAGGGAATTCTATGACCGAAATTAAAGCCATTCAGAATGCTTCTGTGGTTGTGAACCAACACTATTCTTTTAAGTTACCTTGGGTGTTAAATGGAATTGCAAAAAAACTTCAAGCCTTAGAATTAGAAAGTCACTCACAACTGTTACAAGAGCTATCTATACTTAGTGAAACTGGGCTACCAAATTTAGTTGCTGTTAAGGTATATCAAGCTGGCATTAGGTCTCGTCAAGTAGCGATTGAAGTAGCCTCTATGTACGATGATGATTCTTGGGATAAAGGAATTTCATATTACAAATATGACATTATTAAAAATGCAGATTTCTATAAACTACTTTTATCTGACGATACCGCAAAATGGATTGATTTGTTCTTACAATATAATGAGAGGGAACATATAGTGATAAACGAAATACCTCCATTCTATTCTGAGCATTTATTAGGTTTAGGGAACGTCATTTTATTTCCTAAAACCATTAATAAAGAACATCATTTAGTAAGTTCGGATTTGACTGTTATTGTACCAGTCAAATCTGTAGAGGGACTTTACTTGGCAGAAGTAATTGATAAAGAAGGGGTGTATTTTATCCAAACTGAAGATGGTTATTGGCAGTTAAATGTTGCCAACCCTAACATAGAGATTAATAGGATTGAGGAGGAGGAGTTTTAAATAGTAATTAAATTTAGTTATGAATTTTAGAAATCAAACAATAGAAGAAAAACTTGGTAAAGCATATACAGAACATGAAGCCTTTAAAAGGCTTGATAAGTATATTTCTTTTTACAAGTCACTATCATTTAGTATTATGAACTGGGTTACTCAAGGTACTAGGGCAATCATAAATATCGACACCTATGCATACTCATCTATTCAAGGGACTTTGGAGTCTATTAAAATAATTTTAGCAAAAGGTCGAATTAATGATTCGTATGCCTTGCTTCGAAAGTATTATGACTCCACTATTATAAATGTTTATACGAATCTCTACCTAGAAACAAAATATAGCTTTGATAATTTTATTGTAGAAGATATTGACCAATGGATAAAAGGAGAAAAGAGTATTCCTTCATTTAAAGCTATGTCTAATTTCATCAAAAAAGAAGCGTCTATATCCGTTTTTACGGAAATGATATATAAGGATAATAGATATGTTTCTATTAGGAAAAGATGCAATGAAAATATGCATTACAACTCCTATGCGAATCTATTATTAAATGATAATGAAATTTATCGTCTGGACAGGATTAAAAATCTTGATGTGTTTTTGAAAGATTTGAATAATTTGTTCATTCAACACTTCATGTTTGTATTTTCAATTAAAGAGCATTATATGATGTCGAGTGAATATATTGACTACAGAGATATGGGAATGGAACCACCAGATGATTCTCAATATGGGGTAGCATCATTTATTCAAGATATATTTGATAATGTGATTAAAGTAAATAGAAACGATATTGCAGAATTGATGGCGCAACATACTTCGATGAAGTTAAAATAACGACTATTTTTTCTTCTTATCTGGATATTGGCAGATAAAGATTATGAGATTTTCAAACTCTTCAATTGGTAATATAGTCACTTTTTACCCTTCTGAGAAGAGATGCACTATTTACATTAAAAATGTGTTTGATTTTAAATGGAAGTTGCTTTTCTAGTTTCTTATCCAACCATTCCGTAGGCTGATAATCAGAATAGTATTTTAATACAAGTTTTGAATATATTTTTTCTATCTCTACCAAATCTCAATATTTATTAGTTTTAATTCAATTTATCTCAGAAAGGAGCTCAATCAAGTCCATCGACTCTTCCTCTAGCCAAATATCATCTTGAATTAAGATATTGATTATTTCTTGTTGTTGCGCAGAAAAGTCTTCACTTTTCAAACCTGAAAATTCCTTTTTACGCCATTTACTTTTATGGTGTGGCGAGTTTACGGGTAATGCATCATCTAATGTAGTAGGTGCGATTAAGGTTATTTTTTCCCCTTTTTCTTTAAAGATGTCTTTTATTCTCGAAAAAATAGATAGTCCGTGATGATCCCAATCGCAAAAGTAAAATAGAGGTAATTCTATTTTTTTGGCAGGAATTTCTTTTAAAGGGTTAGTATTGTTACCACCTACGTACCATAATTCTATATTATTCTGCTTGTATTCGTAGGGTACTTTTAAGCAGGCTATATTTTCGCAAATAACAACTAATTTAGGATTTTCACAGTCTACTACAAATCGCCATTGAGCATTCTTAGGGTCTTTCTCTGGGAACTCGTCAATATCTAGAAGCTGTAAAACTGCATTGCGTAAACTGGGCTTATTCGCTAAGTACTTTGCACCTTTGCCTTTAAAAACTCTTGCTGAAAAAGTATATTCAGTTGTAAGGTTCTTTTTAAGTTGGTCTTTCTGATAATAAATAAAAGCCAAACTTTTTAAGTCATCTTCGTTATAGGTTTTGTGCGCATTACTTTCTAATCCGGCTTTTTCAAAGAAGTTGGAATAGTATTCAAAATAGTTCAAAAATTCTTTTTTGTAATATGCCTTAAAACCACATTTGGCTTCTAAAACCTTCGGATTACCCATTTTGGGTTTTATCAGCTTTTTTTGCTTCATTAGTATTTGTTTAATGAAGCTATTATTACCAATCTTCAAGTTGGTCTTTTCGTTTTTATACAGTTGGTTAAGACCAATCAGATATTTCCATTCAACATCTTTTTTCATTCTTACTTAAACTAAACATATTAGCGATTTACGCATTAATTGCTATTATTCTCAAAATCTCCAAATATTGGAACTGGCTCATAATTTACCTTGTTAGATTCTTCCAGATTATTATGAAGCAAATAGATATACTGGTTCAACATATCTACTTTATATGGCTGTATTGACAACGATATAATCTGGTAATCATTTTCCTTAGCAATGTCGTAAAGCATATCGAAGTTACTTCCTAGTCCTGCTGCTTCGTCAATAGGCATAAACCTAATGCCATTCCTAACTTTATCCTTAGCTCCTCTATTAATTAAAGAGAGTCTAGCAATACACAAAAGGGCAATCGCTGCATAGGTTTGGCTTGTACTTCCAGGGTTAGTTTTTCCGTGGAAGGATTGAATGGTAAAGTTCAATCCATAATATGATTTTGGATTGAGTAATTCTAAAACTTTAGGTTTTAGGTTTCTAGAACCACCGCATCGATAAAAAGCTTCTTGCATTTTCTCTTCTAGAGAGGTGTACTTTTCCAGTTCGTTTGAAACACCTTGTAAATCATTAAATAGATTATTCTCACTCGAAACTCTAATATCCTCACGTATTTTATCAATAAAGTCTTCCATCCAACCTCTAGGATAGCTGTTTTCAAAATTGATGGACAGTTTTGCTCTGTGACCGCCAGTAATTGTCTTATCATCGGCATCGATGAAATCCCTAATCTTTCTTGAGTAATATATCTGTTCGCTTACCTCGGTATTGACTTTATCAACGATGCTCGTTAGCTTTTGAAGCTTTCTAATATTGAGTTTTTTATTCTTGATATTGATATCGTCAAGCAACTTTTTAATACGTGGAATGATCTCATCATCCTCTAAATCTTTTTCCGAAAAAATTTCTGGTGGTAGAATTTCTGAGCATATCTGTTTAAAATCATCTGTTTCTATATAGCGATTTGCCTTTTCCTTCAAAAACTCCTTAATGACTAAAACGTATTTATGATCGTACTGTCTTTGACACTTTACATTAAGTTCATCTTTTGCGTCTAATACTTCGACGGTTATTTCACTCTCATCCGTATTAATTTCTGAACTGATTTTTGGGTGTTCATCAATTAATTTCTGCAAATCTGTTTTAAAGACATCTATAGATTTATCTTCAGATTTTAAATCTTCAATAGCAATTTCATTTTTTGACTCTTTATGCAGAGTCGCAACAAAAGCGTTGTAGAAATTTTCTTGTTGGTTAAGTGTTGTTTTTAAACTCTCAAAACCATCCGCGTCTTTTAATTGATAATTATACTTGGTGATTAACTGTTTGACCTCATCATCGATTTCAGGAATTGAAATCGTTTTTAGATTTGTTTTTAGCCCATTAATTATAGAAGAGTTGTCAGAACGCTTTTTATCAATTTTCTTATAGGTCTTGTTTGCCTTTTTGAATCCCTCATCTATCTTTTCGTCTTCATCAAGTAATTTCAAATAACGCTTTATGGCATCTGCTGTTTCCTTATACAACTCGTGCTTATCAAACTTAGAATTAACACCTTTCAATTCCCAAGACAAAAGGTATGCCGATGGGTTTTCTAGATTATTTAGCAATTCTTTTAAAATCTTCCAATTTTTAAATTCCTTTTCTAAATCCTTGATATCATTATCCAAAGTTTCCTTTTGATTTGAAAAATATTCCTTGATTTTATCTGAGTTTCCAGTATCAAATATTGGTTCTTGCACATAAGGAATGTACTCACGGACACCTCCCAAATCCAACCAAAAACCATCATCTTCATCTTTTGTGACTTGCAGGTTTTCAATCAACAATTGTGGATCTGGAATGTACCTTGACTTTATACCATTTATGGGTTCTTTGGTGGTAATATTATCGTTTTGATATTTGTGTACTACACTTTCCTCTTTAGGGCTCAACACCCTTTTAAGATTTAACGCCCAATGCGCAAGTGACGAAGTATCATCTAGATTATTGAGAACCTTTAGTTTCTTTTTCTCTTCAAGTGACTTCTCGATTGTGTTGACCGTTTCCGCTATATTTAACAAGGAACCCCTATTGAGTTTATCATTTTTTCCAAAGAAATTGTAAATACCACTATCTTTTAAAAGCACCTCAAACTCTTCTATTCGCTCAATGTCCTGCTTGTTTTTATGATAATTGTAATAATGCTCTGATAGTTCCTTGCCCGTTTTTTCAAAGTGCTGCATCCAAGAAAAATACTTTTTCAAGTCATTGCTTTTTCCTTGCCATAACATTCTTGCTGCATAAGCTTCCTCAAATTCTTCGTCCAAAGCAGGTATATTCAATTTCAGTTCTTCAACTTTGGTTTCGGCAAAATTTTTAAGCCCAGTTAAGATGTTTCGATTAATGAAAAAGGAGTTTAACCTTTTGGTCATTTTTAGGGTGGACTTTTCAATTTGCTGATTTAAGTAGTGAAATTTTGTGTTTACAAAATCGCTTTGAGCCTCGTCTCTATCTTTTTTTAAACTAAGAAGTTCTTGTAGTTCGGTCTGTTTATGGGTTAACCTGTCAATCTCATTTCTATTAGATTCAAACTGGCGTATATCGCCACTCAATTCTTCAACAGCCTTGTCAAAATCTAACTTAAGCTCTTTTTCCTTATCATTTCCGAAGAGAAATTCCTGAATTTTATCGCTTTTTTTGATGTCCAATGATTCCCTAGAAAAAGCCTGAATAATTTTAGCATAGCTTTTTAAAGACTCTTGGTTAATGGATAAGTCAACCGGAATGATATAATTTTCAAACAATAACTTGTGGAACTTATCTAATCGTGTCCAAGATTCGCAGACACATCCTTTAGTATCGAATATGTGATTTTTTAAATCCTCTATTGGTAAAATGTTGTCGTCCTTCAGAAAATCCGAAAAACTAAGAGCCTTATTAAATGGAAGCAATTCATCTTCTGGTTCAAAATTCTCGCCTTGTTGAATAATAAAAGAGCGTGAGCTTCCGGTACTTTCAAGATATATACCAATAATTACAAATGCATCTTTGTTGATCTCCACATTAATAAAGGCATAACCCATATCTGTTCCTTTGCCATCAGTCCTTAATACCATTGTTTTAGGCTTTCTTGGCTCACTACTATCAGTTGGCGAATGAAATGCGGCAGAACCTACAAAAATGAGTTGCAGAATATCTGCAATCATACTCTTACCAGAACCACCTTCGCCAACAAAGTCTGTTCTAAATGGGTTGAAATCATAGTCAAAGGATTGATGATGTACGATGCCCAGAGTGGATAATCTTTTTATTCTAGGGTATCTTTTCATTTCAATTCATTTAGGGTTTCGTCTATATTATTTATGTGGTCTTCGTATATGGCAATCAATCTATCAAAAGCCGGCAATAGGTCGAACTCGTCATCATTTAATGTCACCCAACCTATTTTTTTGAATTCTCTTAGCGTTGATTCCACAGTTGAGTCTATGGTGTCATCGTTTAAATTTCCGGGGTTGGTATTTCTAGATTTTGCAATCAATCTGTAAATACCAGGCTTTAAATCTTCATAGTCAGTTCTAATCTTCTTTTGCAGATCTTTTACAGAAACCACATCTATTTGATTATCAATGAAAAAAATCTTGTAAATAACGAAGCCGATTATAACGTGTTCGCTCTTCATATGATATCTATGTCCGGCGTCTATTTGACCCCTTGTATTACCTATAAAATCCAAAAAGTAATATCCTCTTATTTCCGTTCCACCAAAAGTCAATTCAACATTGAATAAAGACTGGTAGTAAGCTTTTAAGCTATCTATGTTAGAATAAATGTAGTTGTAGAATCTTGCTTGGCTTCCTTCCCTTTGAAAATGAACGCCATCTTTTAACATATAGTCCAAAGGGGCAAATAATTCTTCTGTGTCAAGGTGGTCTAAAAACTTTACTCTTATATCTTTTGTATGTTCATCTTCCATAAACTTATATGCTCTATTTTGCTATTGGTCTGTTTGGTCTTATTCATTTTGAAATCAAAATTTTTGGATTTACGTGCTTGTTGTATTGAGCTGTAGATTGCACTTACAGCTATCTGTCCATCATTTGTTTCTTCCATAATCTTGAAAAATGTTTCGGACAAATCAATGCTGCCCCTTAATTCTATTTCGGCAATGATGTATTGTTCCCATTTTTTAATCAAATCCTGTTGAGTGAGCACCTTTAAAATACTTTGTGTGTTTTCCTCAATCTTCACTTTGTTTGATTTATAGGAAACTCTCTTTTTGGGTTTAGAAGGGAATAATTCTCGTTCTCTCTCAACTATGGTAAAATTGGGTGTGTCTATATGTAAAATCGGATTTTCAACCACCTTTGGAAGAAGGGTTTCCTTTTTGCTGGTCACGGTACTTTTATCCAATAGAAAGTGTAGAAATTTTTCAATTTTACTATTAAATTGAGGTCTATTTAAAATAGAGAACAAATGCCTAATCTTTGGCTGAATTCTATCGAGTTTTCCATCGATAGAATCTAACCTTTCGTTAAGATATTTGATAAAGAAATGAACGTCCGCAATTAAATCGTCAGCTTCAGAATCTGTGTCCTCTCTTTTTTCTAGAATTGAGCGTATCACTTTAGTTTCAGAATAGGCTGCCGCTAATTCTCTACTCTGTTCTTGGGCTTTATCTAAATTACTTTCTACCTTTCGTAAAAGGTCAATAAATTTCTTATCGGAATTGGTAGTATTGTTTTTGAGCTTATTTACAGATTCTATAATTTGTCTATCTAAAAAATCTACCTGTTCTCTAAGGTCTGGCTTATATTTTTTGAACTCAGATTTGAGCCAAAATTTTAAATCCTCTAAGGATTCCCTTTGTTTTAATGAAGCGGTAAGATGACTACAAATCTTTTCAATGTGTGTTGGACTAAAGTTACCTTTTAAAGTTTCTTTTGCATAGGCATAGAACCTATGTGCATAATCCTTAAAATAATATTTCTGAGTTTCTTGGTTGTAGTCTAAAAAATATTCCTGAAGGTCTTTTATGTGTTCGCTATAAATCTCTTTTGGATATCTTTCGTTGGGTTTACTTATCTGGGCGAAAGCATTGTGAAGATCTTTTTCGACAAACTTTCCGTCAGGTAAAGATTTGTCTTCAATTTTCTCAAATAAAACCATAACGGCTAACCCAACTTCTTTCTTTGGGAAGAGTAGTTGGTAAACACCAGGTTCATTAATCTCTTTTACAAAGTCAAAATTTATTTTATCGTTTTCGTTCAATTTTTATATCAGGAATTTAAAAAAATTTCTCATAAAGATAATTAATTCATATTGTATCAATTACGGTTATCCATATTTTTATAAAATAGACCTTTTTACGTAAACACAACATTTGGGAATGACTCCTTTTAATTGCCACTAAATAGATTTTGTTTTTATATTGTTTTTACAACAGAATAAGGCTTCACATTTCTGTAAAGCCTTGATAATACCAGTGGTGGGAGCTGAACTCGAACCAGTAACCCTCGGGCTATGATCCTCTAGTATTAAAGTAATTCCCCCGATTATAGAAAAATCACTATGAATCGATAGTAATAAGTACAATCTAAAGAAACTACTACAAAAGTGTATCAATCATTAAAAGTACAACTCTACGGGTACATTTTTTTTAGACCACAACCTTCCCTACAAGCAGAAATATATTAAGCGATATTATGGCTAAAATTGTTGTACCAATGTTGTACCTAAAAAAACAACCACACTCTAAATACAGAGTATGGCTGTTTTTTTTGGAACTTAATGTGTTTTATCCTAGTTTTTCATCATTCGAAAGGTTTACGAGAGATCACAAAAACATACCAAATAACTACATTTAAAACCACGTTTTGTTTAACCATTGTTTAACCCCAGTAATCAAAAAAGGCTTCTGATTTCTCAGAAGCCTTGATTTTCCTAGTAGCGGGAACTGGACTCGAACCAGTGACCTTCGGGTTATGAGTTTTATAACGCAGTTTTACTAAAATTCAATTTCTTTATTAACAAAGTCTTAGAGTATTGTTGTTATTGTTGTTTATTTAAAAAAAATACTCAGAACTGTACTCAATAATTATGGTTGTTATTTGGAATGAAAAGCTGTTTGCTTTTCAATAAATGTGTCTAATAATGATTCAAAGTTTTCAAAATCAGCATCATTGAATTTCTTATAGTTATTGTTTATAATCGATTTTACTGTATCTTTTGATAATTGTATAAAATCTTTAATTTTTGTTTTTTTATTAATATCCTCTAATAAGATATTTCTATAAACATCGATAGGGAAATAATCTTCCATGAAAAACTCCTTATTTTCTTCCCAATTTTGCGGTGTTGTGTGTGTCATTGTCTCTACATTAGTCATTGGATTTTTTTTTAAGTATTTCTGAATACCACTTACGCCATCCTTACCAGATTGATCTTTATCAAAAGTTGCTATACAAAACTGTGTTGGTTTTAAGTTTGGGGCTACAATTTCTCTAAATATTGCGGGCACATTTCCTGCACCGCCACAATTGATGATTAAAAAATTAAAATTAGCATATTTATTTCTCTTTAGCTTATTTAGTCTGTCTATTGCTTCGTTAATATAGAGTAGATCATTTTCACCCTCCACTAGTAATATATCTTTTGCTGTACTTAAAGCTAATGTTGCATCTGTTATAGAGAACTCACCATTTGTAAGTTCTGTTAATGCTTTTACTTTATCCAGTATTATTGCCTCTACACCAGTATCTTGAGATTTCTTTATAAGTCTAATATTATTCTCGTCGATACTATTTAATATTTTGGGAGAATGTGTAGTAAACAGCGTAAAGCAATTTTCTTTATCAATTATATCAATAATATCTTTTTTACGCTCAATGTGTATATGTGCATCGGGCTCATCCAGTAATATTAATGTTTTGTCGTCTGCTAATAGATGAGTAATAGTATAAATTAAGATGAGCTTTTTTTCTCCTTCGCTTAGTTTTTTAACATCAATATCATTAAATTTTATTTCAGTATTTGTAATAATTTTTTCGGTATATATTTTTGCAGATACATTCTTTACAGGCATTCCTGTAATAAATAGAGCGTAAAACATTTCTTTAATTATATTTGTACTTGTAAATGTTTTATAACTACTTAACTGGATTTTATCTATAGATATACTTCCATTGCTGGCAGATTGTGTTTTAACCAATTCTTGAATAAATTCGATAGCTTGATTAGTAGGATATGTGTTAATATTTTTAAGGTCAAATGTAAACTCTATCCTTAAATTTTCTACATCTATTTTTAATATATTCTGTATGAAGTTTTCTATTATCGGATCTTCAAGGCATAGCAATGCTATTAAAGCGAATTCCCAAGTATATTTGTTGATATATAATAATTTAGGCGCGGCAAAATCATGTTTTTTAAGATCTCGAAAAAAGCTAGAATAACTATCAAAATATATATCTCCCCACATTCTAAGTTCTTCGCCACTATAAGAAGCTATAACATTTGTGGGTAAGTGATTATAATGTGATTTTTTAGGTACATCGGTAGCAGCTTCACTACCTTCATTAGTAAAGGACATTTTACCATTGTCTACAGTTACTATTTTATCATCAATCTTATACGATATATTATACTTAAAATTAATTTTTTTATCATGATATAGGCTAGAGAAAATAAGACTTACGGCCTCCAGTATATTACTTTTTCCTGTGCCATTTAAGCCCATTAAAGCAGTATAGGTAGTACAGGAATTAAAATCAAAAGAAACTTTAGTTTCGTCTAAGAGGTTTTTATAACCTTTTATTTTTAGGGTTAGTAATTTCATTGTTTAGTAATTTGTTGTTAGATTATTTTTTAAATATTATATTCTCAAAATCGATAATTGCTTGTTCTCGTAAGTTTTCATATTGTTTCTTCAGTGTTTTTATCTCCTTACGTAAGTTTTCTATATTATCTATAATCGTTTTCTGAGTATTAATGTCTTCAATTATAGGGAAATGTATTTTTTTTAGATTAGTTAAACCTAATTCTGTTTGTTTTGTAGATTGTGCAGATTTGACTGTTTCAATTTGGTTTTGACCATAACTAGAGTTAAATATTTCTACAAAATATTCAGGAAGAATATATTTTTTGTTTAGACGTAATAAAAGAATGTGGCTATCATACAATAAATTATTTTCGGTATCTCTTACAACTGTTGATCTTCCGATTGTACCATCCCCAGTTGAATTAATTAATATATCCCCAGTTTTTGTTAAGAATTTTGACTCAATTTTTTCTAACCATTCTTTTTTGACTGATTTCATATATTGAGTATCAATATAATTCCATCGGATACATTTTTGATTCAAAATATAGCTTTCGGATTGATCGTATTTTGGACTTTTACCTCTAAATAAATCGATATATAAAAACTCATTTTTGTTTAAACTAATAACGCTGTATTTTGTGGATTTTAAGGATAGAAGTTCAGTAGATCTGCCATAACCCCACTCTTCCATATCCTTAAACTTTACAAAATGTAACCCTTTCTTAGTCTCTTTTTTCTCCGTTTTTTGTATTCCTAGCTCGTTATATAAATAGGTTTCTACTTCAATTTCTTTGGCTAAAGCATCCTGTTTTGCTTGTGCAGCAGTAGCTATTTTTTGGTTATAGGCAGCTACTAATTTTTCTTGAGTTATAATGTTAGGTAAGCCTTGCTTTTTAGCATCTGCATCATTTAATGGGGGTAGAGGTATCTGAACATCTAAAAATTTTTTAAGATCTATTCTTTGCCTATTTGTTGTACCACTACTACAACTCTGTGCAAATTCTGTGAATTTTTTAGTGGTTGTAATTAATAATAAAAATTGCTCTAGAATAGTATTAGTGTCAATTTCATAGGTCGGGAAATCGTTAGTAACTATAGCTCCATCAAGTTCTTCTGGAATTATTCCCATAGCACCATTTCTGGCATCTATTTTAGATATAATGAACTGTCCGCCTTTTACTAGAAATTGTCTTTTTGTACCTATGTTTTTTCCTATTTCTGTATTTCTTAATATAACGCCACCATTATTAATTTTTACAGTTACTCTCTTATAGGTTTTATTATCCTCTATAACGATGATATTATTGCTTTTTTTAAGAAATTTTCCAATTTTCATTAAAGGAAATTCCTTATTATAATTAAAATGATTCCCAATTAAGTGACTAGGACTCCAATTATATAATTCAGAAAATTTTATAAAACTGATATTTTGCTTTGTTGTAGCTGCCATTACCATTCTATAATTTGAATTTCGGCACTGTTTTTAACACGCTCTACTTTACCTGTTTTACTACTCCATACATATTTAAAGTTTGGTTTTTGTTCTTTCCATAACTCATTTTTAATACGGTAAGGGGTATACTCTTTTTCTATATCTATCAGCTCATTTTCTATTATACTACCTGTACTGCTAATACCTGCTTTTTCTACTGTTGCAATAGGAATTTCATAGTCAAATTTTTCTTTTACTATTGCCCTTATTTCAACTTCTATCTGCTCTTCAATTTTCTTTTTTTGCTGGCGTAGTTCTTTTTTAGTAGTTGTATTTAGGGCTTCAGCTCCTTTTAGCATAAGTTTTTCTTTAATACTATTTAACTCAGGTGCATGTTTTGCCTTTACATCTTTAGTAGCTTGGGTAGTATAGTTTTTCCATAGCCTATTTTCTTCATCAGTAAATTTCTTTAAAAATACTAAGCTCGATTTTACTGTAGCACCACTTTTCATAAATACATCTTGTGGTATAGAGGTTATGAGTATAATTTTTGCTGTACTTTCAAAGTATTCTCGCACCTTAGCTAGGTTTTGAGTATTTAAAACTCCTTCTGGGAGTACGATACCTAAACGCCCTCCTGGTTTTAATAGGTTAATGCAACGCTCTATAAACAATACCTCTGTAAGCCCACTCATGCCTTTTTTACCTATGTGTAAGGTGTTAAGTAACGGTTCGTCTATGTTATTGTTAATTTGTTGCATAGCTTTAGTATAAGTGCTATCGCCATACATTTTTTTGTAACGAGCTATACGGTTTTCATCTGTAATTTGATCGGCTTTGGTAATTATCGAAGACTTTTCTACCCTCGAACCAAAAGGAGGGTTGGTTAAAATAACATCAAACCGATTTTCGAAAATACCATTAATGTTCAGCAAGCCATCTCTATGATGTACACCACCATGACCATCGCCATGCATTATCATGTTCATTTTTGCAGTACGTGCCATGCGGGGGTTAGCATCTGTGCCAAAAATACAGGTAGATGAAAGCTTTTCTAACCTTGAAATATACATATCGGTTCTCCTTGCCCTATCTTGTTCTTCTCGTTTTCTTATTTGGGTTTCATAGCTTAGTTTATGTATAATCTCGTTAGAAACTTCATTTAGTGCCTCAACATCTTTTGTGGCTTCTGCTATTTCATCAAAAGCTGCGTTTACCTTATCTTTTTCAATTTTTATTTCTTGCTCAATTTTATCTCTTACGTGTTCAAAGGCTTTAATAAGAAAACCACCCGACCCACAACATGGGTCGCATATTACTTCATCTTCTTGCGGGTCTAAAACCTCTATAATAAAATCAACTACCGTTCTCGGGGTAAAAAACTGACCGAGCTCGCCTCTAAAAGTTCCTCCCAAAAACTCCTCAAATGCTATACCTTTAACATCGTCTGAAGTAGTAGAAAGGTTATACTTCTGTAGCTTTTTTACAATTTCTTTAAATGAGCCTTGTTTAATCCTTATTTTATCATTTTTATCAAATAGCTCATCATCTTCAAATTCGTCTTTGGTTAACTCAAACCAATAATCCATATAAGGAATATCGTCTTTAGGACCATTCCTTTTTACATTAACAGGGCGTATGTTTTTTTCGTAGTTACGCTCTTGCTTTTCAAATTGATTAAGGGTAAAAATATTATCTTCATCAGGGTTACGTTCGTACCTTATTTTCATAAACAATATTTTGCTTATTTCATCAAATGCAGCCTCTGGAGATAATTTATCGTTATTTCTAATAACATTATGACACTGAAAAAGTAGTTTAGAAAACTCATCTCTTTCAAAAGCCTTTGTTTTTGCTAATAGTTTAAGGACTTCGTTATTACTGTTAGCTTCTGTAGCATTAGGTATATCTAAAATTTCGTCACTCAACGTTTTAGGAGTGATTTCTAAGTTTACCTTAAATACTTTAGTTTCTTTTTCATTAGTAGTAACAAAAAAAGGAGCGTTGGCAAATCGGGCATAATTTTGTCCCTGATAATAGTCTTCAGTTGATATGGTTATATAATCGGCTTTACATTCTACTACAATAATGGGGTTAATGTTTTTTAATCGATCCTCTTTACTTCGCCATATAACAATATCGGCACTGGCACGCCCTGTACCTCTTTTAGAACCCGTTAATGTAACTTCTTGTTGCATTTGGTCTAAAGAGTAACCGTAGTGGTTTACTAACCTACAAATATATTTTTGCCTAATACGTTCTTCGGGGGTTAGTATTAACTCTTTGCCTAAAAGGGGAGCATATATTTTGTTTCCCGTAATTTGTATTTCTAACTCCATTATGTATATCTATGAGTATTCTTATTCATGTTCCGGTTTATAAATCTTCCATGTTATGATGTTTGACTCAGTTGTCTTAATATGTTGGTCATTAACATTTTTGATTAGATATGTTTGTTTTCTAATGACTGAATTAATTCAATCAATTTTTCTATAGTATCATTGTTATTGTCACTGAAATTTATAGAGTTTCTTAATACTCTTATAACCTCTTTTGAAGAGTAATGAACAATATGAGTATCTCGTGAGGGGTCATAATTAAATCCTCGAGCTCTTAAATCCTTATATTCTATTTTTTGTGAAAATGGTTCATTTAAATAAATACAACAATATTCTATTTTAGATAGTTGTATTTTTATTTCATTTGTTTTGTCATGTTCAGGTTCTACGATATATAGTTTAGTTGCTCTACGTAGTTTTTGCTTTGTTTTCCAATGCATTATAATTATTTAGTATTTTTTAGTTCTTCAGTTGCAACAATAGTTGGGGTGGGGTGTTGTACTGGTATTCTTATTCTTATTCTTATTCTTATTCATGTTCAGGTTTATACACCGTCTATGTTATGATGCCTGACTAAGTTGGCTGCGCAGGCTTGCTATCAGTTCCTTTTGGGTTTCGATAGTTTCGCGCTGTGAAGCAATTATTGCATTTTTATTGTTATTTATTGTTTCTGTTGCAATGTTTTGTTGCAATGCTTCTTTATTATTGTTTGCTGACTGTGAAAGATCTGAATTAATAAAATCATCAATTGACAGTTCAAAGTGACTACATATCTTCTGTATTAAGTCTATTGGTGGGTTACTTCTGCCCCCTGTATATGTATTAATTGTAGATAGACTAACGCCAAAAAGGTCTGCAAATTCTTTTTTTGATAAAAAATTTTGTTTGCATAAGTTATTGATATTCAGACCTATTTTATTGCTCATGTGTACAGTTTTTTATAAAATATGTACAGATTGTTTGTTTTGTGTACAAATTGTATTATGTTTGTATCTATAAATATAGACAATAAATTATTATGGCAAAGCTGAAAGAGACTACACGAGAGCGAAAATTGCGACGTAATAAAAGCATATTGCAACAGTACAATGACTTAAAGCAACGCATGACGTGCCGAAAGGCGCAACCTATTTTGGCAGATATGTATAATGTCTCTGAAGGTACAATCAAAAAAATATTGTTTGACCCTACTTATTCCTGTTCGCCCCTTGCAACTACCGTTGCAACGGTACAGGAATAAAAATCATGCCAGTTTAAGTCACTTTTGAATAATGCACGCAGAAACAGCATATAACGTAATCCAAGCACTCCCAGAGGAGGAGAAAGCGCGATTATATGAAATGCTCGATAAAGTGCGTAAGCCTACATTAAAAGTAGAGAAAGAAAGTAAACACTGGAGTGTAGAGGAGTGTATGGATGCGCTGCTAATGAAATTGACTAAAAGAAGAGAAACGATGCTTAAAAATAAAAGACAAGCAGAAACTGAATAAAAAAGGGGTGGGAAACCATCCCCACCCATCCTAAAAAAACCAAATACACCTGCGGCAACAGGTGTATAGATTTTAAGTAAAACAAATATAATAAAATACGCTTACAAACCATTGCAATGGTTGTTGCAATAATCCTAAAAAAACCAAATAAATATGAAACCCAAAAACTTCACACCCATTAACGGCTCTTAGTAATTGCTAGATAAACAACGGTTTATCGTCAATAAGTATTCAAATTAATGTATAACAATACTGGATGCAAGTAATTGCAACTCTCCCTTGATGCTACCCCCGTATTGGCGGGGTGGCGGATAGGTTAACCTGCAAGTTATTGCAACTATTAATACTATAACGGTATGAGAAATACTAAATCGAATAGTATGGCAGACCATTTAAAGGCTGCAAACCTTTTTGGCTACCAAGAGCAAGCTCCAAAACAAGAGCCAACCCTTGTTGCAACACCACCGCAAAACCCTACTATTATAATGGCAGTTTACCCAGCTATTATAGATACAGCCTTTGCACAAACAATGGATAATTACAGGGTGCATATAGCAGCCTATAATTATCGTACACAAGCCGAGAACGATCTTATTAATAAGCACAATTCGGCAGTTAAGCAATATATTTTAAACAACCCATTATCAGAACTCGAAAGGGAGTATGTAGGCTTTTTTAGAAAGCGATATAATAACCTACCTGCTCGCGAATATAATACCGAAGTAGATAATGCTTGTAAAGCACATGGGATGATTGTTGCAAAGCGCAAAATTCAGAAAGTGAAGTATGCAACAGAGCAAGTATTTCAAAACCTCTTATCGCTTTACAATTCCCAATTAATGAAACGCAATAGCGAGTATATACGCTTAGGAGTGCGTACACCGCGACCTATTCAGGAAATGGATATAAATGCTTACTTGGTTACAAAAATGAAGCGTAAAGAGGTTACAAGCCTTGATGTATGTAGTAAAACGGTGCGCAACCATCGTAAACGATTACAAGAGGCAGGAGTATTCTCTGAGTTCATTTTTTGTGGCAGTACACGAGGGGTAAAAGTGCAAATTAACCCCGAAATTTTAACCGTTCTCGACCTCCAAACCAATAAATTAACTGTTGCTGAAAATCAGCTCGTTACCTCTGGGAGTGAGAAAGTTTTACCTGATAACAATGATACTACTAGAACTTTTAAAGAACAGTATAAGAATAGAAATGATGCTACGCAGTCATTTGATGATAAGGAGTTCCCTGCGGTCACATCCTCTTCGCATTACAAGAACAATTTTTACAAGAACACTGGAAGCAAGCTAAAAAATTCACCTGAGGGCGCGCCAGCCGAAACCTCGAAAAAAGAAAAAACATTGAGCGAGAAATTAAGAGACCTCATTTTGCACCCACAGGAACTAGCCGAACGACTTGCACAAGGATTATTTAATAACTATGTACCTATTGATGTACGGCTATTGTACAAAGAGGCTTACAATGGTACACTAACCACAACAGAGTTTCAGCAGTTGGTAATACAAGATTGTTTTTGCAATGCTGCTAAGCTCTACCGCGATACTACCCCATATACAGGCAGTTGGAAAAATGCGATTAACTGCTGGTTGCAAAACAAGTTTATGAATTATAAAGGCATAGTGTTTAATAAAACCAACATTGTAGATGATGTGCAACAGTTGCGCTGGCGACTGGAACACGCCCGAAAGTGGTTTTCTCGTACAGGTATAAAACCACTGTACCCTTCAAACTATTTTGATATAACCCGTAAAACCTCAAAAGAAATTGGCTTTGAGTTTACCCGTAAAGCATGGGAGCGTCATGTGAAGTATATGGAGAACCAACCCGCCAAAAAACGAAAACTAGAACGCAATGCCGAAGCCAGACTAAAAACCATAAATCATGCTAAGAAGTTTGAAAATGAGATAAAAAGGTTTTTAAGAAATAAAATTACGTTACCACAATTGTATGACTATGTAAGGCGCAATCTACCAACAGAGTTTTACAGTAAACTACCCGAAACTATAGATAAAATGATGTCTAACACTAAACTTTAATTATGCCAGTATTTGACAGAGATACCGCCCGTATAAAAATGGTAGCACTTACTAAGCCAGGAAAGCCAAATATTACTTGGTACAGTTTAGACAAGTACACCAATAAGAGCAAAGCAGACAGTGATATTATAACAGGTATGATGCGTAGGCTTAAAGAGAAACCAAGTATTGCCGATGTGCAAGTAGTACAGTTTTATGATAACAAGACTAAAGAACTATTAGAAGAGTATAGAGCATGAAAGATGTAAGATTAATAAAAGTAACAGAAGAAGAGGTGCAAGTACTCCAGAGCGAATTGTACAGTTACTCAGAGTTGCAACGGTTGGGCATACATCATTGGGGTAACGAAGAGTTTTATACAGCATTAGTTACTATTGATATTGCTTTTAGGTTATGGGTAACCTTTCGTAGAAAAATAGAGTCCGCCCAAAATAGTTTTACAGTAAGACTCAAAGTAAGTGAGGCAGTTGTAGTATTAAAATGCTGTTACTGGAATAGAGACGGGCGCAACGATTATGAAAAACACGTTGCCGAAAAGTATAAGAATTTAATAGACCAGCAATTAAAATCTATTGTGTAAAAAGTATTCAATAACCGATTATCAGAGTAGTATATGAACGATCAAGAAACTTTACAAAAACTTCCTTATTGTGTAACGAAAAGTCAGCTAATGTATCTCTATCGTAATGATTTAACAGATAGTGATATACGTAAAGGGATAAATACAATAATTGCCGATAATCGAAAATTACCCAATGACAAACCTGTTTGTGTAAAACGGGTGCGTCATACCGAATTTATAGAATTTGTAGAAATATATGGACTGCCAGAAGGCTATAAACTTTAAAACTATGCTAAGAATTGTAAAAACAGTAGTTGCTATTTCAGCCATTGCAATAGTAATTTCAACAGCTTATATGCTAAATGATGTATTAATAGGTATATGGACAGGTATTAGTGTACTTGTAGGTTATGCACTCGCTGAATTATCACGATTGAAAAAATAGTGTTAAGAGAGCTATTTTGATTAATTTTCACTTTCAGGAGTTAAATGTTCTAGCCTTAATAGGTAAGGAGGTACTGATTGTTTCATACCTGTATTAAGTTTTTGAGTATGCTCAGGGGTTCTCCCTCCAGTTAGCATTTCATAACTAGCCCCCATTCCGCTACTAAATTCGGGATTTTGATCTTCTTTTTTAGGTCTTAAGGTTTCCATTGTTTTATCAATGGCAGCTTTAATATGGTTAGTTTTCGGTCTAGAGGCTATTAATGCATTATACATAGCAGATCCAGTAGTAGCTTTGTCTGCTAAATCTTTAACATCTGTTAAGTATTGTTGCTTGGCTTCCTCAGGCTTATAGGGGTTGACTTGATGTTCTGTTGTTCTTTTTAGCTTTTCTGATACCTCTTGCCCACCTCCAGCTGGAGTCATATCTCTAGCCAAAGTACCCATAAGAGGCACTTCACCATTAGGATCATTATGGCTATATTGTTTGTGCATGTCCATATCGCCTAAACCAATGTCAACATCCATATGGTGACCACCTTCGGAGTGTAAATACATAAGGCGTGCTATATCTGAAAAGTATTTTAAATTATCCCATGCTCCTTCGCCTCCTTTTTTTGCAGATGTTGCAGCGATATCGGTAGATAGATCTAATTCTTTAGTTGTAACACCATGTTCTCCATCTGCTAAATCTTCAATGGCTTTTATATCATAACCTTTTGCCTTTAACTCTGCTCGTTGATCTTCTCGAGCTTTGATTTTAGCCTGATCATTTTTGTAATCTGTACCTTTTTGACCAAACCTTTCAAAGAATGATGGTTCAGCTTTTTTAATTTTATCCTCAAATTTTTTAGAATACCACAACTTGTGTTTCCACGGTGTTCCTTCGGTTTTTTTTGCAGAGTCTATTAGTGTTTTCATAGCAGATTCAGATAATGATCCTCCAGACCAAAACCGATGTATTGTTTGAGGAATTTGATGCTGTGTTCCTTGTCCAATGGGTGTTTCTAATGCATCACTCATTTTGGTAGCATCATCATCTTGACTTAAAGGTTTTGACAATTGATGCATATAAGCATTTCTGTATTCTAAAAGCTCAGGAACTTTCATAGAATCATCTTCACCTAATTGATTTAATTTTTCAACCAAATTACTATACCCTCCAGTATTATGTTCATCTACCAATTTTTTAATATATGATTTTATTGCGGTCATGCCTTCTTGGTCTGTGTCTAAAGGTGCACCTTCATAACCATCTATATTAATTATAGCCCGCTGTACAACCTTAGTATTAGTGCTGTTAGGTAAAGTATTCTTTTTTTGTATGGGTTGTTGCTGATTAGAGTGATTGTTAATTACGTTAAGTAGTTTCTTCTGGACGATTACACCAGGGCGATTGTCTTCAAAGTGCATAGGAGAACTTGCGCTACTTTGATTTTTTGAAATCGTATTGGCAACGGATTGAAGTTTAGTTTCACTTTTTTTATCAGCGTGTGTCTTCATATAATCAAATATATAGAAAATAATAGGCTTAAAATCAAGTAGAAATACCTGAATTTTTCATTTGTTTTCTCTCCTTGCAATGATTTTTATTTATGATGAATTTACTTAAAAACACCTGAGAATGTTTTCAATAATTACTAATAGTTATTTAAGATTAATAGTAATTGAATGAAATTATTTGAAGTTTAAAGGTTTGTAATCATCTGGTTAATCTTTGCACTACAGTTTTGAAACTAAAACGAGTATAAGTGGTACAATGACAGACTTCAATACATTATTATATCGCCCATTGCAACGCGGTAAACAGTATAAAAAGCTGATACCGCAAAGTGATTGCAATGTAGTTGTTACAGGTAATGGTATGACGGATTACTCGGTAAAGCAAATGGCTTATACTGTAAACAAGTACCATAGTCATATGGCTAAAGTAGCCCCTTTGCTCGATAAAGGTTCATTGCAACAAACGTGCAACGCGATACATGATTTTTGTTACAACCATTTTCAGTACAAAATTGATGAAGTAACTCAAAAACTCCGTTCGCCTGCCTGTTCTTGGAGCGTTAGGCAATTGGGTATAGACTGTAAGAGCTACAGCATCATTGCAAGTAGCATTCTGACAGAGTTAGGCGTAAAACACTATATAAGACGCATTAAAAACTTGGCGTATAAACCTGATTTATGGACACACGTATATGTAGTTGCTCCAATAGATCAGGAAAGCGGAAACCTTGACAATGGATATTATGTTATTGATGGTACAGTTGCAATGGCTATAGAACCTGCTATAGCAGAAAAAGACGATTATTATATGGAACATGAAGTACTTGCAGGAGCGCATCCAAACGCTTTAGGGTTTAACTTGAGCGACCTTCAAAACCTTGAGAAATTTAAACTAGACGATGTTAAAGGGCTTGTTTCTAATATAAGCTGTTGGGGTGGCACATCGTATGATAAAAATGATGTTGATAAAAACATAGGTATCATTACCGACTATTTCAATGAGCTTGTAATAGCCATAAACCAAGCAGTACAGCAAAAAAACATGAATGCCCTGCGTGATAGGGTAACAGAATTTAAAGGTACAGCAAACTTGATACGAATGTGTTTTGATACAAAACGCTATCGTGATAACGATTGGAATTCCTGTACAGATAAAAACCTTGAGGCATCTATAAAGGTAATGGATTTCTTTAAAGATACCTGCGGTAAAGCTCTTGATGCTTGGCTAAATGACAATTTTAATATTGTTGGTTATGCAGGTACACAATCTTTTCAATCGACACCGCAAAACAGCATAGAGCATACAATGGGTATTAATTTCACTTATCTAGGTGTCACAATTACACGTACCCAGAAGATGTATAACTATTCTGCTAAACCAAAAAATATTCCAGCATTTGAGATTACCGACTATGTGGTCCAGGCAAACAACGGATCTTTTAATGCATTGCAATTTATACAGGGATTAACCAATACAGTAGCAAATTTCACTGCTACCAATGCAAATAATACAGGAGGCAGTAATGTAGTAGATAGCAATGTGGTTGACTATAACAACCCAAACAATGTTACTCAAAATGGGGGTGGTGTAGTAGGGTGGCTTCTGTTAATTGGCGCACTTGGTTATGCAGGCTATTCCTTTACACAAATGCCCGATACTGGAACAAAAAAACAACCATCCAATAAAAAGATAACAATATGAGTGTAGTACGATATAGACCAAATAATTTACCTGTAGCACATGAGCATGGTTTGGGACTGTTTAAGAAATGGCGCAAATGGGCAAAAAAGGCAGTATCGGCAGTAGGTGGTTTTATAGCCGATCAAATTGAAGCTCGTATTCCTTTTTTAGGAAAAATAATAGCAGATGAGTTAATACGTCCTGCTGTTGGGCGAATACTTCTAGCAATAGATACCTCTTATCAACAATTGAATGCTCCTTTAAGCATTGGGGATGATGAAGATTTAAGTGCAGCAGATAAAGCAATTTTAGATGCTTGGGTCGAAACCAAATACAAGCCGTTTATTGATAAGCTGATAAAAGATATAGCAGCCGCGAAAAACTTATCGGGCAATGCTGCTAAACTGATTGCACTAAATGAGGTGCTAAATAAAATAAACGCTATTCAGGATCATTACGAGAAAGTAAAAATTTCGGGAGTAAGTGATGATGCTCAAGAGGGAGTGCAAGATTTGCTTTATGATACCATGAAGTTTATTAATGATACTGTTATCGCTGTTATTAAAGAAGTAG